>CAMOUQ010000017.1 GCA_946626595.1 uncultured Prevotellaceae bacterium | reverse complement strand
GGCATTGCGGACGATAATTTGTGCTCATTGGACTTTTAGCGGACAGCAATAATATGATATTCAACTTTTTACCGGGTTCTGATGTCCTGTTCGCTCTGTTGGGGGTGATTCTTCTTGTCTACTTTTTTATCCTTGTTCTAAAGTCCATAGGCAGCAATATGCCTGACAAATCAATGGAAGAAATAGACGCTGACTGGAAGAAGTTTAGGGAACTCGCAGGGCCGATGACGTGGGGAGCACGCATATTCGCCATCGTGGTTTTTGCTTTAGTTGCCCTGTTTGCCGCATGGCTTGCCACCATTACTTAGTGTATTTTTAATATACTATCATTAGCGGTATATTTGCACCAGATGTAAATATACCGCTTTTTTATGGCAGACAATATTCAAACTTATACCTCCCGGATATTCCTCAACACTGAGGAAGCAAAGAAGAAACTCGACGAACTGCAGTCGAAAGTGGAAACGCTCCGCAAGAAAAAGGATGAAGCTGCACGTGCCGGCGACTGGCCTACGTTCAACAGCCTGAAGAAACAACTGGACCATGCCAACAACCAAATCAGGTCCATGCAGACGTCTGCTCAGAAAATCGACCGGGTACTGGGAAATCTTTCTACTGCATCTGTGAAAGAGTTACAGCATTTGCCCGATACATCGGAATGAATGGACTTCATCGTCATATTCTGACATGAAGGATAATAAGCACCTGAGGAATATGAAATAAAAAAGAGAGAAGCAGTGAAATTTTTCACTGCTTCTCTCTCAAGTCGGGATGACAAGATTCGAACTTGCGACCACACGCCCCCCAGACGCGTACTCTACCGGGCTGAGCTACATCCCGCTCTTTTTGCGTTTGCGAGTGCAAAGGTACATACTTTTTTTGTTACAACCAAACTTTTTTGTAATTTTGTTCTCTGAAACATTAAAATTTGTCTATGAAGAGCCTTTTTTTGCTCCCAACGAATCATCTGGAAGGGCGAATCACCCTGCCAGCAAGCAAGAGCATCAGCAACCGCGCACTGCTCATCAACGCCCTCAGCCAAAGCACAGCGTTGCCCCGCAACCTTTCGGACTGCGACGATACGAATGTTATGCTACGCGCCCTGCAGGACATGCCCGAAGTGATAGACATCGGCGCAGCGGGCACGGCCATGCGATTCCTGACGGCCTACCTTTGCGTAACCTCCGGCACGCACGTCATCACGGGGTCCGAACGCATGCGTCATCGCCCCATAGGACTGTTGGTGAATGCACTGCGGCAGTTGGGGGCCGACATCGAATATGTGGGTGAGGAGGGATTTCCACCCCTTCGCATCACGGGACGCACCGACCTGGAGGGTGGCGACCTGTCCATTGCCGGCGACGTCAGTTCACAATACGTTTCGGCCCTCCTGATGGTGGCTCCAACACTCAGGCGCGGACTGCATCTGAAGTTGACCGGCAACATCGCCAGCCGCCCATATCTGGACATGACCCTCACGATGATGCGCGATTTCGGCGCCCAGGCAGCATGGTCGGCCGAGGATGCCATCCATGTAGAGCCCATAGCCTACACGCCTCGCCCATACACCGTGGAGGGCGACTGGAGCGCTGCCAGCTACTGGTACGAGATGGTGGCACTGGCCAAGAACCATGACGCACGGATAGACCTCGTCGGGCTGCATCGCGAAAGCATCCAAGGCGACAGCCGGGTGCAAGAGATGTTCGGCCTGCTGGGCGTACACACAGAATTTCTGACCGAAGCCGACGGGACAGCGGTGGCCCGACTGACACAGAGGGGCGAACGGACTGGATACTTCCAGTGCGACCTCACCCACCAGCCCGACTTGGCCCAGACACTGACCTCCGCATGCACGCTCCTGGGCGTACCCTTCCGCCTGACCGGCCTACAAAGCCTGCGCATCAAGGAGACCGACCGCATAGCCGCCCTCGACAAAGAACTGGGGAAACTGGTGCAACTGAAAACATCGGACAGCACCATCGAATGGGACGGAACCTACACCGCAGACCTGGAGAAGGCCGCCAGCTTCTCCCTCGCCTTCGACACCTACGACGACCACCGCATGGCCATGTCCTTGGCCCCAGTGTGCCAGTGCATCGGCTCTGGAATACAGATCAACAACCCCCAGGTGGTGAGCAAGTCCTACCCGGGCTTTTGGAACGACCTTGAAAAAGTTGGATTTACAGTTAAATGGAATTAGCCTTATACATTCTTGCGGCCCTGGTAGTGCTGGGCCTGGTGGCTGCCCTGGCTGGGTGGCTGCGCTATCGGAACATGCCCGATGACGAGGAACCGACGGTGAACCCCGTAGACATGGAGTGCTGCGGTCAGCATGAAGTGTGTGAGAAAGAAAGTCTCCTGGCAGCCCTGTCGAAGCGAATCGAATATTACAACGACGAGGAACTGGACCGCTTCCGGGGGCGTCGGGCGGATGCCTATTCTGACGATGAAATCGATGAATTTCGCGACGTGCTCTACACCATGCGCAGCGACGAAGTGGCCGGATGGGTCCGCAGTCTGCAACTGCGAGCCGTGGAGTTGCCCGAGGACATCCGCGACGAGGTTCTCATGATAGTCGGCGAGCGTCGCCAATGAAATCTCTCACCGCCCTGGGCAATAAATCCCTCGCGCGAGCGTTATTTTAAAATGAGAAATGGAGAAAATGAGAGAATGAGGAAATGAGAAAATGAGAAAAGTAGGATTATACAAACGGACAGGAAGGGGGAGCATGCTTTGGGCACGGCTTTCTCATTCTCTCATTTCCTCATTCTCTCATTCTCTCATTCTCTCATTTTCTCATTTTCTCATTCTCTCATTTTCTTTACTTCTCCTCTCCTCGTGTTCCACCAAGAAGAACACCTCGGCCACCCGGTTTTTCCATGCCACCACGGCTCGCTTCAATACGATTTACAACGGGCAAGTCTCGTACATCGAGGGCGTAGAGGCACAGGAACGCGGCCATCAGGACGACTACACGCGCCTGCTGCCCATGATCATCAGCACCAACAAGTCGACGGCTGGCATGGGCAAAAGCAACTTCGACAATGCCATCCTGAAGTGCGAGAAGGCCATCAAGCTGCACAGTATCAAGAAACGGCCCACCGTGAAAAGCGGTAAGAAACTGTCAGCGAAGGACAAAGAATTTCGTGCCCGCAAGGAGTTCAACCCCTATCTGCGACATGCCTGGCTGATGATGGGCAAGGCTCAGTTCCAAAAGGGCGAGTTCATCGAAGCCGCCTCCACCTTCAACTACGTCATCCGCCTCTATTCCACTCAGCCCGAAGTGGCCAGTGTGGCACGCGCCTGGCTGGCCCGCTGCTATGTAGCACTGGAGTGGCCCTACGACGCCGAGGACGTACTCGACAAGATGAAGCGCGACAGCATCACCCCAGCCGGACAGCGCGAACTGGCCATCACGCAGGCATCCTACCTGATAGCCACGGAGCAATACGAGAAGGCCATCCCTGCATTGCGCAAGGCGATAAAGTTCACCAAGCACAAGTCGCAGCGTTCACGGCTCAACTTCCTCATGGGCCAGATGCAGCGCGAACTGCACCAGGACAAGGATGCCTACAAATCCTTTGCCCGCGTCATTCGCAGCAATCCGCCGTACGAACTGGCCTTCAACGCCCGCATACTGCAGACCGAGGTCATGTCGGGCCAGTCGGCAAAGGCCATGATCAAGAAACTGCAGCGCATGGCCAAGAGCGACAAGAACAAGGACTACCTCGACCAGGTCTACTACGCCATCGGCAACATCTGGCTCTCTACCGGCGACACACTCAAGTGTATCGGCGCCTACGAGAAAGGCGTAGAGGAAAGCACAAAGAGCGGAGCCGCCAAGGCTATGCTGCTGCTTCGGCTGTCGCAAATCTACTGGGAGCGCGAACAATATGTCGATGCCCAGCGCACCTATGCCCAGTGCATCGCCATCCTGGACAAGGAGCACGAGGAATACACCGAATCGGAATGGCGCTCCAAGGCACTCGACGAAGCCGGGCCGCACCTGGCCGCCGTGAAGTTGCAGGACAGTCTGCAGGAATTGGCCAAGATGCCCGAAGACGAGCGCCTGGCCGCCATAGACCGCGTCATCGAGGCCCTGAAGAAGAAGGAAAAGGAGGAGGCCAAGAAGGCCGCACAGAACGGCACCGCACCCACCGGCAACACCGGAGCGCAGCAGACGGCCCAAAACCGTAACACAGCCACCCCAACGGCCGTCCCCACCTCGCAAAACCGCGGGGCATGGTACTTCTACAACCCCCAGACCGTGATGGCCGGCAAACAGGCCTTCCAACGCCAATGGGGCAACCGCAAGAACGAGGACAACTGGCGGCGCAGCAACAAGACGGTGGCCACCAACGGCGAGTTTGAGGAATACAACTACGACGAGAACGCCGACTCCCTGGCCGCAGCCGAGCAAGCCCTGGCCGACGAGGAGGAACAGCGCATCCGCGACTCGCTGGCCAACGACCCCCACCACCGCGAGTTCTACCTGGCACAAATCCCCATGACCGAGGACCAGCTGGCAGCCTCCAACCAACTCCTGGAGGACGCCCTGCACAAAGGCGGCATAGCCGTCATGGAGCGCATACAAAACTTCCCCTACGCACTGCGCTTGCTGCTCCGCCTGCTCGAGGACTTCCCCGAGACCGCTTCGCGGGCCGACGCCTACTACCACCTCTTCCTGCTCTATTGGCGCCTGGGCGACGACGCCCGTGCCCAGCAGTACCGCACCCTCCTGGTCGACAGTTTCCCCGAGGACAAGAACGCCATCCGCGTGGCCAACCCCAACTACGAACGCATCGCCCGCGACGGCAAGCACCTCGAAGACTCGCTCTACGCCGCCACCTACGACGCCTACCTGGCCAACCAATACGACACCGTGGCCGCCAACTACGACTACCACACCGACAACTTCCCCCTGGGCCAGCACCGTGCCCGCATCATGTTCATCCGCGCCATGAGCTACCTCTACACAGGTCAGCGCAAGGAATTCCTCGACCTCCTCGAGCAACTGGTGAAGACCTACAGCAAGGAAGAAATCGGCGAGATGGCCGCCTACATCGTCAAGGGTCTGCAGGAGGGGCGCCTGCTCTCCGACGACAAATACAACTCCAGCGACATCTGGAAACGCCGCCGCGGCGACTGGATGGAGGACGACAGCACCCAGGTGGCCGACACCCTATCGGCCGAGCGCTACACCACCTACAACTTCGTCCTCGCCTACCCCACCAACAGTCTCGACGAAGACCAACTCCTCTTCGAGATGGCCCGCTACAACTTCACCAGCTACATGGTGCGCAACTTCGAGATAGAGGTGCTTGAGGACCAGGGCCTCTCCATGATGTGCATCCGCGGCTTCCTCAGCTACGACGAGGTGCATGCCTACGCCCAGGCGCTCTATTCCGACCGCCACATGGCCACCATACTCGAGGGCATACGAACACTGCTCATCAGCGACGATAACCTCCAAAACCTGGGCCGCAGCTTCAGTTTCGACGAATACAAGGAATTCTTCGACCGCCAGTTCGCCCCACTGGAGATACCCGACGACCTGCGCATCGACGAACCCACCGACATCGAGGTCATCGACCCCGACGACGTCGAGCCCGAGGCCGAAAACCCCGAGGAAGAAGAAGCAGTGGACGACTTCCCCTTCGACTTCTAAGACATAAACCAGAACACATACACCTATGACTCCAACCACCGACAATGCCGCCCACACCCCCACCGCCGGAGCAGGCCGAGGGAGGTCCCTCCTATGGGTCGACGACGAGATAGAGCTGCTCAAGGCCCACGTCATCTTCCTGGAAAAGAAAGGCTACGAGGTCGACACCGTCACCAACGGTTTCGACGCCCTCGAGCGCTGTGCCGAGCGACCCTACGACCTCATTCTGCTCGACGAGAACATGCCCGGCATCAGCGGACTGGAGACCCTGGCCCGCATCAAGGAAGTGCTGCCCACGGTGCCCGTGGTCATGGTCACCAAGAGCGAGGAGGAAAACATCATGGACCAGGCCATCGGCTCCAAGATAGCCGACTACCTCATCAAGCCCGTCAACCCCAACCAGATACTCCTGACCCTGAAGCGCAACATCCACCAGAAGGAAATCGTCACCGAAGTGCAGCAGTCGGCCTACCAGCAGGACTTCGGCAAGATAGGCATGCAGATAAGCGACGCCCGCACCTTTGCCGACTGGACGGAAGTCTACAAGCGCCTCACACTCTGGGAGCAAGACCTCACCGCCGCCGACAGCCAGATGACCGAGATGCTCAGCATGCAGAAGCAAGAAGCCAACCTCGGCTTCGGCAAGTTCATCCGCAAGAACTACATGCAGTGGATCGAGGGTAGCCCCGACCGCCCCCTCATGAGCCCCGACATCTTCAAGTCGCGCATCTTCCCCCTCCTCAACCAGGGCGAGAAGGTCTTCCTACTGGTCATCGACAACTTCCGCTTCGACCAGTGGCGCATGCTGCAGAGCGAGATAGCCGACCAGTTCAACATCGAGGAAGACCTCTACTGCAGCATCCTGCCCACGGCCACCCAGTACGCCCGCAACGCCATCTTCTCCGGCCTCATGCCCAACATCATTGCCAAGATGTTCCCCGACCTCTGGGTCGACGAAGACTCCGAGGAAGGCAAGAACCTCAACGAGGCACCCCTCATCAAGACCCAGTTCGACCGCTACCGCCGCCGCAACACCTTCACCTACCACAAGGTCAACGACTCCCAGGCCGCCGAGAAGCTCCTCCAGCAGCTCCCCACCCTCCAGGGCTACGACCTCAACGTCGTCGTCCTCAACTTCATCGACATGCTCTCCCATGCGCGCACCGAGAGCCGCATGGTGCGCGAACTGGCCAACAACGAAGCCGCCTACCGCAGCATCACGCTCTCCTGGTTCCGCCACTCCGCCGTCAAGGACCTCTTCCGCGCCCTCGCCGCCTCCGACTACACCATCCTCCTCACCACCGACCACGGCTCCATCCGCTGCGGCAACCCCATTAAGGTCGTCGGCGACCGCAACACCAACACCAACCTCCGCTACAAACTGGGCAAAAACCTCAGCTACAACCCCAAGGAGGTCTTCGAGATACGCGAGCCCCTCCGTGCCCAGCTGCCCTCCCCCAACCTCTCCACGGCCTACATCTTCGCCCTGGGCGACAGCTTTTTCGCCTATCCCAACAACTACAACTACTACGTCTCCTACTACAAGGACACCTTCCAGCACGGCGGCATCTCCATGGAGGAAATGCTCATACCCCTCATCACACTGAGGCCTAAGAAAAGGTAGAACGGGGCAAGACGACCATTCCCTCTATGAGTACGCCCCTGCGCCACATATTGTCCCTCATATTTGCCGTCCTGCTCGTCTCCTGCGGGCGGAACGATCGCATGCGCCAGACATTGGAACAGGCCGAGTGGATGAACCAGCACGACTCTCTCTTCACCTCCGACAGCATTGGCCTCAGCCTCGTCCGCTACTACGACCATTGGTGGCATCCTGCCAACCTGCGTCTGCGGGCCTACTACATGCTCGGCTGTGCCTATCGCGACATGGGCGACAAGACAATAGCCCTCCGTCATTTTGAGACAGCCGTACAGAAGGCTGATACATTGGACCCGGATTGTGACTATGCCACGCTGTCCCGCATTTTCGGTGAAATGGGGGCGATATATGGCGAACAATCCCAACCCTACGAACACCTCCATGCCTATCAGGAGCAAAGCCACCTGGCCCTCAAGGCAAGAGATACGCTGCTCAGCATCGGCGCACTTGCCCACACCGTCGGGTCCTACTCCGTCTTGGGCGACACGGCAACCATGATGAATGTAGCCAACAAAGTCAGACGGCTCTTTCTCCAAAGAGGAGAGCATGAACTGGCGGCCCGTGTCTATGATACCCCTATTTATACCTTCGCGCTCAAGGGGGATTACAATCAGGTGCGACGGCTCTTGGACATCTACGAGCGCGAATCGGGTCTATTCGACAAACATGGCAACATCCAGCCTGGCAACGAACTGTATTATTACAGCAAGGGGCTATTATATAAGGGAACGAACAAGACGGACTCTGCCGAATACTACTTCCGTCGCTTAATGGCTTCCGACTATTCCATGGAAGCTTCGGAAGCCTTGCTCTCAATCTACCAAGCACGAGAAAATGCCGATTCCATCGAGAAATATGAGCAAATCCACCAACAAGAGAAAGCCAAAAGAGCCATCCGTTCGCGCATGAGCATCCATGCCGCTCAGCTCTCAGAATCGAAATACGAACAGGCACAAAGCCGACACCTGGCCAGCCAGAAGGAGAGTGAGGCCCGGATGGCGTGGTATCTGTTTCTGTTTGTTGCCGCTGCACTCGCCCTTGTCCTCTCCATTGTCTACATTATATATAATAAGGTAAGGCATCGAACCCGACAGAGGGACGAGGCACTGCAACAGACCCGCGACAAGCTGCAAAAGGCAGAAGCTCAGATTGGCAACTGGGACATGGCCCTGCGCGAAGAACAATTGCAAGGTGAGGAAATCGTTCAATTGTTCGTAGCCATGGCTCACAAGGAATACAATGGCAAAAGGCCAACGAAACGCGAATGGGGAAAATTGACAAGCGTCTTCAAACGCCACATGCCACACGTTTGGTCTCAGTTTGTAACTTCCAAGCTATCGGACCAGGAACGTCTTGTGGCCCTGCTCACCCTCATCGACATTCCCTCCAACGCTATCGCCACCCTCCTGGACATCTCTCCTCAGGCCGTAGGCAATGCCAAGTCTGGTGCCAATCAGAAACTTTCGGGCGAGAAAAGCGCCTCTGCGCTGCTGGCCACATTGAAGAAAGTGAGTCAAGTAGCAGACTCCATACAACCCACTCAACATTAAGTCATTAGATACACCCTGGGAACCACATTTGGTGTATTTTTGGTGTATCGTTTGCTGTGCATTCCTGCTTGTTTCGTTTTGCAGAGATGTTTTTCCGTGGTATCTTTGCCGCCAGAAAAACATTCTTAAAACACAAGATTATGAAAAACGCACGCATCCTCTTTGCAGCACTCATGGCTTGCTTCGCACTCAGTGCTTCGGCACAGAGACAGAAAGTAGAGAAAGTCATTCCCCGCAACCTTTTCAGCGAGCATTGGCATCACTATCGTTATCAGTCGAAAGGCTCTCTGGGCATCCTCCAACGCTATTTCCGCGACACCGTTTCGGTTCAGGAGATGAAGGAAGCCTTCCACAAGTATCACGCCCACCGCTTCACCTCGTCCCCCTATGCTGGTTTCGACTCCATCGTCTATGGTTTCAACGACCGTAGCATCCTGCTCACATCGCCCCTGCGCGACCATCCTGTCCGCAAGGTTCACAACTTGCGCGGTGTGTGGGCTCGCGGCAAGCGTTTCCAGCTGCAGCAATTGCTCGACACCAATGGCCAGCCCCAGACCGAACTGCTGAAACGGGTGAATCGTGACACCCTCCCCCTGATGGAGCGCACCTATGTCTTCTTGCGCGAGCCGCGCCACTACATGGGATTCATCGTCTCGCCGCTGCCATCGGCCGACACATTCGATAAGCATTCGCGCGTGGGAACCGGAGGCTTCAACTATCGTCCTCTCGATTTCTTTTGCTATAAAGCCCCCGGTTTTGTGCTGGATGGGCATTGGTATCACCGCATCCGCTCCGGGGCACGGTTCTTTGGCCGTATGGTGAATCTCGACTTTGGGAACGACGGTTATAATGACATTCTTAACGAACATACTTTCTCTGTTCTGCTCTACGAAAAGCCTCGCGAAGCCCGTTCGGCTGAGTCAGAGTATACGCTGGAACTGCTTTCCCCCGAGCAACCCGATGAAGAGACTCTCAAGGCCTTCAATCGCATGAAACGCTATGTCGAATATCTGATGCCCGGCACCTTCAACCCCCTCTTCACCTCAGATTTCCGAATCATGACGGGCCGATACTTCCTGGTGACCGTCGATAGGTGCGGCTGCCTGGTAAAGGACTATCTGCAATGACCGATACCATTACACGGTTCTTACCTCAGTTAGGTAAAACGTTTACATAACTGGGGTAAAACGTTTACATGGTGAGGTAAAAGATTTACTCCACTTAGGTAAAGGTTGGGACAATACGAGGTTGCGGAAAATTGCAACCTCGTTTGGCATTCTGCCTGCTTATTCGTACCTTTGCAGGCGGAAAGCATTAAAAAGAAAGGAAAAGATATGGATAAGCAGACGACTTTAAGATTTGGGCTCGATGACATCCAGGAGGCGGCAAGGCAGTTTGTGGACTGCATGGGCGAAAGGCGCGTGTTTGCCTTCTACGGGGCCATGGGGGCCGGCAAAACTACGTTTGTCCGGGCCCTGTGCGGGGCGCTGGGCGTGACGGAGGACGTGGTGACGTCGCCCACCTTTGCCATCGTGAACGAATACGCTGGGGCGCAGGGACGGATTTACCACTTCGACTTCTACCGCATAAAGAGTATCTCCGAGGCCCGGGACATGGGCTGCGAGGATTATTTCTACTCGGGCAATGTGTGCTTCATAGAGTGGCCGGAACTGGTGGAAACGCTGCTGCCGGAGGATGCGGTGCGCGTGACCATCGAGGAACAGCCCGACGGGAGCAGGGAATTGAGGTTGGATTAGCATCGCGCTACGCTGGAATGACAGACAGGCCCGAATCGGCACTTTACCGATTCGGGCCTGTTCGTATCTGGGCTGGAGGAGACGCCTATTCCAAACTTTCGGCATACTCCATCTCGCCCTCTACGACCCAACGGAGGTCGTCGGGGGCGAAGTCGCCCATCTGGTCCTTGCGGGCCTGGCGGGCGAGGTGGTTGGCCACTTCCTCTACGTCGATGTCGATGTAGCCTTCGGCGTCGGGCTGGGCGTCGAGGATGCCACTGTCGGCATAGTACTCGACGAGGACGTCGAGCAGATAGTAGAGAAGGTCGTCGGTGAAGCGTTCCTTGAGTTCCTGTGGCAGGTAGTTCTTGATGTACTCAACGGTGCGGACGTCATCTTCTGCGTCCTGCAGCAGTTCGTCTTCGAAGGTCATGGAAGTAATTAAAAATTAAGAGTTAAGAATTAAGAATTGGGGGGATTAGAGCAGCTGCTCGAGGTTCTCGACCAGGGTAGCCTTGGACTGGAGACCTACGAGGCGCTTGAATACTTCGCCCTGCTTGTTGAAGAGGACAACGGTGGGGATGCTGCTGACCTGGAACTGCATGGCGAGTTCGTCGTCTTCCTCAACGTCGCACTTGCCGATGTTGACGCGGCCTTCGTACTCGGTGGCCAGTTCCTCGACGATGGGGGCGAGGCGCTTGCAGGGGCCGCACCATGTAGCCCAGAAGTCGAGAAGGAGGGGTTTGCCGCTCTGGGTGAGCTGCTTGAAGTTTTCGCTTGTGATGTGTAGTGCCATAATAATGTAAATTAAGAATTAATAATTATGAGTTTAAGAATTCGTTGAAATTATATCAGTTGATGCGATAGGTCATGTGGGGCTGCTTGTCGAGGAGGTCGAGGAGTTCCTGGGTGGCGGCTATGTGGTGGCGCTTGGCCACGGTGCTGAGGTGCATCTCCTGGCCCAGCTCGTAGATGCCGAATTGGAGGGTGGTGGGCCCGGGGTTGCGCTTGGCATAGTCGGCCAGAGAGAAGACAAAGTCTTCGTCGAGGTTCTCGAGGTTGAAGGAGATGGTGACGGAGTGTATCTCCTTCTCCTTGACGCTGGCCAGGAAGTCGATGCGGTCGATGATGAAGTCGAAGCTGTCCTGGCGGTACTTCTTGGGCTGTACGCGACCGACGATGTAGAGGGTGTAGCCCTGCTCCATGAAGTTGCTCCAGTTGGTCCAGTTCATGCCGAAGAGGGCGAGTTCGCCGGAGCCGCTGTAGTCCTCAATGGTGACGATGCCGTAAGGGTGGCCGGTGCGGGAGACGCCCTTGCGCAGGGCGGTGACGATGCCTCCGATGCGCACCTCGCGGTTTTGCAGGGCGGTGAGGTCGGCCATCTGGTCCATGTGGACGTTGCACATACCCTTTAGCACGACGGCGTATTCGTCGAGGGGATGGGCGGAGAGGTAGATGCCAATCTTCTCCTTCTCGCGGTTGAGGCGTTCGAGGGTGCTCCAGCGCTCGGCGGCAGGGATGGGGGGCACGCTGATCTCCACGGCATCGAGTCCGCCGAAGAGCGACATCTGTGCGTCCTGCTGTGCCTGCTGGTATTGGGTGCTGAATCGGGTAAGGGTGTCGATGAAGGTTTCGTCCTTGGGGCCCCGGGCAAAGAACTGTTCGCGCGAGATTTGCTTGGAGAAAGTGTCGAAGGCGCCGCTCAGGGCCAGGCACTCCAGTCCGCTGCGCTTGACCATGCTGATGGGGACGCGCTTGGCGAAGTCGAAGATGTCGGCATAGGGGCCGTTGGCGTCGCGCTCCTTGACGATGGCGTCCACGGCGCTGGCTCCGAGTCCGGAGATGGCGCTGAGGCCGAAACGTATGTTGCCACCGGGGTCGACGCTGAACTTGTGGCGACTGAAGTTGATGTCGGGACCGAGGGTTTCGATGCCCATACCCTTGCATTCGTTCATCAGTTTGGTGACCTCGGCTATATCCTTGGCGCGGCTCATGATGCCGGCCATGAACTGGGCGGGATAGTTGGCCTTGAGGTAGGCCGTCTGGTACGCTACCCAAGAGTAGCAGGTGGCATGGCTCTTGTTGAAGGCGTAGGAGGCAAACTTCTCCCAGTCGGCCCATATCTTCTCCAGCACCTTGGGGTCGTGGCCGTTCTGCTTGCCCTGGTTGATGAACTGGGGCTTCATGTGGTCCAGTTTGTCCTTCAGTTTCTTACCCATGGCCTTGCGCAGGGTGTCGCTCTCGCCTCGGGTGAAGTTGGCCAGCTGGCGCGAAAGGAGCATGACCTGCTCCTGATAGACGGTGATGCCGTAGGTGTCCTTGAGGTACTTCTCCATGCAGGGGATGTCGTACTCCACGGGTTTGCGACCCTGCTTGCGGTCGATGAAGTCGGGGATGTAGTCCATGGGGCCCGGTCGGTAGAGGGCGTTCATGGCGATGAGGTCCTCGAAGGTGGTGGGCTGCAGTTCGCGTAGGTACTTCTGCATGCCGGCCGACTCGAACTGGAAGGTGCCCACGGTGCGGCCGTCGCAATAGAGTTGGTAGGTGGCGGGGTCGTTGATGTCCAGTTTGTCCACGTCGACCTCTATGCCCAGGCTGTCGCGGATGTTCTGCTGGCATTCTTTTATCTGGCTCAGGGTCTTCAGGCCCAGGAAGTCCATCTTGATGAGGCCCGTGTCCTCGATGACGGAGCCTTCGTATTGTGTGCAGAGGAGTTTCTCGCCGGTGTCCTTGTCCTCGGCGGTGGAGATGGGCACCCAGTCGGAGACGTCGTCGCGGCAGATGATGACGCCGCAGGCATGGACACCCGTATTGCGGACGTTGCCCTCCAGCTTCTTGGCGTAGCGGATGGTGTCCCTCAGGAGCGGGTCGGGCGAGGACTCGGCCTGTTGCAGCTCGGGCACCACGCTGATGACGTTGGGCAAGTTCATCTTCAAGGGTTTGCCATTGACCTCAGGCATGCGGTCGGGGATGAGTTTGCAGAGGGCGTTGGCCTGATCGAGGGGCAGTTTCTCCACTCGGGCCACGTCCTTGATGGCCAGTTTGGTGGCCATGGTGCCGTAGGTGATGATGTGGGCCACCTTCTCCTCGCCGTACTTCTGGGTCACCCAGGAGAGCACCTTGCCACGTCCGTCGTCGTCGAAGTCGACGTCGATATCGGGCAGGGAGATGCGGTCGGGATTGAGGAAGCGCTCGAACAGGAGGTCGTAGCGGATGGGGTCGATTTGTGTAATGCCCAGACAGTAGGCCACTGCACTGCCGGCTGCCGAACCACGTCCGGGACCGACGCTGACGTCGAGTTCGTGGCGGGCGGCGTTGATGTAGTCCTGTACGATGAGGAAGTAGCCGGGGAAGCCCATCGTCTTCATGACGTGGAGCTCGAAAATGAGCCGTTCCATCACATCCTCGGGCACAGGGTCGCCATAGCGGCGCTTAGCACCTATCAGGGTCAGATGGGTGAGGTAGTCGGCCTCCAGTTTCAGACGGTAGAGTTTGTCTACGCCGCCCATCTTCTTTATCTTCTTCTCGGCATCTTCCTGGCTCATCACCACATTGCCGTGCTCGTCGCGTGTGAACTCGTCGAAGAGTTGCTGGTCGGTGAAGCGTTCGTGGTACTGTGCCTCGGTGCCAAAATCCTCAGGAATCTCGAAGTTGGGCATGATGGGGGCATGGTCGATGTCGTACTGCTCCACCTTGTCCAGGATTTCCAGCGTATTGGTCAGTGCCTCGGGGACGTCAGCAAACAGTTGGGTCATCTCCTGGCGCGTCTTGAACCATTCCTGCTTGGAGTAGAGCATGCGCTTGGGGTCGTCGAGGTCGCGGCTCGTGGCCAGACAGATGAGTCGGTCGTGGGCCTCGGCATCGTCCTCGTCGACAAAGTGTACGTCGTTGGTACAAACGACCTTGATGCCATGTTTCCGTGCCAACTCGATGAGCACCTTGTTCACCTCCTGCTGTATGGGGAAGGTTTCGCGGTTGGCCCGCTGGTTGGGATTGGTGACGGGGTGGCGCTGCAGCTCCAGGTAGTAGTCGTCACCAAAGAGGTTGTGGTACCAGCGGATGGTCTCCTCTGCTCCTTCCATGTCGCCACGGTGAATCTTGCGGGGCACCTCACCGGCAATGCAGGCCGAGCAGACTATCAGTCCCTCATGGAAACGTTCCAGGTCGGCGCGGTCGGTGCGTGGACGGTTGTAGAATCCGTCGGTCCAGGACCGCGACACCAGCTTGATGAGATTGTGGTAGCCCACCTGGTTCTTGGCCAGGACGATGAGATGGTAGCGGGTGTTGTCGCCCATGTCCTTGTCCTTCGACTCCTTGTTGCGGAATGCCACATACATTTCGCAACCGATGATGGGCTTGAAGGGTTCCAGGCCTTGCTCCTTGCGTTCCTTGTTGAGTTTCTTGCACGAATTGAAGAACTCCTTGATACCCATCATATTGCCATGGTCGGTGACGGCCATACCCCGCATACCATCGGCTGTAGCTTTCTTCAGCAGACTGGAGATGCTGGCTTGTCCGTCGAGCAGCGAGTATTGGGTGTGTACGTGCAGATGTACAAAATCAAGTGCTTCCATATTTTAGTGCAAATTTGGTATAAAGGTACGTCACTTTCCCGAAAATTGCAACATTCGGAGCACTTTTTATAAAAAAAACAGTCAAAAACGCATCTTTTCGCGCCGAAGTGTTGCGTTATTGACACAAAAGGCGTAACTTTGCATGATGTAGAGGAGCCTTCCTCAAAAAAAGTTATTGCATGGGAACACGCCTAAGGCGCTTGCGCCAATTGAGAATTCATAGCGAAGGAACACACATACTTATCAGTTCGGCCATTCTTCTGGTGGCCGTATGTTTTGCGTTGCACTTTTGTTGTGCCTCGCGCATACCACTCATTGTCGTCGCTGCAACGGGCACTCTGCTCTACGCACTGACGGTCAACTTCTACCGCTGCCCGATTCGTAAGTTCGAGTCGGACACCCGCGGAATAGTCATCGCCCCGGCCGACGGCAAGATTGTGGTCATAGAGGAGGTGGAGGAAAACGAGTACTTCCACGACCGCCGTCTCATGATATCCATCTTCATGAGTCCGCTGAACGTGCATGCCAACTGGATTCCGGTCGACGGCCGGGTGAAGCTGGTGCGTCACTACGATGGCAACCACAATGCGGCATGGCTGCCGAAATCGAGCATCGAGAACGAACGCTCCACCATCGTCATCGAAACACCCGAAGGCCACGAAGTGCTGGTGAGGCAGGTGGCCGGAGCCATGGCTCGCCGAGTGGTCACGTATCTGGAAGAGGGCATCGACTACGAAATCGACGACCACATGGGCTTCATCAAACTGGGTTCGCGTGTGGATGTCTTCCTGCCGGTGGATGCCCAGGTCAATGTGAAGCTGGACCAAAAAACGACCGGCAACGAGACCGTGATAGCGAAACTGAAATAAAAAGAAAGCCAAATGAAAGAACTGAAACTATTCACCCTGCCCAATCTGCTGACCTGCTGCAACCTTGTCTGCGGCTGCATGGCTACGGGAGCAGCCTTCTATGGCAACTATCGTTGGGCCATTCTTTTGATTATCTGTGGTGCTGTGTTCGACTTCTTCGACGGCATGGTGGCACGCATGCTGGGTATCTCCTCGCCCATCGGCAAGGAGCTCGACTCGCTGGCCGACATCGTCACCTTCGGCGTGGCGCCTTCGGCCATTCTGTTCTACCTCTTCCATGAGGTTCACTATCCGGCCCTCTTAGCTTCACTTTCTGACTACATCCCCTACACGGCCTTCCTGATGACGGCCTTCTCGGCCCTGCGCCTGGCCAAGTTCAACCTCGACACTCGCCAGACCACCTCGTTCATCGGACTGCCCACGCCTGCCAACGCCCTGTTCTGGGGCTCGCTCGTAGTGGGGCAGCATGCCTTCCTGGTGTCGCTGAAGTTCAATGCCGTGTTCCTCTTCCTGTTCATGTTCCTGTCGTGCCTGTTGCTGGTGGCTGAGGTTCCGCTCTTCTCGCTGAAGTTCAAGGACCTCTCTTGGCAGCACAACAAGATACAGTACATTTTCCTGCTGGGTTGCATTGCCTGCCTGCCCTTAGGCACCAGTGCGTTGGCCGCCATCATTGTGTGGTATGTGTTGCTTTCGCTGCTGTCGACGGCAAGCCGCCCGAGCAAAGCCTAATCTTTATTTCCCCGATTACTTAATATCAGTTCTTGCCTCGTGTACATTATCGGTTGCCTTCTGTCCGTTCTTCTCATAGGCGTGTTCCTGGTGCTCAGCTTCGGGCTGTCCATCCTGAGTTTCCTGTTCCGCCTGTTCGGCATCAACTTCCCTGTCTCCAGCACGCATTTCTGGCACGACGCCTCTCAGTCCACGACTTCGCAAGAGCCTGACAAAGAACCGCAAAAACGCATCTTCGAGGACAACGAAGGCGAATATGTCGACTTCGAGGAAGTCTGAATTTTGCCTTACGCGCGTAGGCGTTCATCTAATTATAGTAGAAATTCTGCCAAAAACTTTGCGTGTGCGCGAAAAATTCGTACCTTTGCAGTCGAAAAATTCATAAGGGCCCCTGTAGTTCAATGGATAGAACTACGGTTTCCTAAACCGTCAATCCGGGTTCGATTCCCGGCGGGGGTACCTGGGAGGAACAAAGAAGCGAGGAAATGAAGGCGTGAAGAAGGATTGAGATTCAAGAACTAAACATAAATTAGGTAAAAAGATGGAAATTAAGGAATTGGACAGTGTAGTTGTCCGTTTCTCGGGTGATTCCGGCGACGGTATGCAGTTGGCCGGAAATATTTTTTCTACAGTGTCAGCTACCGTAGGAAACAGTATCAGCACCTTCCCCGACTATCCTGCCGACATCCGTGCCCCGCAAGGGTCGCTGACAGGCGTGAGCGGCTATCAGGTACACATCGGTGCCGGACAGGTCTACACCCCTGGCGATAAGTGCGACGTGCTTGTCGCCATGAATGCAGCCGCACTGAAGACGCAGTATCGCTATGCTAAGCCTGGAGCCACTATCATCATCGACACCGATTCGTTCGGTCCGAAGGATTTGGAAAAGGCTCAGTTCAAGACCGAAGACCCGCTCCAGGAGATGGGCATCGACGCTGACCGCGTAGTGGCCTGCCCGCTGACCACGATGGTGAAGGACTGCCTCAAGGACACCGGAATGGACGTAAAGTCTATGCTCAAATGCCGCAACATGTTTGCCGTGGGTCTGGTGTGCTGGCTCTTCGACCGCGACCTGGAGGTTGCCTTCAATTTCCTGCGCGAGAAGTTTAGCAAGAAGCCTGCCATCGCCGAGGCTAACATCAAGGTGATTCAGGCCGGCTACGACTACGGACACAACACCCACTCCACAGCCACCAACGTGCGCCGCATAGAGACCCGCGAGAAAAAGCCGGGCCGATACATGGACATCACCGGCAACAAAGCCACAGCCTATGGTTTCATCGCCGCTGCCGAAAAGGCTGGTCTGAAGCTCTACCTGGGTTCATATCCCATCACACCCGCTACGGATGTGCTTCACGAACTGTCGAAGCACAAGTCGTTGGGCGTTACCACCGTACAGTGCGAGGACGAAATCTCGGGCTGCGCATCAGCTCTGGGAGCATCGTTCGCCGGGGCATTGGCCGTGACCTCCACTTCCGGTCCTGGAGTCTGCCTGAAGTCTGAGGCTATGAACCTGGCCGTAATCATGGAGTTGCCTCTTGTCGTGCTCGACGTGCAACGTGGCGGACCAGCCACCGGACTGCCCACGAAATCGGAACAGACCGACCTCCTGCAGGTGCTCTACGGTCGCAACGGCGAAAGCCCCATGCCCGTAATGGCAGCCCTCAGTCCGGCCGACTGCTTTGATGCCGCCTACGAGGCTTCGAAGATGGCTCTGGAACACATGACTCCCGTAGTGCTCCTTACCGATGCCTACATAGCCAATGGTTCGGCAGCCTTCCGCCTGCCCGACCTGAAGGAATATCCTGCCATCAACCCGCCTTACGTGCCCGAGGAGCTCAAGGGCCAGTGGACCCCCTACCAGCGCAACGCCGAGGGTGTGCGCTACTGGGCCGTTCCGGGTCGCGAAGGCTTCGCTCACATCCTGGGCGGCTTGGAAAAGGACAACCAGACGGGAGCCATCTCTACCAATCCCGAAAATCACGACCTGATGACGCGTCTGCGCCAGCAGAAGATTGACAATATCGAGGTACCCGACCTGGAGGTACTGGGCGACAAGAACGATGCCGAACTGCTCATCGTGGGCTTCGGTTCCACCTACGGCCATCTGCATACGGCCATGGACGAACTGCGTGCCAGCGGTCACAAGGTGGCCATGGCACAGTTCCGCTACATCCGCCCCCTGCCCAAGAACACCGCAGAAGTGCTCATGAAGTATCCCAAGGTGGTAGTGGCCGAACAGAACATGGGCCAGCTCGCCGCCTACCTGCGCATGCAAGTGGATGGCTTCGTGCCCCAGCAGTTCAATCAGGTGAAGGGTCAGCCCTTCGTGGTCAGCGAACTTGTAGAGGCTTTTAAGGAAATAATTCGTGGTTAATTTTTACAATTCAAGTACTATGGCATATACGTTTCAAGATTATAAGAAAGGCCAGCCCAGATGGTGTCCGGGTTGTGGTGACCACTTCTTCCTCTCCTCGTTCCACAAGGCACTGGCCGAAATAGGTACGGCACCCGAGGACATTGCCGTCATAAGCGGCATCGGTTGCTCGAGCCGTCTGCCCCACTACATGGCCACCTACGGCATGAACACCATACACGGACGTGCTGCTGCCATTGCTACCGGCTGCAAGGTAGCCAACTCGAAGTTGGATGTTTGGCAGGTGAGCGGCGACGGTGACGGATTGGCCATTGGCGGCAATCATTTCATCCATGCCAATCGTCGCAACATCGACTTGAACATGATTCTGCTGAACAATCGCATCTATGGTCTGACTAAGGGACAATACTCCCCCACCTCGCCTCGCGGCTTCGTATCGAAGTCCAGCCCCTACGGTACGGTTGAGGACCCCTTCCGCCCGGCTGAGTTGTGCTTCGGTGCCCGCGGCCACTTCTTTGCCCGCGCCGTTGCCACAGATGCACCCGGCACCATCGCTATCCTGAAGGCTGCCCATGCCCACAAGGGTTCCTCGGTGTGCGAGATTCTGCAGAACTGCGTCATCTTCAACGACGGAACTCACGAGAGTGTCTACTCGAAGGAGGGACGCGCAAAGAACGCTATCTACGTGGAACATGGCAAGCCCCTGGTATTTGGTGAGAACAATGAGTTCGGACTGGTTCAGGACGGATTCGGACTGAAGAAGGTGGAAATAGGCAAGGACGGATACACCATGGACGACATCCTTGTCCACGATGCCCATTGCCAGGACAATACGTTGCAACTGAAGCTTGCCTTGATGGGCGACGGCGACGGATTCCCTGTTGCACTGGGAGTCATCCGCGACGTAGAAGCTCCCACCTACAACGATGCCGTAGAGGCACAGATTGAGGAAGTGAAGGCCAAGAAGCCCTACCACACCTTCGCCGAATTGCTGGAGACCAACGACATCTGGGAGGTCAAGTAGTCTGGACTTTTACAAAGGAAGCACTCTATCTACATCCGTCCGGCCTCGCTGAAGGTGGCCCATGGGGATACGCTGCCCATCATGGTTCGCGCCAGGATGGCCACCAAGACAATAGAGAAGGTAGAATTATACGTGGGCACCTACAAAACAGTGACGGGCAACCTCACGCAAGAGCTGCAGGAAGGTCGGCAGATTCTGCGCATCACCATCACCGGGGCCAACTGCAACATCGACAAGCTAAAGCTTATCTGCACACTGAACACCGACGTTGAGGACACCCTCGCCGAGGAGCCCCGCAAAAAGTCCCGCACCGCCTACAACCTGAATGGCGTAAGAGTAGGCGACGGCTACAAGGGCATCGTCGTCATCGACGGCCGCAAGGTGCTGAGAAGATAGCCCCCCCCTCATCGTTTTCCCAAAAAACATCGTCAAATCGTCACGACCCCAGTGTTTATCGGCTCTGGAGGCGTGACGATATAACGATAATTTTACGGAAAATCACTAAGTACGCGCACGAGGACGATGCCTTATGCCTTGAGGTTCCGCCTGCTCTCCTTCTCTACTAACTTTCTGAAGCTCTGCAGTTTCTCACCGAAACAGAGGTCGCCGCAGTCGCCAAAGCCAGGGACGATGTATTTATGTTCGTTCATGCCTTCGTCGATGGCAGCGCACCAGATGGTGGAGTCCTCGGGCAGGGCCTCCTTCACCACCTCGATGCCTTCAGGGGCAGCAATGACGCAGCAAACGTGTATCTTCTTGGGCTTCCCGGCCTCCAGCAGAGCGTCGATGGCCGCTGCCAGACTGCCTCCCGTGGCCAGCATGGGGTCGACGATGAGGAGTGTGCGCCCCTTGACACTGGGCGTGGCGATGTATTCGGCATGCACGCCCACCTCGGTGTGTTCGCGGTTGACATACATTCGGTAGGCCGAAACAAAGGCGTTGTCGGCATGGTCGAACAGGTTAAGGAAGCCCTGATGGAAGGGAAGTCCGGCACGCAACACGGTGGCTATGACCATATCCCCTTCTTTTGTCAGAGGGATGTCCAGTGTGCCCAGTGGAGTCTTGACAGTCTTGGGTTTATACTCCAGGGTCTTCGAAAGTTCATAGGCCATGATTTCGCCGATTCGCTCCACATTGTGGCGGAAGAGGGCACGGTTCTTTTGATAACTTTTGTCACGAAGTTCGGCCATGAAATGGTTCATGACGGAGTTCTGTTCGCTGAGGTTTATTACTTTCATGGTAAGGAAATTTTTTCCAAAGATAGCAAATAATTGTGAATTGTGAATCGCAAATTGTGAATTATTTGTAATCTCTGCTTCTCAAAAGTGTATTTTTAGGTTAAAAACACATCGGCGGGATAGAAAAAAGGCATATTCGTCGTGGATAATTCGCTTTTTTTTCGTACTTTTGTACCGCCTTAAAAAGGCATGACATTGCAAGAGCATTAAGAACCCAAATAAATTAACCAAAAATTATGGCAAACTTAGATTTAACCAAGTATGGCATCACGGGCTCTACCGTGATTGCCCACAATCCTTCGTATGAGTTCCTCTTTGAGGAAGAAACCAAGGCAGGCCTGACCGGCTACGACAAGGGTGTGAACACCGAGCTGAACGCCGTGAACGTGATGACGGGTATCTACACCGGCCGTAGCCCCAAGGACAAGTACATCGTGGACGACGCTCAGAGCCACGACAAGGTATGGTGGACCACCGAGGAGTATAAGAACGACAACCACCCCATGAGCGAGGAGGTTTGGGCCAAGGTGAAGGACATCGCCATCAAGGAGCTGTGCAACAAGCAGCTGTATGTGGTTGACGCCTTCTGCGGTGCCAACGAGGCCACCCGCCTGGCTGTCCGCTTCATCGTGGAGGTTGCATGGCAGGCTCACTTCGTGAAGAACATGTTCATCCAGCCCACCGAAGAGGAGCTGAAGAACTTCGAGCCCAACTTCGTCATCTACAACGCCTCTAAGGCTAAGGTTGAGAACTACAAGGAGCTGGGTCTGAACTCTGAGACCTGCGTAGCCTTCAACACCACCAGCCGCGAGCAGGTGATCATCAACACATGGTACGGCGGCGAGATGAAGAAGGGTATGTTCTCGATGCAGAACTACTACCTGCCCCTGCAGGGCATCGCCAGCATGCACTGCTCTGCCAACACCGACATGGAGGGTAAGAACACCGCCATCTTCTTCGGTCTGTCTGGTACGGGTAAGACCACCCTTTCGACCGACCCGAAGCGTCTGCTCATCGGTGACGACGAGCACGGATGGGACGACGAGGGCGTCTTCAACCTCGAGGGCGGCTGCTATGCCAAGGTTATCAACCTATCTAAGGAGAACGAGCCCGACATCTACGGTGCCATCAAGCGCAATGCCCTGCTGGAGAACGTGACCGTTGCCGCCGACGGCAAGATCGACTTCGCCGACAAGAGCGTGACCGAGAACACCCGCGTCAGCTACCCCATCAACCACATCGACAAGATTGCCCAGAAGGTGAACGGCAAGAGCGCCGGTCCCGAGGCCAAGAACGTCATCTTCCTCTCTGCCGACGCATTCGGCGTGCTGCCTCCCGTCAGCATCCTGACTCCCGAGCAGACGAAGTACTACTTCCTCTCTGGTTTCACCGCCAAGTTGGCCGGTACCGAGCGCGGCATCACCGAGCCCACTCCCACCTTCTCGGCTTGCTTCGGCCAGGCATTCCTGGAGTTGCACCCCACCAAGTACGCTGAGGAACTGGTGAAGAAGATGGAGAAGAGCGGCGCCAAGGCTTATCTGGTGAACACCGGTTGGAACGGCACCGGCAAGCGCATCTCTATCCCCGACACCCGCGGTATCATCGACGCCATCCTGGACGGCAGCATCCTGAAGGCCGAGACGAAGAAGATTCCTTACTTCGACTTCGAGGTTCCCACGGCTCTGCCCAACGTCAATCCCGCCATCCTCGATCCCCGCGACACCTATGCTAATGCCAGCGAGTGGGAAGAGAAGGCTAAGGATTTGGCAGCCCGCTTCATCAAGAACTTCAAGAAGTACGAGGGCAACGAGGCCGGCAAGGCTCTGGTTGAGGCTGGTCCGAAGTTGTAATTTGATACAATACACTCAAATAATTGGCGGTTCCCTTTCGGGGGAGCCGCTTTTTTTGTGCCTAATTCTTGCTTTATAATAAGATTACTGAAACTTTGCCATTACACGATTTCTTACACGGCCGTGTAAAATTTTTACATCAATGGTGTAAAACGTTTACATGGTGAGATAAAAGGTTTACACCAGTAATGTAAGTGCGCAGGCAACGCGAGGCTGAAGCCGATGCAACGCGAAGCAGAACACGATGCAACACGTAGCAAAACGTGGCAAAACACGATGCAACATGAGGTTCACCTCGGAAAGAAATGCGGGAAACGCCGGAAAAATTCACGAAAAACGGTCGGAAAATGCACGTAAAATGCGTTTTTGGGCCTTCATCTATCACATCTATCATGGCATCTATCACTCTACATACCCGATAAACAGGGGCGAGTGATAGATGTGATAGATGTGATAGATGTTTTTCACACTTCTGAGTTTCTCAAGTTTCGGATGTCAATGGAGATAAAAGACAATAGTTTTTATCTTCCTCTATCTACTCAACATGCGAAACTTCAGTAAGATTATAATGATAGTTGTATAAAATTAGGATTAATAACTTAACGCCCATTCTTGCAACTGTCCGCCTCCTCCAGCGTCTCGCCGCGCAGGAACGTCCGCCGCTCCCCGTGCTCCATGCAATACGTCCGCAGAAACTCCAAATCAATTCCCTCCTTGTAGGAATTAAAGTGCTTGTTCATTGTCATATTCGCCAATTATCTGATTCGTGGGTACAAAGGTAGTCATTTTTCAGCACAAATCGTTTCTTTTTGTTATACCACAACCTTGTTTTAGACAAAATTTGCTTAAATTACGCGCGAAACGATTATTGTGACGTGCAGCATGTTTGCGAAGCTATCAGTAGTAAGATTCGAGATTATATGGATCCTCTGCCAGAGGTGGAAATGATTCCTCATGATATAGATGGTTTACATATCTTGCAACTCAAAATCAAAACAGGGCATTATACCCCATATTACTACGTTGGGGATGGCCAGCGCATTGCCTTTGTCCGCATCGGTGATGAGAGCGTACCAGCTACGGCAGAGCAGATGGTGCGCTTGGTGCTGAAAGGCTCTAACAAAACTTTTGATTCCCTTCACACAGACTATAAAGCAGAGGACTATTCCTTTACAATATTGGCGAACACTTTCAAAGACCGCATCAAACAAGAATGGGACAAGAAGTATCTCCTTTCATTTGGCCTTGTCACTAATGCTGGGCTTCTTACAAATGCAGGAGCGTTGTTTGCCGATGACTGTCCATTGTGGCAATCTCGCCTATATTGCACACGATGGGATGGAAAGGAAAAGGGCGATGCCATCAACGATGCAGAGTTTACAGGCAATGTCCTCATGCTACTTCGTGAAGCTATGAACTTTGTGAAGTCTAACACCAAGAGAGGCTGGGAGAAACTGCCTGATGGACGAAAGAACAAACCAGAGTATGCGGAACGTGCAGTTCTTGAAGCAATGGTAAACCATTTCATCCATCGTGACTACACAGTGATGGGTAGTGAAGTTCATCTTGACATTTACGATGACCGCCTCACTGTAACATCCCCAGGAGGAATGTACAATGGTATGCTGATTCAAGATTTAGACATCGCTGACGTTTCTTCTGAAAGACGTAATCCCATTCTTGCAAACGTAATGGCTCAACTTGACTACATGGAGAAACGAGGTAGCGGACTCACACGCATCTGTAATGAGACTAAAGCCTTGGAAGGTTATAAGGACGAGCTAAAACCCAAGTTCAAATCTACTCCGACTCAATTCCAGACCATCATCTTCGCCTCTTCCGACACTCCGAATGTCGGAGACCATGACGGAGACGTGTCGGAGACGAAACTCACTGAGCGTCAACGGAAAATACTCAATCTCATTAGAGAGTCTCCGACAATCACCGGCAAACAAATGTCGGAGACTTTGTCGGTGAGCCAGCGCACCATCGAACGCGACCTTTCAGCTTTGCAGAAGTTTGGTGTTTTGAAGCGTGAAGGCAAGGATAATGATGGGCTTTGGATTATAATTTCTGTTAGCTGCTAATACGATTTATCCCTTCTATGATATTGTATTGTATGTGCCAAAGGGTTCAAAAGCATCGTACGAAGCAGAACCATATTGGCAAGGCTTTAAGGAAGTCGTTGAATACAATGGTGTTGGCATTGCCGGCATTCCTCAAGGCAACAATACCATAGTACCTCTTTATAACCTCTCCGGCCAGCGAGTGACCCATCCACGCAAGGGCATATACATCAAGAATGGCAAGAAGGTACTGGTTGGGACTGGTCCCAAATTGTAATTTGATACAATACACTCAAATAATTGGCGGTTCCCTTTCGGGGGAACCGCTTTTTTTGTATCTTTGTACTTGATTATCTATATTTGCTATGAAAAAGATATTCTTCATTTTGTCGTTGCTGGTTGCAGGAAGTGTTTTCGCACAGTTCCAGGAACCCGTGAAATTCACTGTACGGGAAAATAAAATCTCAGATACGGAACTGGAGATTGTATTCAGCGGAAAGGTGGAAGCCGGATGGCACGTCTACAGCGTGGACATACCGGACGGAGGCCCCACAAAGGCCGAACTAACTCTGGAAAAGCAGCAGGGCGTGAAGCCGAAGGGAGCGCTACGCCCCACGGGCAAGGTGCACCGCGAGATGGACGACATGTTCGGCATGGAACTCTCGTACATGGAGGGGACGGCCTCGTTCGTCCAGAAGTTCACCATCACGGAACCCACCTACGAGGTGGCCGGGTACCTGACCTACGGAGCCTGCAACGACGAGAACTGCATACCGCCCACCAACGTTGACTTCGCATTCAAGGGAAAAGGGGTGGAAAAGACTGAGGGAACCAAGGCCCCGGAGGAGCCCGATTCGGGCCCTAATAAGGATGGGGCTGAAACGACGCCAGGATTGGAGCCCAACGATACTATTGTCGGAGACTCAACAATAGTATTGTCTGAGGCCCAACCTAACGAGGCCTCCGGCGAGGGCTTATGGACACCCGTCATCGACGAACTGAAATCCTTTGCCGAAGGCGGTCAGGCAACGGGCAGCACCGACAAGGGCTGGCTGATGATATTCCTCATGGGCATGCTCGGCGGATTCGTGGCCCTGCTGACGCCCTGCGTGTGGCCCATCATCCCGATGACCGTCAGTTTCTTCCTGAAGAAGGGCGGCGGCGTGCGCGACGCCGTGGTCTACGGCCTGAGCATCATACTCATCTACATGATTCTGGGCCTGCTGGTCACCCTGCTATTCGGTGCCAGTGCCCTGAACGCCCTGAGCACCAATGCCGTCTTCAACATCTTCTTCTGCCTCCTGCTGCTGGTGTTTGCAGCCTCGTTCCTCGGCGGATTCGAGATAACGCTGCCCAGCAGCTGGTCCAACGCTGTCGACTCTAAGGCCACCAAGACCACGGGCATACTCTCCATCTTCCTCATGGCCTTCACCCTGTCGCTGGTCAGCTTCTCCTGCACAGGCCCCATCATCGGGTTCCTGCTTGTGGAGGTGGCCTCTACGGGCAACATCGTCGGTCCCGCCATCGGCATGTTCGGCTTCGCCCTGGCCCTGGCCCTGCCCTTCACGCTGTTTGCCCTCTTCCCCTCATGGTTAAAGAAGGCTCCGAAGAGCGGCAACTGGATGAACTGCATCAAGGTGTGCCTCGGCTTCCTGGAGCTGGCCTTCTCGCTGAAGTTCCTCTCCGTGGCCGACCTGGCCTACGGTTGGCACATTCTGGACCGCGAGGTATTCCTTTCGCTCTGGATCATCATATTTGCCCTGCTCGGAGCCTATCTGATAGGGTGGATTCGCTTTCCGCACGACGAGGACGAATACGACGAGATGGGCGAGGTCATCCAACGTCCGCGCACCTCTGTCACCCGTTTCTTCCTGGCCCTCATATCGTTTGCCTTCGCCATCTACATGGTGCCTGGCCTGTGGGGCGCACCGTGCAAGGCCGTCAGCGCCTTTGCACCGCCCATGAAGACGCAGGACTTCCTGCTCGGACAGAAGGAGAGCCTCCACTTCGAGGACTATGAAGAGGGAATGGCCTACGCCCGTGAGCACGGGATGCCCGTCTTCCTCGACTTCACCGGCTACGGCTGTGTCAACTGTCGCAAGATGGAGGCTGCCGTCTGGACGCACCCCGAGGTGCAGCAACTGATGGACGACAACTTCGTGCTCATCTCACTGTTCGTCGACGAGAAGACTCCCCTGCCCCAGCCCGAGACCATCGTGGAGAACGGCGAGGAGCGCAAACTGCGCACCATCGGCGACAAGTGGAGCTACCTGCAACGCTATAAGTTCGGGGCCAATGCCCAGCCCTTCTATGTCCTGGTAGACAACGAAGGTCATCCGCTGACAGGCTCATACAGCTACGACGAAAACGTGGAAGCCTTCAAGCACTTCTTAGAGACTGGTCTGAAGAATTATAAACAATAATCCATAATCTAAACAAACAAAAATGAAACTCAGATTTCTTTTTAGCCTCGCCGCGCTGGCATTTGCCACGCTGCTGAGTGCACAGGGAGGCATGGAGCAAATGATGCAGCCCCTGCCTCTGGAACCTAACACACGGTACGGCAAGCTCGACAACGGGCTGACCTACTACATCCGTCACAACGAGTACCCGAAGGGACAGGCCAACTTCTACATTGCGCAGAAGGTGGGCTCCGTCCTGGAAGAGGAAGACCAGCGCGGTCTGGCCCACTTCCTGGAGCACATGTGCTTCAACGGTACCGAGAACTTCCCCGAGAACAGCCTGATCCGTTATCTGGAGAGCCTCGGCGTGAAGTTCGGTGCCCAGTTGAACGCTTACACCAGTGTGGACGAAACCGTGTACAACATCAACAATGTGCCCACCGGACGCGAGGCCACCATCGACTCCGTTCTGCTCATCCTGCACGACTGGAGCCACAACCTGACCCTCGACCCCAAGGAGATAGACAAGGAGCGCGGCGTCATCCACGAGGAGTGGCGACTGCGCACCCAGGCCATGAGCCGCATCATCGAGCGCCAGGGTCCGAAGCTTCACTCCAACAGCCGTCCCGGCAGCCGTTTCCCCATCGGTCTGATGTCCGTTGTCGACAACTTCAAGCCCGAGGCCCTGCGTGCCTACTACGAGAAGTGGTACCGCCCCGACCTGCAGGCCATCATCGTTGTGGGTGACCTCGACGTGGACCGCACCGAGCAGAGCATCAAGAAGATGTTCTCGCCCATCCCCATGCCCGAGAATCCCGCCAAGCGCGAGTATTTCTTCGTCCCCAAGAACGACCAGGCCATCATCGTCTCCGACCACGACAAGGAACAGACCATCCCCATCGTGATGATCTCCAACAAACACGACGACCTGATGCCTCGCGAGTATCACAACACCATGCCCTACCTGATGACCACATTCGTCAAGAACATGGCCATCACCATGCTGAACAAGCGCCTCGAAGAGAAGGCCCTCGACCCCGAGTGCCCCTTCATCCAGGCCGGCGTGGAGGATGGCGACTTCCTCTTGTCGAAGAGCCAGGCCTTCACCACCACCGTCATCCCCAAGGAGGGACGCCTGGACGAGGCCATTCGCACAGCCATGGCCGAGGTCTATCGTGCTGCTGAACACGGATTCACGGCAGGCGAATACGACCGTTCGCGCAACGAATTCCTGAGCCAGGTGGAAGCCCTCTACAACAACCGCGAAAAGACGGAGACGGGCAGCTACATCCAGGAATGCGTGCGCCACTTCCTCGACAACGAGGCCATGCCCGGCATCGAGTTCGAGCACATGCTCTACTCGCAGGCCACGCCCCAACTGCCCGTCGACATGGCCAATGAGATGATCAAGTCACTGGTGAGCCTGACCGATACGAATCTGGTGGTACTGAGCGTCAATCCTGAGAAGGAGGGCTACGTACAGCCCACCGAGGAACAGCTGCTCAAGTCCATCCACGATGCCCAGCAGATGCACCTGGAGGCCTACGTCGACAACGTGAAGAACGAACCCCTGATAGCCAAACTGCCTAAGCCCGGAAAGATTAAGAAAGAGGTGGACGGCCAGTTCGGCACCAAGATTCTGACCCTCTCCAACGGTGCCCGCGTCATTCTGAAAAAGACCGACTTCAAGGACAACGAAGTACTGATGAAGGCATACAGCGACGGCGGTACCGGCCGCTACGGCGCCGAGGACAAGTACAACCTGAACCTGGCCAGCACCCTCATCGGTGCATCGGGCCTGGGCAACTTCACCGACACCGAACTGCAGAAGGCCCTGGCTGGCATCCAGGCCAGCGTCAGCCCCAGCATGAGCACACGCAGCGAATACCTCAACGGTTCGTCCGTACCCAAGGACCTGCGCACGCTGTTCGAACTGACCTACCTCCACTTCCAGCCCCTCTATCGCGACGACAAGGCTGCCGCATCGGCCCTCAACCAGATGAAGGAGGTGCTGCGCAACCAGGCCGCCAACCCCATGCGTGCCTTCAGCGACTCGCTGCAGACCACCCTCTACGGTGCTGAGAACCCGCGCCTGGCACTCATGAAGGAGGAGAACATCAACAAGGTAAGTTACGACCGCGTTCTGGACATCTATAAGGACCGCTTCCAGGGTGCCAACGACTTCACCTTCGTCTTCGTCGGCAACTTCGACAACGACAGCATCCGTCAGTACATCTGCCAGTATCTGGCCGCCCTGCCCAAGGTGAAGCGCAACGACCGCCCCGTCGACAACCAGTTTAACATTCGCTTGGGCGAATACACCAACCGCTTCCTGCGCAAGATGCAGGAGCCTCAGACGGCCATGATACTGTATCTGCAGGCTCCCGTCGAATACACCCTGAAGAACGACGCCGTGTCCGACGTCCTGGGACAGGCCCTGACCATGCGCCTCTTGGAGACCGTGCGTGAGGACATGGGTGCAGCCTACAGCGTCAGCGCCAGCTGCGGCATATCCAAGATCAGCGACGGCTCGTATCGCGTCAACATCCAAGTCTACGCCCCCGTCAAGCCCGAGATGTGCGACTCTGCCCTCCTCGTCATCGACCAGGAACTGCAGAAGATGGCCCGCGAAGGCGCCGAGGAGAAGTATATGTCCAAGATTAAGGAATACCTGCTGAAGACCTATACCGAGAACGAGCGCAAGAATCCCACTTGGCTGGACTACATCGAGGAATACGACCGCGAACACATCGACTGCTACACCGACTATCAGCAGACCGTCCAGAACATCACCAGCGACGACATTGCCGCCATGGCCAAGAAGATTCTGGACAGCAAGAACCACATCACCGTCATCATGCTACCCCAGGAATAAAGCCTCCGTTCGGGAAAAAAATAGCATCTAACATCAATCCGTCTGCCCTACACTTGGGGCAGACGGATTTTTTTTGTACCTTTGCACCCAAATTACTGAAAACCGATGCAGGACATACGTAATATTGCTATTATTGCACACGTCGACCACGGCAAGACGACGCTGGTAGACAAGATGCTCATGGAGGGCAACCTCTTCCGCGACAACCAACAGACTGGCGAGCTGATGCTCGACAACAACGAACTGGAACGCGAGCGTGGCATCACCATCCTCTCCAAGAACGTTAGTATCAACTACAAGGGCACGAAGATCAACATCATCGACACTCCGGGTCACTCCGACTTCGGCGGCGAGGTGGAGCGCGTGCTGAACATGGCCGACGGCTGTCTGCTCCTGGTGGATGCCTTCGAGGGCCCCATGCCGCAGACGCGTTTCGTGCTGCGCAAGGCGCTGGAGATTGGTCTGAAACCCATCGTCGTGGTGAACAAGGTGGACAAGCTGAACTGCCGTCCAGAGGAAGTCTACGAGATGGTCTTCGACCTGATGTTCGACCTCGGCGGAACGGAAGACCAACTGGACTTCCCCGTCATCTACGGTTCGGCCAAAAACGGATGGATGGGCCCCGACTATTCAAACCCGACCACCGACATCAAGTACCTGCTCGACCAGATTCTGGAACACATCCCTGCCCCACAGCAACTGGAGGGCACACCGCAGATGCTCATCACCTCGCTCGATTATTCGATATACACCGGCCGCATAGCCGTGGGACGCGTACATCGTGGCACCATCCGCGAGGGAATGAACATCACCATCGCCCACCGCGACGGCCGCATGGAGAAGACAAAGATTAAGGAACTGCACACCTTCACGGGCATGGGACAGGCCCGCATCTCTGAGGTATCGAGCGGCGACATCTGTGCCATCATCGGCCTGGAGAACTTCGAGATTGGCGACACCATCTGCGACTTCGAGAATCCCGAACCGCTGCCCCCCATCAGCATCGACGAACCCACCATGTCCATGCTCTTCACCATCAACGACTCCCCCTTCTTCGGCAAGGAAGGCAAATACTGCACCAGCCGCCACATCCACGAGCGTCTGCAGAAGGAACTGGAGAAGAACCTGGCCCTGCGTGTGGAACAGCCCGATGGCTACAACGACCGCTGGATAGTCTCCGGCCGCGGTGTGCTGCACCTCTCCGTACTCATCGAGACCATGCGCCGCGAGGGCTACGAGTTGCAGGTGGGCCAGCCGCAGGTCATCTACAAGGAGATAGACGGTGTGAAGTGCGAGCCCATCGAAGAGCTCACCATCAACGTACCCGAAGAGTTCTCCTCGAAGATGATCGACATGGTCACGCGCCGCAAGGGCGAAATGACCAGCATGGAGACTCAGGGTTCGCGTGTCAACATCGAATTCAACATTCCCTCGCGCGGCATCATCGGCCTGCGCACCAATGTCCTCACGGCCAGTCAGGGCGAGGCCATCATGGCTCACCGCTACAAGGAATATCAGCCCTACAAGGGCGACATACAGCGCCGCGTCAACGGCTCCATGATAGCCCTGGAGAGCGGCACGGCCTATGCCTATGCCATCAACAACCTGCAGGACCGCGGTTCGTTCTTCATCGACCCGCAGACCGAGGTCTATGCCGGACAGGTCGTGGGCGAACACGTCCACGAGAACGACCTCGTGGTGAACGTCTGCAAGGCCAAGCAGCTGACCAACATGCGTGCCTCCGGCTCGGACGAGAAGGTGCGCATCATTCCGCCCATCGTCTTCTCCCTGGAGGAGGCCCTCGAGTACATCAAGGAGGATGAATACGTAGAGGTAACTCCCAAGTCCATGCGACTCAGGAAGATTATCCTCGACCATCTGGAACGCAAACGCGCCAACCGATAGTCGGAATAGAAAAACGGATTAAAAGGATATAATCATTTAACCACAAATTGCACGAATTTCACGAATCTATGGCTGCTGACATCCAGCACTGAGCCAATTCGTGAAATTCGTGCAATTTGTGGTTAAAACTTATTATTGCTGTCCGCTAAAAGTCCAATGAGCACAAATTATCGTCCGCAATGCCG
>CAMOUQ010000016.1 GCA_946626595.1 uncultured Prevotellaceae bacterium | reverse complement strand
TGAGCGTGTGGTAGCAACCGGCCGTGAGGTCGATGGTGCCCGTGGCCGACGTGATATCTGTTACATGACTGCCCGCGAGAGCTGCAACTGCGATGGTGTAGTTGACCGTGCCTGCGGGGAAGTAGACTACCGTGGAGGGCGAGGTCAAGTTTATCGCCCGTCCACTTGCTGTGAACGTACCGTTCCCGTAGAAATCGGCAAAAGTATCTTTGTCAGTGCGATCACCGTCATCTTCATAATCAATAGTCAGTTTGGCATTCGCAGGTTTCAGCAGAACATTAACGTTCGTGGTGGAGCCGACATGTATGTCAAAGGTTGTCGGGGCATCATTGGCATCCACGCTCGTACCTTCGTAGTAGGGAGTACCATTGCCCGTTTCCGATGCAGTCTTCAGGTCGGCATTTCCTTTCACCGTCAAGGTGTAACGTCCTGCCTTCACTTCCATGTTCGTGCTGCCCATGAGTTCAGTAAGTGAACCTGTCATGCTAACGGGCTGGTTATCGATGGACGACGTACCCGTAAGCGTGTACGTGTAGTTACTGTATTCCGATGGTGGGAGAGCCTGCACGGAGCGGGTTACCTCCGCATCCGTGTAGGCCTCCACATCGGCAATATTGAGCACGAAACGCCCCATAACACCCTGCTCCGGCTGGGGTTGAGTGTCCTCGTTAAGGCATCCCGATAACAGCAGTGTCAGGAATGCAAGTAGTAGTATTTTAGGGCTATTGTGCAACATAGTTTCGTTTTCAGCAATTATAGTTTCTCACCAGTTTCAGCACTAATAGTAATGGACTCGGTCACATTACCCTCATCAAACGCATCATCGTAGCTAATATTCATTATCTGTATGTTACCATTAGCATCGGACTTGATGCTCAGGACGTTTCTTGTACCAGCACCGCCCATAGCCATCGTAATGGGAGCAGTCTTATTCGAATATGTACCAATGTTATAGTTGAAAGTGAAGGTTACACTCTCACCTGCGCGAAAGAAAGCCTTTGTACTAGCTTCTTCTGTAGATTTGACATCCTCGGCAGTAAATGACACTTGACGAGCCGTAGTATTATCAGACAATTTGGCTGCAGCAGTTACAGAATTAATCGTTCCAGAAAAACCTGCGTTAACAATAGCCAAACGGGCATTCTTGGCCTTACCACAGGTTGCATATACATGAGACGTAGAACCTGCTACGACTGTGACTGCTATAGAGTCGCCACTTGTATCATTACTCAACTGCTTACCCCAACCTTCATAATAAGCTTCGCCCTTTCCCGTAAGTGCGTCATCCAGTTTAGCATGACTAGATACTGTCACCGTGTAAGAACCATAAGCGAAATCAAAATCAGCCAAATCCGATCCAATCGCACGATGACTCGCAGCGGTTCCATAAGTCGTAGGACCATTAACAAAAGCGTACCATCCATCAGGGCTACTTACAGTTTGAACAGCACGAGTTGTCAACTCATTCTCTGCTGAGATAGTCAAGGCTATTCGACCCATGTTACCCTTTTCCAAATTCACTTCGTCCTCGCTCAGGCAAGAGGTGAGGGACATTGTGGCGGCTACGGCCACTACACACATGAAAAACTTTTTCATAATCTTTTTACTTTAATAGGTTAATAATTATTATCTTCAATTCACAATTATTCAATTTTCAATTTAATATGACTTCCTCGGTTGTGCCGTCGTCGAACGTCTCGTCGTAGGAGATGCTGACGCCCAGGGTGCCATCCTGAGGTTCGCCCTTGCGGACGATGAGTCGATAGGTCTTGCCCTGCTGGAGGACCAGGGTGCGCTTGAGGCGCAGGGTACCGTCCCATCCGGCAGAACCGGAGATGATGAGCTGGAGGGTGTGCTGGCCTTCGTCGTTGACGTTATAGTAGGCGACACGCCCGGCGGTCATCTTACCATTGGTGTCGAACTGGGCTTGGTTGTCGGCATCGAAGCGCAGGGCGCGCAGGTCGTCGGTGGTGACGGCAAAGCCGGAGGTGAAATACGAGGAGAAGGACTCGTCGAACACTACGCAAAGGCCGGCATTGGCCATCTGGCAATGGACGGAGACCTGCGTGTTCTGGCCCTTGGTGATGGCAAAGGTCTCGGAACGGCCATAGAAACGCCGGCGGCCCCAGCCTTCGTTCAGGCTCTCAGCCTCTGCGGAGGTGCAATTCTCGGCCTCCACCACGTAGCCTTCGCCTACGGGCTGTATGCGGTCGTCGTCGCCAATGTCGGCATAGCGCATTGCCCAGACGCTTTCGCCCTTTTCGGACAGCGTCACCGAATAATCATCAATATTCTCCGAAGCGCGGGTCACAATCTCTGTGCTCAGACTGTCGGCCGAGAGACCCAGGGAGAAGGTGCCCTGCTGATTGGTCTGCGGGCCGTCCAACTCCGACACGCAACTGGCAAGGAGCAAGCCGAAGCACAAGAGGATGATATGTTGGATATAGTGTTTCATCTATTTATTCGCCGTATTTGAAGTAGAGTTTATATACCTTGGTATGTGTGGCACCCGAACCGTAACTGCCCTCGCAGGTAACACTTGTGGCATTGGCTTTCAGAGTTGTTTGCTTGATGCCAGTGTTGTGGACATCATTGTTATACTTGGAATCTGTACATTTCACAATTTCCTGATCGCCCATCTTCACGTTGGCCGTAGTATTGACAGCAGCGCGATGGAGCACGATGTCGTAATCCAAGGCTATGTAGGTTCCCTGTGGAATATTGAACCAAGTGGAGTTCTTGATGCGATGGGGCTGTGACCAAGAGGCGTTGCCCAGGCGGACATACCCCTCTTCCCATTTAACATCACCATCGTCGTTGCTCCATCCCGTTGCCTGAGTGGGCGGAGTGAAGTTGGCGGGCAGGCCGGTGATGCGCACCTGCTTGTTGGCCGACACGGAAGTACCAGCAAAATTGGCCGTGACGGAGAAGGCATAGAGATTTCCGCTGACGGGCACATTCGTATAGTTGGCCCATGAGGGAGAGTTGGTGCTCTCCGTAGTGGTGACAGTCTGACCGTTCAGTGTGCGCCGGAAGGTGCGCGTATATTTTGTCATGGTCATGAGCGAAGGTGCTACTGACAACTTGGCAGAGGGGCTGTAAACCGTCAGGCGGTCGCATGCGTTGGCTGCCACGGCATCGCCCTGTTCATACTTGCTGTGGGCCGTATAGGCATCCACGGTGAGGGTGAGCGACGGACTGGGGACAGTCAGTTCTGGCATACTCTTTGTTATGGTACGGTTGTTGGTGGATGTGAATTCGTACTCCACCGTATAATCTCCCGCAGGAATATAGGGCCAAGTGGCATCGGTCTCGTCTGAAGTCAGACTGTTGCCCGTTACAGAGAGTGTACGCACCACCGTGCCAGAGGCATTCTTAATGTTTACCGTCCAGGGCCGGCCCTCGATGGGAGCACCGGAGACGGTGAGTGTGGTGCCAAGGAGCATATTGTTGGCATCGTAGACATGACGGAGGGCGGTGACGGAGGGTGTGTTGACCAAATCTATAGCTCCGAGCGAATAGACATGGCCCGGCTGACCACCGAACTCAGAGGTGGAAGACAGGGAATAGGTCTTCGTACCGCAATCGAACGACATGGAGAAGCCCGAAAGACGAACCGGGGCACAAAGGATGTTGTAGGTGCCCTGGGGGAAGGTCTCGCTGCCCGAAGGGGGCAAGAGGGTGATAGTCTTACTCTGGGAGGAGGCTATGGTGGTGACAGGATTGTCGCTGCCGTAGTTGACAGTGAGCGTACCGGCCACGGCCGTAGCGGCTGTGAAGGTGATGCTGCGCACCTTGCCTGCAGCATACTGGGGCACGGAGAAGCGGAGCAACTGGCATACGTTGTGGAACGTGATGCTGGAGGGACTGCCGTCTACATTGCGAGCGCCCTTGGCCACGGAGATGTTGCAGGGAACGAATGTGTCGGACAGAAGGCCATAGGAGAAGCCATCGGCAACGGCGCGCTGCGTGGTGGGCAGAGTGGCCGAGAGGGTTGCAGCGGAGGCTGCGGCATCGGCTGCCAAAGCATAGGGATAGATGGCTGCGAAGGGTTCGGTCTTGGCTGTCACCTGACCTTTGAACTTCGTACGGCCGTCGCCGCTCTCGGTGGACTGGAACTGGTGCTTCGTGGTCTGAAAGTCGTAGACGGCAATTTCATCGCCATCTTCCCACACCACCGTAGTGTCATCTGTGGACAGTGCCGTGCGGGTGGCATCGGACTGGGCCTCGACGGTCATGGGCACCAGCGTCTGGCTGTCGGAGTCGATGAGGGCATCGTCCGAACAGGCCACCACGCAGAGGCTGGCCACGAGGGCATATATATAAGTCTTTATTCTAATCTCCATAGTTGTTAATGTCTACGTCTGTGTTGTCCTCTGTATAGGTGTCGTGGGTGGCGTTGGTGTCGGTGACTCCATCGTCCATCTTGATGTCGTCGTCGGAAATGAACACCTCTTCGTTCAGGAAGATTTCTTCCTCATCGATGGTGATGTCGAACGAGAAGGTCGACATCTCATAATAAACCTTCACGCGCTCGACCTTTGCCTTGGTAAGGGTAAGCTCGATGTCGCGGTCCAATGTCTTGCGCGGACTGACGGCATGTATGTGATAGGTGATATGGCGGACGCCATCGGTGCCCACGTTGAAGTATGCAATCTGGCTCTCCCGGGTGAGCGTGCCATTCTCGGAACGTCCGCCGGTCTCTGCATCGAAGGTGATGGTGCGGGAACCCTCGGTTATGGACACACTGTAACCCTGCGAGAAGAAGTCGCTGACCGTTTTGTCGAAGACTACCTCCACTCCGGCATTGGCCACAGAACAGGAGACACCGACAGCGGTTGTCTGTCCGGCCTTGATGGCAAAGGGGGCTGATACACCAGAGTAGCGGCGCTGGCCCCAGATGGTAGGCTGCGATTCGGCATCATCGGCGGTACAGTTTTCGGCTTGGATGGTGTAGCCATAACCGGCCGAGAGATTCTTGTTGACATCCTTCAGGAGAGCCGTCTCGCGATAGAGGTCGTCGCCCTTATATATAGTAATAAGGAAATTATCGGCCTGTTCCTTCGTAATGCTGGTCTGGGTGGCACGTGTCTGACGGGCGCCTGTGAGCGTCAGTTCGAAGGAGCCCAAAGAGTCGGTCTCGACAGCCTCAGGTTCAGAAGGACGAGGCATGTCCACCTCCGAGATGGCACAGGAGGAGAGAAGCAGCAAGAGGGTCAATATGTAAAGCAATCGAGTCATCTTAACATTTTAACTTTTTAACCTTTTAACCATTTAACCTTTCATCCGTTCAAGTTCACATCGCTGTCATTGGTTTCCATGTCATCGGTGATGACAATTTCCACACCGCCTTGCGTGGCATCGGAATCGTAGCTGTAACGGATGGTAAAGAGCTTTCCGGTCTCTACATCGGGATAGGGAATGGCCGAATGCTGACTGGTGCGGTTGTCGGTGTTGGTGGCACTGAGGGCATAACTGAAACCGCCGTCAGCCACACTGAAGTAGGCCTTCTCGCCCTGCTTGATGGTGGTAGTGCGGCTGCCGCTCTTCAGTGTAAACACGTATGACTTGAACAAATTGTCCCACAATTCGGGCAACTGAAGCCCCACGGCATAGTTGGTCATGGGCACGTGCATCTGCAGGCGCTTCACCATGTCGTACTCCAGTTCCGTCGTAGCCTCGGCATAGTAACAGGCCTCTCCCCTGCCCCCATTGGCCTCGGCCCATGTGGTTTGGTTATCGGTGTAGGCACGGATGGTGAACGTGCCAGGCTCGAGAACAATCTTCTGAGGAACAGAACCGGCATCATAGTGACGGAAAAGGTTGCCTTCAGCGTCGAAGATGTCAAGGGCCAGGTCTTCGTCCACGGCACGGGTTACCTCCATCGTGGGGCGCCCCATGCGCTGGAGGTCGAGCATCAGCACAGCCTCACCCGACGCTGGAGTCATCTGCTCCTGCTGACAAGAAGCCAGCAGGGCGATGCTCAGGAATATATATAGTAGACGTTTCATGGCTTGGCTGCATATTTTAGTGTAAACGAATAGACGTGGCTGCAGGTCTGACCAGCTCCGTAGTCGTTGTAGAAACGAATGATGTTGGAATAGTCAGACGGAGAACAGAAGACGGCAGTGGTGCCTGCATCCAGATGGTCGGTATCGCGGAAGGGTGTTCCGTCTTCATCTTTTCTGTATATTTCAATGTCGCCAACGCTGATGGTCAGATAGGTCCCCACGGTCAGCGTGTGCACATTGACACTGTAGTCGGCACAGAAGTAGGTGGACGGTGGGATGCAGATGGCGGAGCGCGTCTGGATATACTGGCTTCCGGTGCTGAGATGACCTAAGCGGACATCATTTTCGAACCAATCGACGCCACCCGAAGTTTCCCACTCTTCGTGGTTGGTCAGGCTCAGCGTGTAGGGTAAGCCCGTGATGCGGAAATCCTTCTGGCTGCTGACAGAGACGCCATCGAAAGTGAAGTCACCCTTGAGGACATGGAAGGTAGAACGCACCTCCTGTCCTGTAATGTCGTTAATGACATAACTGTTAATACCACTGGCGATGTCCGTTGTCTCACCATCGTAGGTGTAGGAGAAAGCCGAGGTGACATGACTGTTGCGGAGCAGTTCGGGACTGACGTTCGCAGAAACCGTAGGCTCGTAGATGGTCAGTCGGTCGCAGGCATTGGCCGCTTCGATGTCTCCCTCCAGGTATTTGTCGAAGGAGGTGTAACCGGAGACCGTGACTTCCAGCCCCGTGGGTGCGGGTACAGAGAAGTTGCGGGCGCTGGCCTTGACAGCCTTATCGTTGATGACGACATAGTAGGTAGCCGTATATTGTCCCTGTGGCAGGTAGGGCCATTCGGTGGACGAAGAATAGTTGGAGGTCAGTTCTCCAGTTCCTTGTATGGTGCGCAGCACCTCGGTGTCGTTACGCTTCGTGACCTCGGCCTTCCATTCCATACCGGGATAGCCATCGGAGAAGGCAAGCTTGGTTCCGACAATATTTCCCTGCCTGTCTATCTGTAGCGAGGGGGTGACGGTGGGCACTGGCAACCAGGAAAGGGGTATGGTTTCGTCGAGTGTGACGGTTTCCACCTCCACCTTGCTGATGTCTGCCACCAAGGCGCTCTCGGGATCGGGCAGCGAGAGGGTAACGATGGCATGGTCGGCAGCAGCCAGGGTCTCCGGGAAGTCCTCGCTGGTGAGTTCGCACGACACCTCGCGGTCGTTCTCCATCTTCAGTTTGCCCCAGAACTGCAGGGTCACATGGTTGTCGGCCTGAACGTAGACGCTCTGGGCAGGATTGTCCTTCGTAATCCTCAGACTGTGGGTGCCGGTAGAAACCTGCAGGGCATAGTCGCTGTAGTATCGGTCGAAACGGGCCTGTTCTTCGGCATCGCGACCAAATATGGCGGACACAAGTGCATTGCCCACCTTGGCCGTGAGGCTGGCATCAGAGGTTTTGTCTTTCTCCACCGTGGCCGTAGTCTGACCGACATAGTAGGGTTGGTCGAGTGCCAAGAGGGTGTTGCTGCCATAGGTGGCCAGCACGGTATAGTCTCCGACGGGCAACGTGATTTCCTCAGTTGTGAAGAGGTCGTCATAAACGGCACGCCCCGATGCATTGAGAATGCGCAGGCGGAAGTCCTCAGCCGAGGGCTTGCCCAGGTCGTGGGGCGAAGTGCGCGTGGTGGCCGTGGAGATATTGGCCAGGGACAACCGCAGACTTCCGCCCTCGGCATTGGGAGCGAAGTCCATCTCGTTGACACATGCGGTGAAGGCCAACGCAAGGGTCGAGAGGCAGATTGTCCGAACGGCACGTATTATCTTGTCAAACATCATATCTTATTCGTAGAGCAATTCTATATTATCTATCTGCAGAAGCGATTCCTCGCCACCTGTGAAGTAGTCGCCGTACTTACTGCTACTGGCCACCACAATGATGTACTTAGGCTGACGGTCGCGAACACGATAGTCCAGGTTCAGCGTCTCGGTGGTCCAGGAGTTGACATCCTCGCCCTTCGTCATCTGGGCATAGGCTATGAGGTGTGGGTCGTTCAGATCAAAGAGGTGCAGGGCACTGGGACGTGTGCGAATGAGATAGGGGCAGGTGTAGGTGACTCCCTTTGCAGTGTAGGTCACTGGCTCCCAATCGCCCAAAGCGATATACACGCTGCAGGAGTCGGGCTGGCCCTTGAAGTTCTCATACATCGACTTGGGGATGTAGGCGCCGTATGCTTCCTTCCAGTCGCCACCCGTGCGGGTGATGAGTGAAGTGTGATACTTATATTCGAAACGCATCTTTGTGGGGAACGACGTAAAGGGACGACCGAAAGAAAGCACGCCGTTGGAGCCGTCGGTGTCGATGTAGTCGCCCGTGAAGATATTGCCGGCGGCAAACTTGATGACGATATACTTCGACTGGAGATTGGCAAAGCGGCGACCATCCTCATCCTTATAGGTACTGTTGCTGTTGCCTACCGTAGTGGCTCCGGCATTACCCGTACTCCAATAGGGGGTGTCCCCTTCGCCCCAGGGCTGCCACAGTTCCTTTCCGGAATTTGCCATGATGCTGCTCCACGCTTCGAAGCCGCCATTCACAAGATGCTGTTCGGCAACCGTGGTGAATGTCTTTTCGTCACTTTCGACTGTCCCAGTTGTTACGCTATAGGTATAGGTCATGCCCGGACGAAGGCCGGTAAGTTCGGCTGCAAAGCGTGTGGCGGTGACAGTAACCTGACTGGAATTGACAGTTGTCCATTCACTGGTGCCTTCTGCATGATATTTCACGACGGGTGTCGTGCCCATTGGTATGGTGCCACTGACCGTAGCCGAGACGCTGCGTGCAAAAGCCGTGGCTTCGACCGTCTCCACGGCATCCGTCTTGTAAACGAACACTTGCCAGGTCTGGGTCTCACGATTTCCGGCCAAAGTCACCTGGAAGGTACGCACCGTAGAAAAGTCGTACTCGTTCTCCTTTGTGGGATCGGGGCTGACTGTTCCGTGCTTACCGCCCAAAGAGAACTTCTGCACCTTCAGGTTCTTTAGGTTCTTGGAGGAAGCCACATAGACAATGACATTCTGATTCACAGGGTCGATGACGGCCTCGCCAACCTGGCCCTCAATCTGCACCTCGCGCATAATGAGCTGACGGACACGGATGGTCCAATCGTAGTCCTGATAGGTACGAAGCGTGAAGTGGACATCCCCGTTGGAGAAGTCTACCTTACTGCTGGTGTCGCCCATCGTGCGCCAGAAACTGGTGGAGGGGAACTGGTTGGGATGTATGCAGATGTCGCCTTCGGGGACGATGGTGGCCTCATGGCTCACCTCAAATCGCTTGATGGTAAGTGCCGAGAGGTCTACCGTGTCGCCGACATAGGCCTCCACCGTGCGAGTGGCTTTGTCGATGGTGGCCTCGGCATAGGAATTATCCCCGGCATCGCACTGGCCGTCGACCTCGAAGGCCACTACTGCAGCCTCCCGGATGGGGAAGGGTATGTCATCCTTGATAGCACAAGCCGTCACGGTCAGCGCCATCCCTATAATCAACCATATATTCTTAGAACGAATCATCATAGATAGAACGTCAGTCCAATGTTAATGCTGAGGAAGTTGAAACGGAAATTGGCACCACCGCTGCGCACACGACCTGTTTCCACCTGATTGGTCTTCTGGTCAACCCAGCGGTACTTGAGTCCCATGATGCCGATGCTGGCCTCAACGGCCAGGAAGTCGGTGGCAAAGACAGACATACCCGGGCAGACCTGAATCTGCACGGTATTGGCCGTCGTGAAACTGCCATCATAGTCCACGCCGCTGCCCGTACTGTTCTTGCTGGTGCTGTGCGAGTAACCGGCACGCACCTCGGCAAAGGCGCCGAAGATATTGCTCTTGCCAATGGGCAGATAGGGACGGACGAAGAAGTCGGCCGTATGGGTGTGGCCCAGATAGTAGAGGTCCTCGAGTGCGATGTTGAAGTCCTCGCCCAAGTTCAGGTCGAACTTGCCCAGGTAAAGATAGTTACGGGTGTAGTTGTATCGGGCACCGATGGCCAGGTTGTTGGCCACGAAGTATCCGAAATAGGGACTACCGCTGAAAGTATGCCCTTCGATATCGACATTTTTCAGCACCAAGAGGTTGTAGTTGTCGGTGTCCCACTCCGAGAAGTTGACCGTTCCGCCTATCATCCACTGACCCTTGGGAACGAAGGTCGCCCTCAGCGACTCACGAGGCACGCGCTCGATTTTGCGCTTCTTCTGCGAACGATCCCAGATTTGTTCGGCCTTGGTACGTGGGCGGGTATCAATATGTGACTGTATACCCTGACTGGCCAGAGCCCGCTGCACGCCAAGATTCACGGCATGGGAAATGATGCTGTCCATGTTCGAGGGCATGACCACTGGATTTGTGGTGGTCTGGGGCTGCGACGTGGCAACGGGGATGCGTCCGTAGTTGGGGCGCAGGGTCACTACCGTGTCGCCTGTAGCGGTCACCACAGTGTCACCAACAGCTACGTTGCGAGGGCGGACTCTTTGCGCGCAGATTGCTGCCGGCACGAGTGCCAGCAGCAATCCAAGCAGGTATCTGTTTGATTTATTTATCATTATTATTTTACGCTTGGTTCATCGCCATATACGAGTTCAAAGTCATCGAGATTCAGAACACTTGAGTCAGATCCATAGAAGTAGTCACCGTATTTGCTGGCCGAGCAGACAATAATCAGGTGCGTGGGCTTCTTGGTCAATGAATGATATTCCAATGGGATGTTGAGCTCTTGCCATGCACCATTACTGCTGGTGTTCTGGGTCATCTGGCCGTAGGCAATCACTCTCGGGTCGTTCTGCCAATCGATTTCGGTGGTCATTTCGTAACCTGATGCTTCAGCATTTGCCACGTGGAACTGCTCAGTGACAAGGGCGCAGAAAATCTGACATTCATCATTCGAACCCTCGCTGGGAGCACCCGAAGGCTGAGTTCCACGATTCAGAGAACCAGGAGAATAAGAGTAGTAACCCTTCAGAGCCGTAGGACGAGAAGTGAAAGGTACGCCCCAATCCAACTTGGCACCCTTGGTTCCGATGAGACCGATGAAGTCGCCGGTGAACAGACTGGCAGCAGCCAACTTAACGACAGCGTACTTGGTAGCAAGTTTTGCTGAAGAATTGCCGCCGTGCTTGAAACCGGTATCCTGAGTGGTCACGCTGCCAATAAAGGTTGCAGCACCAGCGTTACTTGAATTCCAGTACTTTCCGTCAGACGCGCTGCCACAAATAGCAATCTTGCTATTATTGGGATCCGTGTACCAGTTCTCGAAGCCACCATTGTAAAGTGTAGTCTGAGCCTCAGTGGTGAAGTTCACCTCGTTGCTGTTAATGGCTTCGTCCGTACCATTGTCATATACGAAACGATAGCTGTAAGCCGTAGAGGGAGCCAGGCCCTTCAACTTGTAGGAGACATTGCCTTTATCAATGGTCAGTGCGTCGTTGGCAACCGTAGTCCAGTCGCTGTCGGCCTGCTTCTTCCACTGCAGGATAACATTATTAAAGTCATTCTTTTCCAAAGAAGCTTTACCAGAGAGTTCTGCGAAGGTGCTCCAAGGTGTAACATTCCTAGCCTCGACATTGGTGAGGTTCTTGCGAGGGATGAGAATATTGTAGGTATAAGTCTGTGTAGCATCGTCGGTATAGACAGTGATTTTACCCTGATTACCCACAGGATCGCCCACCGAGTAATTGACGATGATGTGGTCGCGAGCCTTCACATCCTTCACTTCGTTGGTCTGAGTCTTGGTGGCATCATTGTTGACGGTCACCTTCAGGCTGAGGTCGGCTACAGGGAAATAAGCAGAACCGGTGGTCTGACCCATGACGAAAGTGCGTGCAGTGACACCAGTCATTGCAGAGGTCACCTCGGCCTTTGCGCTCTCGAAATACTTCTTGAAGTTATCGTCGAAGTTCACGGTCACCTTCACATTGGCAAGCGTACAAGTGACAGAAGCTGTGTTGAGCGTATTACGCTTGATGGTAGTCGTAGCAGAACCAGCATAATAGGGGGCATCGAAGGCAGAGTTGCTGCCGTCCCAATTGGCGGAGTGAGCAACTATGGTGTAGGTGCCTTCGGCCAACTTAATAATTTTACCCTTCAGCGTCTCGCTGTTATCCCAATCGTCAGTCTCCAGAGAAACACCGGCAACATCCTTGGCCACCAGACCGTTCTCATCCTGAATGGCGACATAGAGTTTCTTGGCATTATAACCGGCAGGAACGTCGGCACGAGTGAAGGTAGATACTATTGTCTCGAGTTGCAGTTTCAGATAACCCTCACCCTGCTCTGCGACCTCTACATCGCTGGTGCATGAGGCTACGAAGAACGTAGCGCAGAGCAAACTAATTATGGAAAATATCTTTTTCATTTCTTTATCTTCTTTGTGTCGTTTATAAAATGGTCAAAGGCTATTATTCTGTGATGGTAACCTGAAGGGTTCCTGACTTCTGGTTTCCTTCCATATCCGTCACGGTCATAATGAAGTTGTGGGTACCGGGCAGGAGGCCGAGGAACAAGTAGAACTGTCCGACGGGGAAGGTGTAATCAGTGTCACCTTCAGCAGGAACGGTGATTTCCTTGCCCAGGCTTCCCAAGAAAGCCACAAGATTCTGGTTACCTACGACTTCGCAACCATTTACGAGGTCTACACCTTCGTATCCCTTTGCAACGGCAGCCAACTGCTCCATCATTTCGTCACTGGAAGACTCCACCTTAACCATGACGCTCTTCAGACCCTTAGTGGCATTCATAATAACGTCGCCAGAGGTAGGATCTGCTGTTGCGGATTCGGCGGCAGACAAAGTCACAGGGGCAGGGAGGGTGATTGCGATGGCATTGTCGTCACCAGTCTGTGGGTCTTGAGGATTGGGATCGTTCTGACCACTGCCCTGAGTATTCTCAGTATCTGTTACATCCACCTTCATCTCATCACCTGTCTCTGTAAAGACTACGCTGGCATTGATGGTGACTGTCGTAATCTTACCCGTCTTGGGATCCGCGGGCAGGACACCGAAGTTGACAATCAGCTCATCACCACCACGGAAGTACTTGGTATCGTCGTCGTAGCGCTCATCAACCATCGACTTCGTCAATGCGGACTGAGCATTAATCGTTGAACCGTCAGACTTGAGGACACCACTGAAATTTAGGGTCAGGGACTCAACCTCATTCTCAAAGAGCCAGTAATACTCCTTGCGGTTGGAGTTGCTGCTGAAATCAAGGGCGGTCTCGCCTCCATCATTGATGGTCACGGTCCAAGAATCGAACAGTGAGAGGAACTCGTCATTGTAATTAACCTGAATATGACTGTTCTTCATTTTGCAGACTACCTCTACATTTGTAGTGGTCTGGTTCAGAATTTCCATAGGTGACGTACCTTCATAGTAAGGAGCGGTTCTCTTCTTGAGGCACTTACCTGCGGTGTGAGAAGTCACGGTATAATTGCCCACTGGCAGTACCACGGATGCGGGAACATCTTCTACGCTCTCATAGGTAACACTATACGTACCATCTTCGCTTACCACCTCAACGGGGAAATCCAGGGCCTCTTCTTGGGCACGGGTAAGCGATTGCGGTTCAAGCAAAGAAACGTCGAGGGCCATACGGCCGGTTGCTGTCTTGTCGAGGTTGCTCTTGATATCTTCGCTGACACACGAAGCAAGGCCTGCGACGGTCATCAAACCAATGATGAATGTATTATAGATTTTCATTTCGTATTTCATTTATTAGGTTTCGAACTTCGTGTTACTATTAAATCCACTCTACGGGTACTTCAATATTGACATGGCGGTCATTCACCGTTTCATCAATCGTAATGGTAAGCGTGAAGGTACCGTTCTCGTTAGGCGTATAGTTAGGCTTTACAGTCAACTTGTGAGCCTCGTTGCGCTTCAGCGTGAACTTACCCTTGGCCGTGCCAGTAGCGGACTTGTTGCCATCTTTGTCAACATGCTGATAAGCCTCTTTAGCTTTCAGAGTGAGCGTATAAGAGATTTCCTCACCACCGTCCTTCAGCAATACGTACCAGGGTTCGGTGTCATTCTTAGCCCAAGTGAGTTTTTCGCTGCCCAGGGCCTGAGTGCCGGAATACTCGATGCTGTAGTCATCATAGTAAGTAGCCATCGCATTATCGAAGACTGCAGATATCTTGCCACAGGTAGGGGCACAATTCACATTAACCTCCTTCTCGTCATCTGCAGCAAGGATGAACGACGTGCTTCCTTCAACATAGAAGGTATTGCGGCTTGCCTTTTCCTCTGTGCCGTAGAAAGCCTTAATGATGTATGAATTGTTTGAACCAATGGTGCGTTCAAACTCAAGGTTTGACTGAGGGCCTCTCCAAGTCTCAATTACAGTTGAACCCTGGAGCAACTGAACAGTGTAGTTGGCAGTATTGCGGAAGTCTGCTTCGTTGAGCGCGCGAGTCTGCTCGTCGAAGTTGGTTTCAGTGCTCAGGTTGAGCACAATCTTGCCCTTCTGGCTTCCCTCGTTCTTTGGTTCGAGGTTCTGCTCTTCGGACAGACATGAACTGGCAAGCAGTGTTGCAGCCATCATCATGCCGAGTGTTGTCTTTTTCATTTTCATTTAAATTTATTTAGTTTTTAATTATTAGTGTCAGCACACAAAGTAGTGTCGTCACACTTTTCAACGGTGCAAAATTCGGTATAAATATAAAAATAATTAAGCAAATTCGGTATAAAATGCCCATTCCACCGAAATTTCCTTAGGAAAACACGGATTAAAGCCGACATTTCTTTAAGTATGGATGAACGTATCAATTCGCGTCTCAGCGCGTGGAAAAATACAAAAAAGGGCCATTCCATCGATTATTTGAAGAGTTTCTCCAAATTCTCATGAGGGAATATCACAACGATGGTGCGTCCATCTGGTGTAAAGTTCGGCTCGGGTTGCTGAAAGAGTTCATCAACAAGATTTTCCATTTCCTGGGCACTGAGGACACCGCCGACAGGAATGGCTGCACTGCGGGCCATGGTCAGGGCCATACGATGGTGAAGGTCGACACCAAGTGAGGCTGCCGAACTGGCCACATGTTCCAGACGGCCACGGGTCTTCAGATTCTCTATGATGTCGCCCAGGAGACGATGGGGATCGACGCCGTCAAACCCGGCAGGCATGCCCTGGAGCGAATAACTGCCACCACCCAGGGAAGACATGTCGAAACCCAGAGCGTGCAGTTCGTCCTGAATTTCTTCGACAAGAGCGGAATCGGACATAGAGAACTGGATGGCCTCGGGAAAGAGAAGTCCCTGAGAAGTGGCCGGATGGCCCGACAGTTGCTGGCGATACCGATTATAGAGTATTCGCATGTGCGCCCGATGCTGGTCGATAAACATCAGACCGGAACGCACCTCTGTGACGATATATTGTCCGCGGTACTGATAGTGGTGGATGCTGCGCTCGAAAGCGCCGCTCTCCGAGTCTCCCATAGAGGCCCCCTCTAAGTCACCCATGAGGGAGAGCGTACCGGACGGAACGGAGTTCCGCACTGGATTAGAAGCATTAGAGGGACCGGAAGGTGTGGAGGGATAAAGCTGTTGCCAATCCTTGGGAACGGAAGGGCGTTCAAATGATGGTGTGCGGAAGGGATTGTAATCCGAATCCACCGTAGGTTCGGGCATGGCGACCGGGGTCGGCCTGTCCGGCGAAGGATTATATACAGGAATGTCGGTCGGTCGGCCTTCAGTGTCAAAATCGATAGAGGGCATGGCATTGAAGCGGCCGAGTGTCTCCTTGACGGCGGCCATTATAATCTGCCAGATAGCAGATTCGTTCTCAAATTTGATTTCCGTCTTAGTCGGATGGATGTTGACGTCGATGGTCGAAGGATCGACCTGCATATATAGGAAATAGGGGACTTGATCGGTTGCGGGTATGAGTTCGCCGTAGGCTTCTTGCACAGCTTTGTGGAAGTAGGGATGACGCATGTAGCGCCCATTGACGAAGAAGAATTGGCGGGCACCCTTGCGACGGGCCGAATCGGGAGTACCCACGAAGCCAGACAACTGACACAGGGTGGTGTCTACGTCCAAGGCCAATAGCTGTTCTCCCAGGCGTTTACCGAAGAGATTGGCGATGCGCTGCTTCGGAGATTCGGGCAATAAGGTATGCATCAGTTGGCCATTGTGGGAGAGTGTGAAATGTATGTCGGGATTTACCAAAGCCACGCGCTCAAACTCCTGAATGATATTCGAGAGTTCAGTTTGGTTGCTCTTGAGGAACTTGCGCCGCGCCGGAACATTGAAGAAGAGATTCTGAACCAGGAAATTGGCACCTACTGGACATACGTCAGCCTCCTGAGACACGACATGTCCGCCCTCAATCGTCAGACAGGTGCCTAAATCGCTTTCTGCACTGCGGGTTCGCAGGGTGACCTGTGCCACAGCAGCAATACTGGGGAGAGCCTCTCCACGGAACCCCATCGTCGTGAGGCTGAAAAGATCCGTTGCCTGGGTTATCTTGCTGGTGGCATGGCGCTCAAAAGCCAAACGGGCGTCGGTTTCGGACATTCCTTTACCATCGTCGATGACCTGAATAGAAGTGCGACCGGCATCGACAAGCACTACATCAATGCGGTGAGCGCCAGCATCAACGGCGTTCTCTAACAGTTCCTTAATAACAGACGAGGGGCGTTGTATGACCTCACCTGCAGCAATCTGGTTAGCAACGGAATCGGGTAAAAGATGAATGATGTCCAAGAGAGGAAGGGTTAAAGGGTTAAAGGGTTAAAAAGTTAAAAAGTTAAAAGGTTAAAGAGTTAAAGGGTTAAAGGGTTGGGTGGCAGAAAAACGTGCGACCAAGTGTGCACCATCTCAGAGTCGCCCCATGAGGATGTAACGCCAAATGATGATGAGCACCATAATGATGATGAGGGCCAAGGGCCACGTTAGGCGATGCTCGCGCTCACCGGCCCGCTGGGCACGAGGAGTGAACTGAGAGAACTTGCCCTTGAAGTGATCGGGCTCAATCTCGGTGGGCGGTATCTCACCCATCTCACGTTTCACATCACGCACCAGACGGTCCAAGCGGTCTTTGCGCTCACTGGTGTACATGCTGATTCTACGATATTTGCGAGGTTCGCGTGTTTGGAATAGAGCCATGAGTGAGGGTAATGGGTTAAGGGTTAATCTTTCTTATTCTTTTTCTTAACATCATCCAGGCGTTGTCGAGGTGCTTCGCGAAGAACGGATTGTTTCAGTTCCGTACCAGCCTTCTTGCCGCGCCAATTGAAGATGTCATCCTTATTGAGCGGCCGGATATAGTCGAACCAGGCGAAGTTGCTGAGGAAGCGTACGTCGGCGGGTATCATGGGCAGTGGATACATAGTGCCCGTGGAGGCTGGCATCCATATCTTATCTACCTTACGATTGCGCAAGTACATCTTCATCTGACTGCTCTCTACATGGTTCATACCTATCATGAGCGAATCGTCGTCGAAGGGGAAGAAGTTGACATACACATTCTTGTCAGCTACATTGAACGTCAGTTCGCCGTTGGTGAAATAGGAATGCATCTCCTTACTGGCTATCTGGTTATAGTGGAGCGAGTCGATGCGCTCGACGGACAAGGCCTGATTGATGACATATACGCTGTCCAAAGTGGAATCGTTGGTCCAGGCCTTTATGACCTCGCCCAACAGTTGCTGACCTTCTTGCCAGATGATGGGGTCCTTGTACATCGTCAGGCAGGAGTCGCGACTGTCGTAGATCAGAGAATCGCACACGCCCTGCACATCGACACGATAGGCGCGCACATGATGATAGGCATGCAGAATGCGATATACCGAATCGGTATTTATATTATAAGTATACAGAAAGAACGAATCGGCATGGGCATAGAAGGTGTCGCGCTGGGAATAATCGATGAGGACGGCACTGTCTGCAGCCTCGGCATAGCCCGTACTGTCGTTGTAGAGGGCGTAGTTGCCGACGAACTTATTTTTGTTCAGGGTGTCGGTGTATACGGCATGGCCATAGGCTTTGCCTATCTTCTCCGTTGCATCCCAACATACGCTGTCGCCGACCAACACCTTGTAGCCATTCTGCAGTATGGAACGGTCTAACAGATAGGAGAAATCGTTCTCGGAATCGTAATAACCGTCTTCGGTGTAGATGTGGTTGTTGCCATTGTCTATATTACTGGGGCCCAAGGTATGGGCAATGCCCGTCCGGCTGTTGTAGTGCAGGGTGTCGCTGATGAGGATGGACTTGGCCTCACGGGGTGGACGGGGATTGACAAGGCGGACATTGTAGTTAAACTTGGCATCGCGCGTTGTCGGGCTGTATTCGCCCCAGTCGCTGGTGAGTTCATTATCCTTGTCCACCAATCGGCCACCCTCGAAGAAGTAACCGAGGTCGTAAAGGCGGTCGTAGTCGAGCGAATCGGCATAGAGCGTAGTCCCGCGATGCTTCAGCACTACATTATTTCGGGCACGAGCCATCTGGTCGAAACCATCGTAGTAAAGCACGTCGCTAACCAGCGAGAGGGTATCGGCCTGCCGCATACGCACATTGCCGAAAGCATCAAAGGAATTGGTGGCTTCGTAGTACATGGCACTGTCACAGAACATGAGTGTGCCCTCGTGGTCAAACCGCACATCACCGACCAGGAACTGGGCGGTGGGATGGAGGCGTTGGTTGAAATAGAGGCGGTCGGCATGCAGAAGATGGACTCGCGAATCAGAAGGCTTTCGCTGTCCGCCCTTCTTTACCCGCGCTGGTCCCATGGTCATCGACATGGCCACCAACGCAAGGAAACACAGGAATATGGTTCGGCATTGCTTCATTCAGTACTCAATTCTCGCTCTTCAGTTTACTTGCCCCAACCTGGATATTCAAAGTCGCAATCGCGCCAAGCCTCATTGATGCGTACATAGGTATTCTTCTGCTTATTACGAATCCATTCGTCGATGACCTCCGTCTTCTTCTTGTTAAGCACTATCTCGCGCAGAATCTGGAAGTCCTCGGATACGGAAGCACGATGGGCTGGTATGCGATTCTTCAGTTTGGCTATGGTGCAGATGGTCTTCATGTGCCGATTGGTCATCTGGAAGGGGTCGGAAACCTGCCCTACCTGCAACGTGTCGACCACACGAGCCAACTCGGGTGACAGGTTGGCCAGTTCGCTCATCTCAAAGCGAGAGGTCTGCATCATGCCGCCGTCGGGTGTCTGCTTTTGGTTCGTCATGAGCCCATGATTGTTACGCGTGTCTTTGTCTTCGCTGATGTATGTACAACCATCCTCGAAGGTAAACTTCTCCGTACGGATATCATCGGCTATGGAATCGAGTCGCAGGAGGGACGCATCGATATCGCTCTGTGCCACATGGGGACGACGAAGGATGTGGCGGAAATTGGCCTTATCGCCACGCCGGTCCACCAACTGGATGATGTGGAAGCCGTACTCCGACTCCACGACCTTTGACACTTTCTTGGGATCGGTGAGGCTGAATGCGACGTTGGCAAAGGCGGGATCCAGGTCGCTGCGTCCCAGATAGCCCAATTCGCCACCTTGCGTCTTACTGGCCGTATCTTCACTATAAAGGATGGCCAATGTCGAGAACGACATGCCGCTGTTTACGCGTTCGGTGTAGCCACGCAGCTCTTCCTTCACACGGGCTATTTCCTCATCGGGTATGCGTGGCTGCAGCACCAGGATTTCCACTTCAACCTGTGTGGGAATCAAAGGTAACGAGTCCTCAGGCAGTTCCTTGAAGTAGCGGCGGACCTCGGCCGGAGTAACCTTCACATCCTCGGTCAGTTTCTCACGCATACGCCTTACTGTCATCTCGTCCTTGTAACGGTCGTGCAGTTCCTCGCGAATCTGCGTCATAGACATCGACATATACTCCTCGAGCTTTTCTTTGCTTCCGGCAGACAATACGAAGTCGTTGATGCGCTGTTCGACGTAACTGTTGATTTGAGCATCCGTGACCTCAATACTATCGATGGCAGCCTGGTGGAGGAACAACTTCTGGATGGCCAGCTGTTCCGGAATCACACAATAGGGATTGCCCTTTATCTGAGTCCACGACGGGTCGCGGCGCAAACTTTCGACATCGCTCTTCAGTATAGCCTCGTCGCCTACCACCCAGATGACCTCGTCCACTACATTGTTGGTCTGCTGGGCATAAGTAATGAGAAAACAGGAAAATGAGAAAATGAGAAATAACAGACCTCGTTTCATCATATTATGCATTATGCTTTAGAAAAACATGCACTCTTCAATCGTGTTTGTTCACCGTTGCAATGACCTCCGGATAGGTTTCCACTTGATAGCGACGGCGCAGTTCTTCGACGAACTTACGTTCGCATTCGGCCTGGTAATCGCTAACTACCTGACTGCCCACATCGGTCCACTTCTTAGGCCCTTTCTTCAACTGACGTCCGATGGCTGCAGCATAGGGGAATCCCTGACGCACGCGGGTCTTGCCCTCGGCAATCTTGTATACCAGAGAATCCAACACGGCGTGTTCGCCCTTAGTATACAGGCGGGGAGATTCCATGCGGACGGTCACGCTGTCCTTATTGAAGGCATCGCGCACGCGGGCTGTCCACTGACTTTCGTCAACGCCCTTCAGCAGCTTCTGCACCTTCTTCACATCATCCTTACGGCTGGCGTAGTATACCATGCCATAGTAATGAGGTACATCCCAGGCATACTTCTTCTTATTCCGCTTAAAGTATTCCTGCAGGGCTGTGGTGTCAGCTGCAGCGGGATCCCAAATCTTCGTCTTGCTGATTTCGTAGAGCAAGAGGCCATCATGGTACTCCTGTACCAGATACTTCAGTTCCATGTCCTGAGCGCAAAGGCGTTCCGTCTCAGCATCAAGCAACTGAGCGGGTGTCAGTCCGCGAGCCTGTGCCAAGCTGTCCGTAGCCTTCTGGGCCAGGCGGTCGGCCATTCCACGTGACTCCAGGAAACGGCGAATCTGCGGTGCCAAGGTGTCGAAGGGCTCCAGCTGCTTGCAGTCCATCAGTCGGACAATATGATAGCCTACCGACGAAAGGAAAGGTTCGGAGGTCTCACCCTTCTTCAGTTCGTACATGACCTTTTCGAACTCAGGCACCAACTGGCCCGGACCGAACCATGTGAGCTGACCGCCACGCTGGGCCGAACGGGCATCTTCGGAATGCTTCGTTGCCAGTTCGGCAAAGTCGGCACCCGACTGCAGAGCCTGATAGATGCTGTCGATACGGGCCTTCTTGGCTGCCTGCACGTCGGCTTCGGCCTTCTGGGGCACAAGCAGGAAGATGTGTGCCGGCAAGCGCAAGTCGCGACCGCCAAGCTGTGCCAACATTTTATCGTAATAGTCGCGGACTTCCTTCTCCTCGGCTCCAGCGGGCACGAGCAACGGACGTATCTGTTGGTCGCGATAGGTATGGAACTCGTCGATGAAACTCTGGGCCGTATCCATCTTGGCATCCTCGGCAGCCTGCACCTTCAGCTTGTAGTTGATGAACAGGTCTACATATTCCTCCAAGTCTTTTCGGTCGATGACGTTTTCGGTATTATTCTTATTATAATTATACTCGAATTCCGAACGGGGCACAGGCTTGCCTGCAATCTTCATTACGATGGGATCGTTCTGGCCCAAGGCAGAAAGCATGAGAGAAAATGAGAAAATGAGAGGCAATGCTATACGTTTCATATCATTAATTCTTAATTCTTAACCCTTAATTCTTAATTTTTTATCTTATTGTGGGCGGCTGTAGTTCGGGGCCTCACTGGTGATGGTGACGTCATGGGGATGGCTCTCAAGCACACCGGCATTGGTGATGCGGACGAAACGGGCATGATGAAGGTCCTCGATGCTTGCTGCGCCACAATAGCCCATGCCCGAGCGCAGGCCACCGATGAGCTGATAGATTACCTCCTGTACAGAGCCCTTGTAGGGGACGCGGCCTGCAATGCCTTCTGGCACAAGCTTCTTTGCATCCTTGACGCCTGCCTGGAAATAACGGTCTTTCGAACCGCACTCCATAGCCTCCAACGAGCCCATTCCGCGATACGACTTGAACTTTCGACCGTTGTAGATAATGGTGTCGCCTGGGCTTTCCTCAGTGCCGGCAATCAGCGAACCTATCATCACCGAGTATCCACCTGCGGCCAAGGCCTTCACGACATCGCCTGAATAACGAAGACCGCCATCGGCAATCAGGGGGACACCCGTTCCGGCCAGTGCACTGGCTACATCGTAGACGGCAGAGAGCTGGGGCACGCCAACACCTGCCACAACGCGCGTAGTGCAGATGCTACCCGGACCTATGCCCACCTTCACGCCGTCGGCTCCTGCCTCGGCAAGCATCTTGGCAGCCTCGCCCGTAGCGACGTTTCCTACGACAATATCCACGTCCTTGAAGAGGGACTTGGCTTCCTTCAGTTTCTCGATGACAAACTTTGAATGTCCGTGAGCCGTATCAATGACAATGGCGTCGGCACCTGCCTCCACCAGGGCGGCAATGCGGTCCATCGTGTCGTTCGTCACGCCTACGCCGGCAGCCACGCGCAACCTTCCCTTGGCGTCCTTGCAGGCCATCGGCTTATCCTTTGCCTTGGTGATGTCCTTATAGGTTATCAGGCCAATGAGATGATTCTGGTCGTCGACAACGGGCAGCTTCTCAATCTTGTTCTCCTGCAGTATCTGAGCTGCGCCGAAGAGGTCGGTCTGCACGTGTGTAGTGACCAGGTTCTCGCTGGTCATCACTTCGTCGACGGGGCGGTTTTGGTTCAGCTCGAATCGCAGGTCGCGATTGGTGACGATACCCACCAGATGGTTTTCGGCATCCACCACAGGAATGCCTCCGATATGATATTCTGCCATCAGCGCGAGGGCGTCGGCCACAGTCTTACCCTTCAGGATAGTGACGGGGTCATATATCATGCCGTTCTCGGCACGCTTCACTATGGCAACCTGACGGGCCTGCTCCTCGATGCTCATATTCTTGTGGATTACACCGATACCGCCTTCACGAGCTATAGCTATGGCCATCGTGGCTTCGGTCACAGTGTCCATAGCTGCCGAGATAAATGGGATTTTCAACTCGATATTGCGTGAGAAACGGGTCGTGAGATCGACGGTTCGGGGCAGTACTTCGCTGTAAGCAGGTACCAGCAACACATCGTCATAGGTCAATCCGTCCATAACGATTCTGTCTTCGATAAATGATGCCATAGTCAGTGTGGTTTTATAATATTTGCGCGCAAAGATACGAATTAGTGCGCGAAAAGTCAAATTTATTTGGACTTTTCCGACCTATAGTCGCTTTAAACATTGTTAAAGAGACGAAAAAACATATTGTCCCTATAAAATGAATAGTAATCTTGAACCCACAAGATTACTATTCTTCAGCCTGCAAGATTAGTAATCCTTACGGTGATGCTTCGCGGGGTCTCCGGCGAGACCTAATTAGCCATCTCGCTGTAGAACTTGATGCGTACCAGGCGGACTTCCTCTTCGGTGTAGTCGGCACCTAACTCTGTCAGGGCCTCTTCCAAATCGTCGGTGTCGGCATCCTCAAAGTACTCATAGATGTCGAGCATGTGGTCTTCGTCCATGATTTCCTGGATGTAATAGTCTACATTCAGCTTCAGGCCGCTGTAGACAATACCTTCCATTTCATCGAGCAGTTCGTCAAACTCCAGCCCACACGAGTCGGCTATATCCTCGAGCATTACTTTGAGGTCGATCTTCTGGATAATCATCACCTTCAGCTTCGACTTGTTGTCTTTGGCCGAGGAACGCACACGCAGGTTGTCGGGACGTTCTATCTCGTTTTCCTCACAATAGCGGGCTATCAATTCGCAGAACTCCTTTCCGAAACGCTTTGCCTTGCCCTCACTGACGCCCTGCACGCTGGCCATTTCCTCTTCCGTGACAGGATACATCGTGGCCATATCCTCGAGTGTGGAATCCTGGAAGATAAGGTAAGGTGCCTTGTTGAGGCGGCGTCCGATGCTGCGACGCAGGTCCTTGAGCAAGGCCAACAGGGTCTCGTCGAGGGCGGCCGTGGTTACGGTTTCGTAGTCAGCCTCTGAGAAATCATGATCTTCTATGATGGTGAACGAACGGGGATTCTTCATGAAATCCAATCCCTCGGGAGTGAGTTTTATGAGGCCATAGTTCTCCACCTCCTTGTGCAGATAGCCTGCCAACATCGCCTGGCGGATGACGGCATTCCAGAAACGTGGCGGACGGTCGTCGCCTATACCGAACGACGGCAGTGTATTGTGCATATGGGCAAGGACCTCCTCCGTAGAACGTCCTACCAGGACATCCACGACATGATTGACCTTGAAGTTTTCGCGTATGTCGCGTATCACCCGCAAGGCCTTGACCAGTTGGGGCGCGGCCTCGATGCGCTCGTGCGGATGCAGGCAATTGTCGCAGTTGCCACAATTGTCGGGCTCGTAGTTCTCACCAAAATAGTGGAGCAAGGTCTTACGGCGGCATACCGAACTCTCGGCATAGGCTGCGGTTTCCTGCAGCAACTGCCTGCCGATGTCCTGTTCGCTCAAGGGTTTGCCTTCCATGAATTTCTCCAGTTTCTGCAAATCCTTGCGCGTATAGAAGGTGATGCACAGACCCTCTCCCCCATCGCGGCCGGCACGGCCCGTTTCCTGATAATATCCTTCGAGGCTCTTGGGTATGTCGTAGTGAATGACAAAGCGCACGTCGGGTTTGTCAATGCCCATGCCGAAGGCTATCGTGGCCACGATGACATCTATGCGTTCCATGATGAAGTCGTCCTGCGTCTCGTTGCGCTGCTGGGCATCCATGCCTGCATGGTACGGCTTTGCATTGATCTTGTTCACCTGCAGGAACTCTGCCAGTTCCTCCACCTTCTTGCGGCTCAGGCAATAGATGATGCCGCTCTTGCCCGAGTGCTGGCGTATGAATCGGACAATGTCCTTATCCACTTCTTTCGTCTTGGCGCGAATAGCGTAGTATAGATTGGGACGATTGAAGGAGCTCTTGAATTCCGTTGCATTCGTTATGCCCAGATTCTTCATGATGTCGCCACGCACCTTGTCGGTAGCCGTAGCCGTAAGTGCTATGATGGGAGCTACGCCTATGTTCTGCACGATGGGGCGTATCTTTCGGTATTCAGGACGGAAGTCATGTCCCCACTCTGATATACAGTGGGCTTCGTCGACTGCATAGAAGGAAATGTTCACGCTACGGAGGAATTCGATGTTCTCCTCCTTAGTAAGACTCTCAGGGGCCACATAGAGCAATTTCGTATGTCCGCTTCGGATGTCGTCCTTCACGCGGTCGATGTCGGACTTGCTCAACGAGGAATTGATGAAGTGGGCTATGCCATCGTCTTCGCTAACCATTCGGATGGCATCAACCTGATTCTTCATCAGGGCTATCAGGGGCGAGATGACAATGGCCGTGCCTTCCATGAGCAGTGCCGGCAACTGGTAACATAATGATTTGCCCCCGCCAGTGGGCATAAGCACAAACGTATCTTTGCCCGCAAGTACATTGCGAATGATAGCCTCTTGGTCACCCTTGAAGGTGTCGAAACCAAAATACTTTTTTAGTTGTACACTGAGGTTGAGCGTTTCCAATTTCGAGTGCTTTTGGGTATTCTTCATTACAAAAGTACAAAATAAGAAACAAAAAAACAAAGAATATTTGTAATATCTTTGTAATATTTTCGTTTTTCAAAGGAAAAAGACTAAAAAAGGGCCTCAGAAGCATTAGTTTCTGAGGCCCTCATTATTGTGCGGGATAAATGTAACATCAATATCCTTCGGATGCTTCCTGAAGCAACGAATTTTCAAGTTGTTGTTCGGCATATTCCTTCGTCACTACTATCTTGTCTCCTCTTTTGTGACTACTGGGTGCCTCGTACTGCAACTTCATCATCAGCGTCTCCATGATAGAGCGAAGACCGCGGGCTCCGAGTTTGTACTCAACGGCTTTGTCGACAATATAGTCGAGCACCTCATCGGTGAACTCCAACGTTATGCCGTCCATCGCAAAGAGCTTGACTTGCTGCTTCACCAAAGAATTCTTCGGTTCCTTCAGGATTCGCTGAAGGGCATCACGGTCCAAGGGATTCAGATAGGTGAGCACTGGCAGACGACCTATGATTTCAGGTATCAAGCCAAAGGACTTCAAGTCCTGAGGCACGATATACTTCATCAGGTTGTCCTTATCGATATGCCGGGTATGCTGAACCGAATTGAAACCGACGACATGGGTATTCAGTCGCTGGGCTATCTTGCGTTCAATGCCTTCAAAGGCCCCACCGCATACGAAAAGGATGTTGTGCGTATCCACCTGGATATAATCCTGGTCGGGATGCTTACGTCCTCCCTTGGGCGGAACATTCACGATACTCCCCTCCAACAATTTCAACAAACCTTGTTGAACGCCCTCGCCACTAACATCGCGGGTGATGCTGGGATTGTCCGACTTACGGGCAATCTTATCTATCTCATCCACAAAGACGATACCGCGCTCGGCCGCTTTCACATCGTAGTCTGCCACCTGCAACAGGCGGCTCAGGATGCTTTCCACATCCTCTCCCACGTAGCCGGCTTCGGTGAGCACCGTAGCATCGACTATCGTAAAGGGCACCTTCAGCATCTTGGCTATCGTGCGAGCCAACAGCGTCTTGCCGGTTCCCGTAGGGCCAACCATGATGATGTTGGACTTCTCAATCTCCACCCCATCGTCGTCCTTCTTCTGGGCCAGACGTTTGTAGTGATTGTAGACACTGACGGCCAGATAGCGCTTCGCATCATCCTGACCAATAACATACTGGTCGAGGTACTCCTTTATGTCTTTCGGCTTGGGTAGTTCGTCAATAGGTTGGCTATACTTGCTTTTGCCAGCAGTACTCTTCCGGTTCTCCTCTACAATCTGATAGGCAGCCAGGGCACAGTCGTTACATATGTAGCCCGAGATGCCGCTTATCAGCAGTCCCACCTCTTTATCCGAACGACCACAAAACGAACAAGTCTTCTTCACAATTATGCCCTCTTCGTAAACACCTTGTCTATCATACCATACTCGCAAGCTTCCTCGGCAGTCATCCAGTAGTCGCGGTCACTGTCGGCCCACACCTTATCGTATGGTTGATGGCTATGCTCTGCGATGATGGTGTACAACTCTTTCTTCAGTTTCTGAATCTCGCGGGCTGTGATTTCAATATCACTGGCCTGTCCCTGAGCACCACCCATCGGCTGGTGAATCATCACGCGACTATGAGGCAGGGCAAAACGCTTGCCTTCCTGTCCTGCCACCAGCAGTACGGCAGCCATCGAAGCGGCCATGCCTGTGCAGATGGTAGAAACGTCGCTCTTGATAAATTGCATCGTATCGTATATACCTAAACCGGCATGTACGCTACCGCCAGGCGAGTTGATATAGATGTTGATATCCTTTCCCTGGTCGGCCTGGTCCAGATACAACAGTTGGGCCTGTAGGGTATTGGCCGTGTAGTCGTCAATCTGTGTACCCAAGAAGATGATGCGGTCCATCATCAGACGCGAAAAGACATCCATCTGGGTCACATTCAACTGACGTTCTTCCAGAATATAGGGATTCAGGTATTGGTTCTGCATCGATATGACATCGTCCAGGACCATACTGTTCATCCCCAAGTGCTTGGTAGCGTATTTCTTGAAATCGTTCATTAGTCCTTAAACATTTTATTGAATTCTTCGAGGCTTACGGTCTTTTCATTCAACTTCACCGTTTCCTTAGCCTTAGAGGCAATCTTCTGTTCGATGGCACGAGTCACGAGGCCTTCGGTCTGTTCCTTCTTCTTCAGCATCTCCTGAGCATAGTTATTCAGAACTTCTTCAGGAACTTCCATCATGCCATACTGTGCAAACTGCATCTTGGTCACGCTCTTGGCAGCCTCCAAAACGTCGTCCTGCGTCAGTTTAATCTCAAACTGCTCGGTCAACTGCTCCTTGATGAGCTGCCAAGTCAGTTCTTCCAGGCTCTTCTCGAAGTTGTCGTCCACGAACTTCTCGTCCTTATCCGGATTATTCAGGCGCATGATGCGCTTCAGCATGGCTTCGGGATATTCAACCTTACCCACACGGCCAGTCAGGTATTTGCGCAGGTCAAGCATGAATTTGAATTCACCATCCTTCTGGAACTGCTCGGCCAGCTGTTCCTTGATGCGTGCACGGAACTCCTCTTCGTTCTTCACCTTACCCTCGCCAAATACATGGTCGAAGAGATTCTGGTCAACAGGAGCCGTCTGGTAGCGAGTGATTTCCTCTACCTGGAAACTGAAGTCACCTTTCTTGTCGGCTACTTCTTCTTTCTTCAGGCGCAGCAGCGAAGCCAATTCAGTCTCACTGTCGTTATAGGCCTTCGAAGGATTGAAGACGAGTACATCGTTCACCTTGCAGTCAGCAAATTTGGCCTTCTCTTCATCATTCTTCATGTAATCGGGCAGCATCACGGCTCCTTCCACCTGTACGCCGCCTTCCTTCACACTTCCGTTCTCGTCCAGCTCAGCCAGCAAGCCCTTCACCATATCATTGGGTTCGTACTTCTTTACCTTCACGTACTGGCCGTTGCGACCGGCATACGACTGCACCTGCTGCTCTACCATCTTATCATCAACCTCGATGGTGTAGTAGTCCACCTTGTCCTTCTTCGAGAGCTTGGCATCGAATTCGGGAGCCAAAGCCACATCAAATACGAACGTAAAGTCGTCCTGCAACTCGAAGTCCGTCTTCGGGGTCTTCTCCTCATTGGGCAGAGGCTCGCCAAGCACATTCAACTTCTCGTCGCGGATGTATCCATATAACTTCTCACGAATCAACTTATCCACGGCCTCGGCCTTCACCTCTGTGCCGAAGCGCTTCTTGATCAGCCCCATGGGCACCTGGCCGGGACGGAAGCCGGGCATGTTGGCTTTCTTGCGGAAATTCTTCAGTTCCTTCTCTACATTCTCGGCATAATCTGCCTTCTCAATCTGCATGGTAATGAGGCCGTTCAGTGCGTCGACCTTCTCAAACGTTGTGTTCATATCTTATACCTTATTATATATTATTCAATTTCGGCTTGCAAAGATACGAATAAGTAAGCGATTTTCCAAATTCATTTGAGAAAAACCGTAATCATGTAGTCACAGAGCGACATAGAATCACTTTACAGACTTCTTCGGTTGTTTGCTAAATTTCCACTGAAGATGCAGCAAAAGATAACGGGGCGGCACACTTTGCCACGTCTCGGTACGCCCCTGGGCATCCATGACACGATTGATGCTTTTCAGTTGTCCCAACAGGTCAAACCCGTCGATCATCGCCACCAATTTGCCGTTGAAGAACGGGCGCGAGAGGCGGGCTTTCCATATCCATTGGTCGTCGTTCATCGACGAATCGGTGTAGCCGCGACGGTTCCAGAGCGTCAGGTCGCTGGAGAGTTGCAGTTTCCAAGGCAAGGCCAGGACGACCTCGAGCGTTGTCTGGTAGTCGGCGACGTGGAAATCCTGAAAATCGGGTCTGGGACTGTGGAGCCAACGTACTTCGGGTTTGGTCTCCAGGCGCAGGCTGTGCTTGCCGATGCGGTAGTCGAGGCGCACACGGGGATAGAGGCGAGCGGTCGTGACGGTGCTGCGATCCAGGTGTGTGGTGCCTGTGAAATCCACGCTGTGGATGTACTGGAAGTGAGGCGCAAGGGTGAGCCGCAGGTGTTGTTTCTTGTCCAAAGGGATGTTGCCGAAGCAGTATTCCACGTCGGTGTCCCAGTTGCCGCTGATGCTGTAGGGTTTGTAAGTGCGGACGCCCGTCCGGGTATCGTAGAGTTGACTCATGGCCACGGCATTATGGGTATAATGATATTGTACGTTCACGTAGTGCCACGACTGGTTTGGCATGTCTGACTGCCAACCGACCTGGCCTAAGTGGGTGTACGTGTTCCGAAGGTCTCCGTTGCCCTCGTGGATGCTCAGCGGATTGCTGGTGTCGCGTATATCGACCATGTTCAGGAGCGACGGGGCACTGGAACTCAGTCGGTAGGCCAGGAAGAGTTGGTTCCTGGGTCGTCCCTCATGACTTCCGCTGTTCCAGACGGCATAACTGTTGCCCGTGTCGAACAGTACGGAGCGGTGAACAAGGGTGGTGTCCATGTCGCCCCGGCGGTAGTGCAGGCGGCGGTCGAGCAGGCGTACAGGCATCCACTGGCCGATGCTCCACTGCCCACCCCACATCTTTGGGAACCACCAGAAGACGGGCGTCACCGTGTAGTAGTTCTCCGTCAGGCGACTGTCGTAACTGTTGGAGTGGTCTATGGTACTTTGGTAATCGACAACGGAGGGCAGCACTCCGATGGGCAACGAGTCACCTGGGGAGAGTCTGTCTAATAGATATAGGGACTGCTCCTTCACGGTCTCGCGATGCTCATAACTAAGACTCGACTCCAGCGTCATGTTGCTCTTTATCTGCCAGGCATACGTGCCCTGCCCCCAGAACTTGCCGTGGCGGTCGGGGTGTGCCTTAAAGTATTGGTCGGCCTGCCGTAGCGATGTGCCTGTCACTCGCTGACGATTGAAGTGGTCGTAGTCGCTCACTTCGTATCGGCTATCGGTTTCCAGCGTCACGTAATCGCTGGAGTGCTGGAACTTGATGAGGGTACTGGTCGAGAGGCTCGTCGATTGGTTAAAACCACGTCGCAGCCCCTGTTGCCGGTTGGTGTAGATGAGTGAATCCAGGCTGGTGGGCATGGTGGTCGCGAGGTTTGCATTCTCACGGGGCAACCACGCCGAAGAAGAAAAACGGGAACGCTCATCGGCGTGCTGGTAACCCATGCGGAGCGTCGCGGTCTGCCGCACGCGTTTGAAGTTGTAGCCGAAGTTCTGGTACGTGAAGGCTTGATACGAGCGTCCATCGCTTAATGAACGGCTTCGTTCACGCGTGTTGCCACCGGGCAGGAAGTTCGTGCGGTCGGTAGCCGTCGCATTTTCATCCCTTTCGTGCGTAAAGCGAGCATTGCCTTGCAGTTTCCACTTTTTGTCTCTGTCCTCCACAAAATAGTCCACCCCACCCTGCTGCTGGGTCTGCTGTCCGGTCAGTCCGTTAGAAGCCCGCCACTGGTTACCTTCGCCCGGTCGCTCCCCGTCATTGAGGTTGTTGACATTGGCATACGCCGCCACGCGCGAGTGGTCGGTAAATCGCATGGCAAACAGTCGGGCCAGGTATCGCCCGGCATCGTTTGTCTCATCACCGTCATCATAAGGCACCATGCCATCGCGCACTCCCAAAGCCGGTCCGCCGCCTGCCTCTGCGTTCACCAGCCAACCGATGCTATATTCCTTCTTCAGACGGACATCCATCACATACTCCTTATCGTTCTCCAGCCGTTGCTCCAGGAACTCGCTCTTCTCGCCATACTTGTCGTACACCTCCACCCGCGTCACCGTGTAGGCTGGCAAGTTCTCCAGCATCACACGATTGTCGCCTCGGAAGAAATCCTTTCCGTTCAGGAGCAGGGCATCTATCCGCTTGCCATTGACCGTAATAACGCCACCCTCCTTCAGTTCCACACCTGGCAACTGGCGTACCAATGCGTCGAGCATCGAACCTTCGGCCAACTGGAAGGCATCAGCATTATACACCACCGTGTCGCCCCTGTGGTAGAACATCACCTTCGAGGCCGTCACCGTCACCTCCTTCATCGTGTGACGTATGGGCCGACTGATATAGAGCGGCGGCAAGGGACGCGAATATTCGCGTTTGCCAAGGTTGTTCAGGGTATAATCGACGTATGTAGTGTCATAGCTCTCATGCGTGAGCCGCAGGATATAGTGCCCCACTTCGCGGGGCAGGTCGATGCTGAAAGACGAAGAATAACCGCTGCGCTCGCCGTCTTTCCAGTACGAACGTGCCGTTCTGCGTACCACTACGAGACTGTCCTGTGTCATAAGTTCCACCACCGCGCCTGGCACCTCGTTGTGCGTACGGTTGTCATAGACATGCCCATAGAGCATAAACAGTTCCTTCCCCTTCTTACGGTCGCGCTGCACATATATCTGCCGTCCTTTCGTCTTCACGCGCACAGGCAGTCCCTTTGTCATGCGCTCCACCAGTTCCAGCACCGTCGGTTCCGCGTGCTCAGTTAGTTCCGTGCCTCCTCCTTGTTCAGAAAGTTGCGATTGCATCGCAACCTCCCCATCCACAAACATCCCTTCCAGTTCTTCTTCAACAAACGTCACCGTCCACTCCTCCTGCACGGCATTCAGTCGGGCCAAGGCTTGTGCCAATGCCATTTTCTCCTCCGCCTTCGCCATCAGCGCGAAACACAAGACAAGCAAGGTCACTACTGTCCGCTTCATTCCTTGCCTCCTTTCTTCACAAAGAGCGTATCGTGTTCGTCAGAAATCCTGACGACATCCAGTTCATTCAAGTTCTCTACGAATACAGACAACGTCTCCCCCTTGTTCCAACGCGTATGTATCTTCAGGCTCTTTATCCTTTCATCAGCAAAAGACACGCTTCGCCCGTAATACCTTGCTACAACATTCATCATCGAATCCAGCCTAACGCCCTCGAAGAGTACCACCGCCTCTTCCTTCGTCCCGCCTCCGAAATTTTCGTATGCAGCGATATTATCGCGGACCTCCCCTTCTGCATCCTCCGCTGCCCTGCTGCGACCTATCCACACTGCAGCCAGCGACAGTCCCCCCACTACGAGCAACGTCACGGCCACTGCCGCCACACGCCGCCACAGAGCCACTATTGTAGTCTTGGAATGAATCTCCTGCATGATTCTCTCTTCCAAGCCTTCGCTCACGGGCAACCCATTCGCCCGTTCGCTTTGCCGTCGCAATGCTTCCCATGCGCCTGGACCAATTTTCCTTTCCGCGTTTTTCATTTCCGATTCTCCTTTATAATAATGTATAGTTTCTTCCTAATCCTGCACAGGCGCGTAGCCAACGTTCCCGGCTCTGCACTCAAGATGTAACTGATTTCTGCCAGCGACTTCCCCTCGTAATAGAACAGATGAACCAACAGTCGCTCTTCTGCCTTCAAATGCATCAACGCTTCGTCCAATAGGTTAGCCTCCGTTTCTGGAGCCTCCTCCCACAGGCGGTCTGCCTCTTCGTCACTCACGTTTGCAAGCAATGTTTCGTTATCTTCCAGATAGGCCATTGCCTCACGCCTGTCCCGCAGATGATGAATTGTCGTATAGTAGGCAATACGGCTGAGCCATGTTGGGAAGGACGCTTTGTTTGCATCGTATGATGCCAAGTTACGATAAACTGCTACGAAAGTGTCCTGCACCACATCCTCAACGTCCTCCACCCGAGGAATCATCCGCCCCACCAAAGTCTGAACATAACCTTGGTAGCGACGAATGAGTAGCCGGAAATCATCTGTCCGTCCCGCCAACACTCGCTGGATATCCATCTCGTCTATGGTTTGCATCTTTCCCATACACTATTATATTGCCACAAAGTTACGAAACATTACAGACAACCGAAAAAAAGAAACAAGGAAAAGTATAATGCCCTAGAATGCCTAGAAAGACTAGAAAGACTAGAATACCTAGAATATCTATAGTATCTAGAATATCTAGTACTTCCCAGGAGATACAAACAAAGAAGCCCCGACGTCCGTTTGGATGTCGGGGCTTCTTTGTGAAAAACGGCGGC
>CAMOUQ010000015.1 GCA_946626595.1 uncultured Prevotellaceae bacterium | reverse complement strand
GGTCGTCCCATGCATGGGACAAATGCGTGGCATATCAGGGTGCCCCGGCGACGGCCGCTGGGGGATGGATTTTTTTGCTAAATATTGTTACAGATGTGCGGAGGATAAGGATTTTATTTGTATCTTTGCTTGCGGAATGTTTATGACACGCGACGACATGAGAAGGATAATTCTATACCTATTATTATATATAGCACTCGTGCCGACGGGGCTGATGGCCCAGACGGACACGCTCTCGTGGGCCGGCCGGGTGCAGTCGAGGCTGGACTCGCTCACACGGTTGCCCATGTTCGAGACTTCGCAGGTGGGGCTGTACGTCTACGACCTGACGGCGGCCACCGACCTCTACCGACTGAACCACCGGCAGCGCATGCGCCCGGCCAGTTGCGAAAAGGTGGTGACGGCCATTGCTGCACTGCACCACCTGGGCGGACGCTACGAGCTGAAGACCTCGATGCTCTTGAGCGGAGAGGTGCGCGACAGGGTGCTGTGGGGCGACGTGTGCATCGTGGGCAGCATGGACCCCCTGCTGTCGCAGGGCGACGTGGCCCAGATGGCACGCCTGCTGCAGGAGTCGGGCGTGGACAGCGTGGCCGGCGTGGTGCGCCTGGACCTGACGATGAAGACGCAGGACCTGCTGGGCTGGGGATGGTGCTGGGACGACGACGTGGTGCCCCTGACGCCGCTGACCGTGGACCGTCACGACCGCTTCGTCCAGGAGTTTATGAACAGCCTCCAGGCCGCCGGGGTGCGCGGCGTGACGGTGGACCGCTTCGTGCAGAGCACGGCGCCGCAGAATGCCCATCCGCTGTGCGAGGCCCGGCATAGCATCGAACAGGTGCTGGAGCGCATGATGAAGCGGTCGGACAACTTCTTTGCCGAATGCCTCTTCTACCAGCTGGGCCGCCTGAGCGGCAAGCGGTATGCCGGCCGACGCGAGTGTGCCTCCTTCGTGGATGTGCTCATTCGCCACCTGGGCATGGACCCCGCCAACTACCAGATAGCCGACGGCAGCGGCCTGTCGCTCTACAACTACGTCTCGCCCGAACTGCTCGTGCGGCTGCTCTGCTATGCCTGGCAAAACGAACAGATACGCCAGTGTCTGCTGCCCTCGCTGCCCATAGCCGGGGTGGACGGCACGCTGGAGAAGCGCATGCGCCGTACGCCTGCCGAGGGCCGCGTGATGGCCAAGACGGGCACCGTGGACGGCATCAGCAGCCTCTCGGGCTATGCCTATTCGCCGGAGGGCCACGTGCTGGTCTTCAGCATCATCAACCAGGGCGTGCAGAAGGCCTCGCAGGGCCGCAACTGGCAGGACAAGGTGTGTGCGGCGCTGTGCGGAGAGTAAAGTTAAAAGGTTAAAAAGTTAAAAGGTTAAAAGGTTAAAATGTTAAAAGGAGAGATATGAAATACAAACTTATCGTCCTGGACGTGGACGGAACCATGCTGAACAGCAACCGCGAGATCAGTAAGCGCACGGTGCAGACCCTGCGCAAGGTGCAACAAATGGGCATCCGACTGGCACTGGCCTCTGGCCGACCCACCTACGGCATACTGCCCCTGGCTCAGGCCATAGACCTGGGCGTGTACGACGGATACATCATCTCGTACAACGGTGCCCAGGTGATGGAGGCCCGGACGGGGCAGATCGTCTTCGAACGCCGCATCGACCCCCAGATGGTGCCCTACCTGGAGAAGAAGGCACAGAAGATGGGGCTGACCATGGCCTACTACGACGGCAACGAGGTGGTGAGCACCGACATCGCCAACCCGCACATCATAGACGAGGCCCAGATGAACGGCATGACGCTGCGCCAGGACGACGTCCTCTCCCTCTCCATGGACGACTGGCCAGCCGAGGTGATGCTGGTCAGCGACGACGAGCAGGCTCTGACCAGCCTCGAGGAGCACATGCAGCGCCACCTGGCCGGTGTCATGGACACCATCCACTCCAACCCCTACTATCTGGAAATCGTGGGCTACCAGGTGGGCAAGAGCTACGCCATGAGCGCCCTGGTGCAGAAGATGGGCATACAGATGGCCGAAGTGCTGGCCATAGGCGACGGCGAGGCCGACATCAACATGCTGCAGATGGCCGGTACGGGCGTGGCCATGGCCAATGCCACGGCTGCCGTGCGCCGCTGTGCCGACTTCACCACCCTGTCCAACGACCAGGACGGTGCCGCCATGGCCATAGAGAAGGCCATCATGCAGGAGGCACGCGTGGCCGACATCCCCATAGATGCCATGAATGCCCAGAGCGGCTCCACGCTGATGGGCAACCTGGGCATACAGTACACCTTTGCCAGTGCCGAGCGCGTGGAGGCCACCATGCCCGTCGACCACCGCACGCGACAGCCCTTCGGCATCCTGCACGGCGGAGCCACACTGGCCCTGGCCGAGACGGTGGCCGGACTGGGCTCGATGATAGCCTGCCAGCCGGACGAGGCCGTCGTGGGCATGCAGGTCAGCGGCAACCACGTCTCCAGTGCCCACGAGGGCGACACCGTGCGGGCCGTCTGCACCCCGGTACATCTGGGGCGCTCCAGTCATGTGTGGAACGTCGATGTCTTCACCAGCACCGACAAACTCGTCTCCAGCATTCGCGTCGTGAATGCCGTGATGAAGAAACGCGGATAAAAAAAATCCCCTACTGCATGGCCTTCAGCCTCTGCAGCGCCTCGATGTAGTAATAGTCGGCATAGACGATGCTGGCGTCAATCTCGGAGCCAGCGGGCCGGTGGCCTGTGGAGTGCATGAGGAAGGACACGTTGTGCCGACGGCTTTGGTACTTTTCGGAACTGAGGTCGGAGAGCATATTGACGGCAGCGGAGCGGTAGAGGCTCTGCTTCTCCCCGTCGACATACTGCGACAGTTCGAGCAGGGCGGAGGCCACGACGCATGCGGCGGAGGCATCCTTCGAGCCCGTGGCGTCCATGTCCCACAGGGGCACCCAGTCGTCGCTGGTCTCGCGGAGGCGGCGCAGGTAGACGTCGGTCACCTTCTGGGCAAAACCGAGGAAGAGAGGGTCGCGGGTGTAGCGGTAGACCATGGTATATCCATAGATGGCCCACGACTGTCCGCGGCTCCACATCGACCAGTCGGCGTAGCCCTGATGGGTGAGTCCGCGCAGGAACTCTCCCGTGAGGGTGTCGTAGACGGCCACATGGTAGCACGATCCGTCGGGGCGGAAGTGGTGGCGCATGGTGGTGGTGGCGTGGCAGACGGCAATGTCCCTGAGCAGGGGGCTGCCTCCGTTGGCAGAGGCCCAAAGGAGGAGTTCCAGGTTAATCATGTTGTCCATGATGGTGTTGTGCCCCTTGTAGTCCTTGACGTGGCGGGGCCACGAGAGCAGGGTGCCGGCCTTGGGATTGAAGAGTGTGGCCAGCGTGTCGGCTGCTGCCAGAGCCGTCCGGCGGTAGTCTTCGCTGTGCGTCTGTTCGTAACCTTTCAGGAAGGAGTTGATGATGATGAATCCCAAGTCGTGGTCGTAGATGGGACTGTAGGCCAAGGGCTTGAGCACCTGGGTGTAGCCATCGGCTATGCTCCGGAGCGAATCGGCCGACAGTCCGGCGCTGCGGCCCTTACCTTCGGGGCGCGACTTCCGGTTCCCATAGTCCATCCACAGGATGCCGGGCCAGAATCCCGAGCACCACTCCTCGGCCTTGACGGGCCGACAGTTCCAGGTCGTCGTTTGCTTTCCGGCGTCCGTCAGTATGTTGCGGGGCATCATGGTGAAATCGTAGGGCTGCAGAGCCTTCAGCGCCCGGGTCAGCTGAAGGTGGCAGTAGTCCAGTTCCTTATCCACATCGATTGTCTGTGCGGCGCCGAAGCCCACATGGCAGGCAACGAGGGAGAGTGTCAGAAGAATGCGTCTCATATTGTTTCGGTCTGTCTGTTTTTTTATCATATTACGAATATGTAGAAGATATTACGTAAAACTTATCTGATTTTACTAAATTTGCATGGCAGATAAGTAAATTGCCCCCTTGGGACGTATTGAATATAAAATAGTAAACGAGAATGAGAATGAAGATTCTGATTTTGGCCGTGACCATGTTCACCGCCCATGCCGCCACCGCCCTGGCACAACAGGCGGACTACAAGATGGCGGGCCCCTACGAGGTAGTAGCACGCGACGGAGAGTTCCGCGCAAGTAAGAATGGCAGCGAACGCGACATGCATACGGCCTGGGACCTGGCGAAAGCCGGAAAAACGGACCAGGCCGTGGCCATCATCGATGCCTATGCCAACAAACTGCAGCGACTGGAGGGGCACGACGCACCGCTGTGCCTGATACAGGCCTACTGGCTGGTCAGTGCCATGAACGTGGTCAAGGACAGACGCCCCGAGGTCGACATGCAGGCCTGGAAGGCGATGATCAGGAGGGCCTTCCTGCCGACAATGGAAAAGTTCGAAGCCGACAGCCCCTATGCCAACGGCAACTGGGGGGCCATCGTCAACCGCTGCCGCATGGCCTGTGCCATATTCCTCGATGACAAGACGCTGTATCAGGAGGCCGTCGACTACTTCCTGGGGGCCAACGACAATGGCGCCCTGCCCCGATATGTCTCTGAGACGGGACAGTGCCAGGAGACGGGACGCGACCAGGGACATGCCCAGCTGGGACTGGGGGCCCTGTGCGAAACGTGCGAGATGGCATGGGGCCAGGGTACCGACCTGTGGGGCGCACTCGACAACCGCCTGATGAAGGGCATGGAGTACACGGCCCGATACAACCTGGGCTACGACGTCCCCTTCAAGACGTGGACGGACTGCACCGGCCTCTACAACGACTGGACGGAGCCCGGAGCCATGGGGCGCGGCGTCATACGCAGTGTCTACGATTTGGCCTACGCCCACTACGTTGGACGCAAGGGACTGAAGATGCCCTACACGAAGAAGATTCTCGACCTGCAGAAGAAGGCCGTCAAGGAGGGCCGGCTGAAGTACGGGATAGAGAGCAACGAATTCCGCGTGAAGGGCGTGACCGAGGGCAAGAAACTGCATCAGGTCTTCGCCTACCCCGCACCGAAGGGCGCACCGCTGAAGCATGACTACGACGTCTACGTTCAGCCGCGCGGCGCAAAGGAATGGACAAAGATAGACACCTACATGGCCAAGGTGAATGCCCCGACAGGCAACAACGAGCACCGCGTGTCGGAGATTTCCTATGCCTTCATCGACTTCACGGGCGACGTCTTCGTGCGCGTCATCTGCAAGAACAAGAAGTTCAAGACCTGCCGTATCAGGCCCGACTACCGGGGTACGATTGCCAATGTGCAGAACGACTCGGTGGTGCAGTTCCTGCTGTTCCAGCCCGAGAATGTCAGCGTCGAGTTCGACGGCAACATCACCGACAATCTGCTCTTCTTCACCTCCAAGCCCACGGTGAGCAAGGAGGTGGCCGAACGGGAAGCCAAGGCCCAGGGACGCAACTTCGTGTACTACGCTCCGGGCTACTACGACCAGAAGGACACCATACGCATTCCCTCCAACACCACCGTCTATCTGGCCGGGGGTAGCTATTTCACAGGCACCTTTGCCATCGAGGATGCCCACGACGTCAGCATCCTGGGACGCGGCATCGCCCGCCCGGCCCGTGGCTACGAGGGTTGCCACGTATATCGCTCGAAGCGCGTCAGCATCGACGGCCTGATTCTGAACACCTGCCCCGTCGGCGGCTCCGACGGAGTGACACTCCACGACGTGCGCTCCATCTCACATCCCGGCTGGGGCGACGGACTGAACGTTTTTGCCTCCAGCAACGTGCTCTACGACCGCGTCTTCTGCCGCAACTCCGACGACTGTACGACGGCCTATGCCACCCGCAAGGGATTCTCCGGCTCGGTGCGCAACGTGCGCATGACCAACTCCACGCTCTGGGCCGATGTGGCTCACCCCATCTTCATCGGACTGCACGGTGCGGCCGCGGGCCCCAACCCCGAACTGCGCGACACGGTGGAAGACCTGCGATACGACAACCTCGACATCATCTGCCAGAGCGAACCGCAAATCGACTACCAGGGATGCATGGCCATCAACTGTGGCGACAACAACCTGGTGCGCAACATCCTCTTCGACAACATCCGCATCGAACAAATCCATCAGGGCAGCCTCCTGCAGGTGAAGGTCGGCTGGAACCAGAAGTATTGCTCCGCTCCCGGAATGGGAGTGGACGGTGTCACCTTCCGCAGCATACGCTACTACGGCCAGCAGCCCAACATGTCCGTCATCACGGGTTACAACGAGGACCGCAAGGTGAAGAACATCACCTTCGAGGGCCTGAAAATCAACGGACGCAAAATCTTCGACGACATGCCTGACAAACCCAGATGGTACCAGACGGCCGACTATGTGCCCATCTTCGTGGGTTCGCATGTGGAAAACCTTAAATTCCTGAAATAATGAAAAAGACCCTTGCCCGCCTCTCCTTCCTGGCTCTTCTGTGTCCGGCTGCCATCGCACCTGCCATGGCCCAGGGCGTCTGGTGCCCCGACAACGGCAACGGCACCTACACCAACCCCGTTCTCTATGCCGACTACAGCGACCCCGACGTCTGCGCCGTGGGCAACGACTTCTATCTGACGGCTTCCTCCTTCAACTGCATACCCGGACTGCCCATCCTGCATTCCACCGACCTGGTGAACTGGCAGATTGTCGGTCATGCCCTGAAGGCATTGGAACCCCGGGAACTCTTCGACCAGCCCCAGCATGGCAAGGGCGTTTGGGCCCCGGCCATACGTCACCACAAGGGCGAATTCTACATCTATTGGGGCGACCCCGACCATGGCATCATGATGGTCAAGACGAAAGACCCCGCCGGGGACTGGGAGCAGCCCGTCTGCGTCATACCCGGAAAGGGAATGATTGACCCCTGCCCCCTGTGGGACGACGACGGACGCTGCTATCTGGTCAACGGATGGGCCAATTCGCGTGCCGGTTTCAACTCCGTACTCACCGTTCGCGAACTGTCTCCCGACGGCACACGGGCCATCGGTCTGCCGCGCATCGCATTCGACGGCGGACAGGTGAATCACACCTCCGAGGGTCCCAAGTTCTACAAACGCGACGGTTGGTACTGGATTATGTGTCCGGCCGGCGGCGTGGAGATGGGGTGGCAACTGGCCATGCGCAGCCGCTCGCCCTATGGCCCCTACGAATGGCGCCGCGTGATGTGGCAGGGCAGCACCGACATCAACGGTCCCCACCAAGGCGCCTGGGTGCACATAGGAAAGGAGGGGGAGAAGGGAGAAGACTGGTTCCTGCACTTCAATGACAAGGGCGCATACGGCCGTGTGGTCTACCTGCAACCCGTCGACTGGTCGGACGGATGGCCGATGATGGGACGCAACGGCGAACCCGTGACCACCTGGCGCAAGCCCCAGACGGGCAAACAGGCCCAGCGACCCACCTGCCCGCAGTCGTCCGACGAGTTCGACAACGGACAGATCGGACTGCAGTGGCAGTGGCATGCCAACTATCAACAGTTCTACGGAATGCCCACGGCCGACGGATACATGCGGCTCTACACCCACGACCTCAGTCCCGACTTCGTAAACCTGTGGGAAGCACCCAACCTCCTGCTCCAGAAGACCCCGGCTCCACGCTTCACGGCAACCGCCAAGGTGCGATTTGCATCCAAGGAGGACGGACAATACGGGGGCTTGGTCATGATGGGGCGCGACTATTCGGCACTGGTCTTGCTGCGCCAGGGCGATGCGTTCCTCCTGCAGCGCCACACCTGCATCGGAGCCGACAACGGCCAGGCTGAGACACGCCACACACTGGCCACCCTGCAACCTAACGATAGAGACACTATCCCCTATTCCCCGGCCATATACATGGATATGTACCTGCGCATGAACGTCAAGGACGGAAAGTGCCGCTACAGCTACAGCCTCGATGGCAAACGCTACCACGATGCCGGCGAAGCCTTCACCATGAAGGAAGGCAAATGGATCGGTGCCAAGCTGGGCTTCCTCGCAGAATGCTCCGGCCGCAAGTCCAGCCGCGGTTGGCTTGATGTGGACTGGATAAGGATTAGCAAATGACAAAAGAATCACACTCCCATATAAATAAATCACACCCCCATATAAATAAAATGAAACTGAAAATATACCGGACAACAAGGTTTGGCCTCGCAGCCGTCATGCTCCACCTCGCGGCTGCCTTTTACCCCTCTTCGGTGTGCATGGCACAGCAGTTGTCGTCGCCCGACGGCAAGTATACCATCTCCATTGACGGAATGTCATACTCCATCTCCTACGACGGACAACCCATCATTCTGGAAAGCCAGATGGGAGTAGACATCGACAACCGACTGTTCGAGTCGGCTCTGGGCGTACCGCGCGGCGAATATCGCAACTGGTGCAGCGACCTGGAGCTGCGAGGCCAGGTACAGACAACGGCCGACACCACCTGGACACCCCTCTATGGCGAGAACGCCCGCATACGCGACCACTACAACCAACTCGTCCTTCACTACGAGAAGGGCAGCAACGGACAGGGCACCGTGTCGCAGGGCTACGACAAACGCAAGTACTATGCCATGGACATCATCGTCCGGGCCTACGACGAGGGCATCGCCTTCCGCTACCATTTCCCCGAAACGTCCAATAGTCTCTTCCTGCACATCACAGGCGAACGCACCACGTTCCGCATGCCCCAGGGCACACTCGCATGGTACGAAGAGTGGGCACAAGGCCCCTTCGAGAAGCGCCCCCTGAGCGGCGAATGGTACGAGTCGGAACGGCCCCTGCTGATGCAAACCCCGGGCGGCACCTATGTGGCCCTGCTCGAGGCCGCCATGAAGGACTATGCCCGCGGCAAGTTCCGCCTGCTGCGCGACAACGAACTGCAGGTTTCCCTCTACGGCTGTGCCGACATCATCTCCCCCTACGACACACCTTGGCGCGTCGTCATGGCGGGCCAGCGGGCCGTAGACCTCATCAATCACAAGCAACTCATACTGAACCTGAACACCGAATGCCAAATTCGGGACACAGGATGGATAAAGCCCGGAAAGGCTTTCCGCAGCACACGCCTCGACCGGGCCGGCATCTTCCGCAGCATCGACTTCTGCAAGGCCATGGGCTTCGACTACGTGGAACTGGATGCCGGTTGGTACGGCCCCGAAGGCAAGGTCGCGAGCGACGCACGCCAGGTCATCCCGACGCGCGACTTCACCATGCCCGAGGTCTGCCAGTATGCCCGTTCTCAGGGCATCGGCGTCTGGATTTATGTCAACCAGCGCGCCCTCTATCGCCAGCTCGACGAACTCCTGCCTCTCTATCGGCAGTGGGGCATCAGCGGCATCAAGTTCGGATTTGTGCAGATTGGCAACCAGCAGTGGAGCACCTGGCTACACGATGCCGTGGCCAAGTGTGCCGAGCACCATCTGATGGTCGACATCCACGACGAATATCGCCCCACAGGCCTCAGCCGCACCTATCCCAACGTGCTCACCCAGGAGGGCATTGCCGGCAACGAGGAGATGCCCGATGCCACCCACAACACACTGCTCCCCTTCACCCGCTATCTTTGCGGCCCGGCCGACTACACGCTCTGCTACTTCAATTCACGCGTCAAGAACACCCGAGGCCACCAGTTGGCCATGGCTGCCGTCTACTACAGTCCCTTGCAATTCTACTTCTGGTACGACACTCCCTTCCCCAATGGTTGGGAGGGCGACGAACTGCAATTCTGGCGCCATTGTCCGACGGTGTTCGACGAGAGTCTGGCCCTCGACGGCATCCCCGGCGAGTACATCGTGCAGGCCCGCCGTTCGGGCCAGGAATGGTTCGTCGGAGCCATGACCAATACCCAAGGCCGCTCCGTCACCATCGGCACCGACTTCCTTCCCACTGGCAAGTACGAGGTCCGCATCTACAACGACGACCCCACGGCCGACACCTCCTCGAAGGTGAAAAGCGAACGACGGACCGTAAAGAGCGGCAGCTCCATAAAGTTGAACCTCCAACCCTCTGGCGGTGCTGCGCTTCACTTCATTCCTAAATAAATCCATTCACCCTATCCATGACTCAGAACCTTACCCATAGTTTGCTCCGTCCGGCGCTCCTTCTCTCCTTTCTGTCACTCCCTGCCGCCCTGCCCCTGCAGGCCCAGTCCCCCGTCCAGCCTTTTCCGCTCGGGGATGTCAGGTTGCTGCCCTCACGCTTCCAGCGCAACATGCAGCGCGACTCGGCCTGGGTGTAGGATATGCCGGGATGCACGAAGGTGCGTCCGGCCACGATGGGCTGGATGCAGAACAATGCCAATGCAATGGTTGTCAGAAGATTTCTTTTCATGTTCGCGGTGTGTTTATTAGATTGCCATACGGATATATGCTTTCATCTCGCACGTGGCCCGATAGACGTGGGCCTCGGCGGTGCGCTGGCTGATATTGAGGGCCAGGGCTATCTCCTTCATACTCTTTTCCTCGCGCCACATGCGGTATGCGCAGGCACGCTTCGTGGGCATCGTGCTGAGTTTCTTTTCCTCGAGACTCAGAATCTGGTCGCGCTCCATTTTGTCGTAGACATCGGTGGGCGAGGCCAGTTCCATACCGTTCTTCAAGCGGACTTCGGCCTGCCGCACATAGAAGCGGTGGCGGACATCGTCGATAATCATGCGATGGGCCATCGTGAAAAGCAGATTGCGCACGGTGGACTCTACAATCAAGTCCAAACGCATCATCTTCAGGAAGAGATTGTGTACAAAATCCTCGGCCTCCATTTCGTTGTGTGTATAGGCCAGGAAGTAGAGTTTCAACTCCTCGAGATACTGCACATAGACACGAGCCAGAAGGTCTGATTGCTGGTCAGTGATGGTATTAGTCTCCATTTTCGATAGTGTTAGTTGCAAGGCGATTGTTTTCGATTTCTCGAGAGCAAAATTATGATATACACAACATAATTCAAAAATATTATGCTCTATAATGCCACCAACTGCGTTTCTGGGAACTCCAAATAAGTTAAGAGACTGGTTATGAATAACTTAATGGTGCGTTCAAAAAACTTTTCCGCACTCACGAAATGTCGATTTTGATATTTTGCTTCTTCAAATATTCCGTTGGCGTCATACCTTCCACCTTTCGGAAAGTACTGAAGAAAGACGACTTCCGGAAGCCGCACTGCTCGCTCAGTGCCATCAGCGTGAAACGCTTGTATGCCCCCTCTGCAATGAGCTGTTTGAAGCGCTCCAGGCGGTAGCGGTTGACAAACTCATAATAGTTCTCATTGAGGTGCATGGAGAATACGTAGCTGAGCTTGGCAACGGGCACGTGGAGCACGCGGGCCAGGTCGGCACGCTTCAGGTCGGAGTTGACATAGGCCTGTTCGGTTTCCAGATAATGGCGCATGCGTCTGACGATGTCGGCACACTCCTCGTCGGTCATCTTCACCTGCTGGTATTTGTTGCCGCCGCTGCCCTCCTCGGCCTCCTCCTGCTGTTCGGCCAGCAGGGCCTCCTCCTGCGCCATCTCTATCAGTGCCTCTTCCATCTCGTTACGCTCCGAGAGCAGCACCTTCGTGTTCTTGCGATAGTGCCACCAGAGCAACAGCTGCAACACTGCCAGCACCAGCAGGAACAACTCGAAGAAGGCCCAGAAGGAGGGCATCACACTAATGTCGTAGACCGATGCCGTCTCTTCGGCTCCTGCCAGTCGGATTTCCAGTTGGTGCCGCCCAAGGAAGAGGCGCCGGATGCCGATGTCCTCGCCGTCGGAGAGCAGTTGCCAGTCGCCGTCGTCCAAGCGATATTCGTAGAGGCGCCCCCGCTGTTTGGAGTAGTCCAGCAGTGTGGCCTTCAGCTGCAGCACCTCCGACCTGAAGTTCCAATGCAGCGTGATGCGGCGCGTCTCGTTCACCATATATTCGTCATAGGGCGTGAGCAAGTCGCTGCCCTGGCGTATGTAGTAGAGTTTTATCTGGAACTGTCCTGGGTGGCTCCATGCCCCGATGTCCTTGACCTTGGCATGGAACAGTCCCTGCGAAGTGGCCACCCACAGGGTGCCGTCGGCGTCCATGCCCATATCGTTGATCATGTCGCCCCGCAGTCCCTCGCCATAGCCGAAGTGTATCATCTCCTTGAGCCCATAGTCGAAGCAGAAGACACCGCGCTCCGATGTCAGCAGATAGTGGCCTCGCATGTCGTCCACGAAGCTGCGGCACCATTTGTCGGCAAAGGCTATGGGCAGTTCCAGTTCGCCGAAGTCGGTCATCTGTTCGTTGGTATAGAACGTCTGCGGCCCGGTGCGCATGAAGACCAGCGAATCGTGGCCCTGAGCTCCGCGCATCCAGGGATGGTGGTTGAAGAATCCCTTTGGGAACGAGGCCTCCACAATCTCGCGGCTGCGCACACTGTAGAGCGAGCAGCCGTTGGCCCCGGTGAGCCAGGCATTGCCCGAGGCATCGAAGGTGATGCTCAGAATCAGTCCGCCGGTGATGTGGGAGTTCAGTTCCGTGAAGTGCTGCTGTACCTTGCCCCCTTCCACCACAAACAGGCCGTCGGTGCATCCTATCCACAGCCGTCCGTCGGGGCCCACCTTCAGGTCGCCTATCGACTTCTGGTCCAGTTGCGGGGAGAAGGTCTGCGGCTTCAGCGTCATGGTCCGGGGGTCGAAGGTGTGCAGGCCGCCGCCGTCGTAGGTGCCGATGTAGAACAGGCCGTCGTGCCACACTACGGTGTTGACGATGTGCCCGCCGTCTAGGTCGGCCGGTCGGTAGAACTGTGCATGTCCGGTCTTGAGGTTGACGTAGTAGAATCCGTTCTGTGTCCCTATGATGCCGTCGTTGCCATGAATGCAGTAGGTGCGCACGTTGATGCCCTCGGTGGTGAATACCTCGCCCTCGGGCGTCGCCACCCGGAGCACCCGGAACAAGTCGCCGCTGTAGTAGGTGTAGGCCAGTCCGTGGCGCACAAAGCCAAACCAGTTGACGCCGTTGGCATCGCGATGGTAGCAGTACAGTCCGTTCGAGGGCAGACGGTGGGAGTGCTCGGCCTCGGTGTTGAACTGCTCCCTGATGGCCAGCGTCTTGCCGTCCAGCAGGTAGGCTCCGGTGCCGTCGCAGGCCACGCAGATATGGCCGTCGCCACTGCGCCGCACCATGGTGACAGTGTTGCCTACGCCGTCTATGTGCTCCGTCGTTCCGGTCGCCAGGTTGCAGAGAAACAGTCCGTGGGTCTTGGTTCCCACCACGAAGCGCCCCTGCCCGGCATAGGCAAACTGCGACAGCAGCAGGGTCATGTCGCTCAGACTGGACTGATGGCGGGTCACCTTTCCGGTGCGCGGGTCGTAGCTGTTGAGGTCGTGGCGGCTGAGGAACCATATTCGTCCGTCTTCTCCCTTGGCATACTGGCGCACGACGTTGTCCAGTCCGTTACGGCTCACGCCGACGTCTCTCCGCTCCAACTTGCCCCCTGCATAGAACTGCAGTCCCTGCTGGCTGCCGATGTAGAGCGTGTCGCCCGTCACCATCAGCGAGGTCGGATGCTCCACCTCGGGCAGCATGCGCCTGAAAGTTTTCTCGCCATGGTTCAGGCAGTATAGCCCCTCCTCCGTGGCGGCCCATATCTGGCAGTTGCCCACCTCGCAAATGTCGTAGACGGTTAGTCTCTGTCCCTGTTCGTCCAGAATGTTGAAAGTGCTCAGTCCCTTGCCGTTGTACACGCTGACACCACCGCTGGTGGCCAGCCACACGTATCCGTTGTGGTCGGTCATCACGCCGTACACCGTCTCGCCCGACAGTCCGTCGTTGAGGGTCAGGTTCACCATGTCCTCCTCGCCCACTATGCCAGCCCGCGTTGCTGTGGCCAGCAACAGCAGGACTGCAGCGACGACGATTCGGCCCAAACCGTTCAACTGACGCAATATGTCTCTACAAACAGGATGCTGCATATCTCTCCACGGCCTCACATTTTTAGCCGTTCATCGGACAAAAGTAATAAATATTCCCCATTTGTCCAAAATTAAGCTGAGATATTATTCCTCGCCCCGCCATAAACCGCAAAAAGGCCAAATGCCATGCATCCAGCCTTTTCACACGAATAACTAACCAATCTAACTAACTAAACCTTTTTAATCCTAATACGAACGAGACAAAGAGACTACGCAACTCATGTCTCCATTTGTTTTGCGATTGTTACATCTGCATAAATAAATCCTGCACACGTGTGGGGATTATTGATTTTATTGTAACTTTGCAAGGAAATCTTATCACTAAAAACTTAAAGACATGAAAACTTTGCTGAAATCCTTATTGCTGGCCGTGCTCGTGGCGCTGCCTTTCGTAGATGCAACCGCACAGCGGCCTCAGCGCCGGGGCAATGCCGGCGACGGACCCGACAAGAACTTCTACATCTTCCTCTGCCTGGGACAGTCGAACATGGAGGGCGCTGCCAAGCCCGAGGCACAGGACCTGGAGGGCGTGAACGAGCGCTTCCAGATGATGGCGGCCGTGGACGACCCCGAACGCGGACGCAAGATGGGAGAGTGGTACACCGCCACGCCGCCCCTCTGCCGACAGAACACGGGACTGACGCCTGCCGACTACTTCGGCCGCACGCTGAGCGAGGACCTGCCACACTACCTGCGCATCGGTGTCATCAACGTGGCCATCGGCGGCATCAAGATTGAGGGTTTCATGAAGGACAAGGCTGCCGAATACATCCAGAACGAGGCGCCGGGATGGATGAAGAACATGCTGAAGTCATACGACAACAATCCCTACGAACGACTCGTCACACTGGCCCGCAAGGCACAGCAGAAGGGCGTCATTCGCGGCATACTGCTGCACCAGGGTGAGTCGAACACGGGCGACCCCGAATGGGCCAACAAGGTGAACACCGTCTATCGACAGCTGCTCGCCGACCTCCGTCTGAAGGCTGAAGACGTGCCCCTGCTGGCCGGTGAGGTGGTGCAGGCCGAGGGCAAGGGCCAGTGCCTGGCCATGAACAAGCAGATTGATGCCCTGCCACAGACCATACCAACGGCCCACGTCATCTCCTCGGAGGGATGCACCAACCAGGCCGACCGCCTGCACTTCGACGCCGAGGGCTATCGCCTCCTGGGCCGCCGATATGCACAGAAGATGATGTCGCTCATGGGCTTCCAGAGCGACATGTCGCTGCAGGGACTGAAGGATGCCTACAAGGACGACTTCCTCATCGGCGTGGCCGTCAACCAGCGCAACGTCACCGCACCCGAGCAGATGGGACTCATCATACGCGACTTCAACAGCCTGACGGCCGAGAACGACATGAAGCCCGAACCCACCGAACCCCAGGAGGGCCAGTTCAACTGGGCACGCGCCGACCGCATTGCCAACTTCTGCCGGCAGACGGGCATCAAGCTGCGCGGCCACTGCCTGGTATGGCACAACCAGATAGGCCGCTGGATATACGTGGACAAGGATGGCAAGGAGGTGTCGAAGAAGGTGCTGCTCGAGCGCATCAGAAAGCACATCCAGGCCATCGTCACCCGCTACAAGGACGTGGTCTACTGCTGGGACGTGGTGAACGAAGCCATCACCGACGACCCCAAGGCGCAAGACCCTTTCCGCCAGTCCCGCCTCTATAAGATTGCAGGCGACGACTTCATCCGCGAAGCCTTCCGCGCTGCACGCAAGGCCGACCCCAAGGCACTGCTCTTCTATAACGACTACAACGAGTGCGACCCCGTCAAGAGCCAGCGCATCTACGAGATGGTGAAGCGCATGAAGGCCGACGGCGTGCCCATCGACGGTATCGGCATGCAGGGCCACTACAACATCTACGGCCCCTCGGAGGACGAAGTGGACAAGGCCCTGTCGCTCTACAAGCAGGTAGTCAGCCACATCCACATGACGGAACTGGACATCCGCGTCAACCAGGAGATGGGCGGACAGTTGCAGTTCAGCCGCGAGGGTGTGGAGGTGAGCGAACGCATCCGCACGATGCAGGAGCGCCAGTATGCCAGCGTATTCCGCGCACTGCGCCGCCATCGCGACGTGGTGGACTGCGTCACCTTCTGGAACCTCTCCGACCGCGACTCGTGGCTCGGCGTACAGAACTATCCCCTGCCCTTCGACTCCCAGTACAAGCCCAAGCGCGTATACAATATTATTAAGGAAAAGACAGCCCCCGAGAGCATCGTCATAGCCCCCGAGGAGAAGAAGCCCGAGGTGAAGGAAGACTTCCGTCCGTCGTCGAAGAACCAGCCCGGACAGCAGTACCCCATGGTCAACTCCGAAGGCTATGCCCGCTTCCGCATCCATGCCCCCGAGGCACAGTCGGTAGTCGTCAGCCTGGGACTGGGCGGACAGGGCGGCACCCGTCTGCACAAGACCCGCGACGGCATGTGGGAAGGCACCACGGCAGGCCCCATGGACGAAGGTTTCCACTACTACCACATGACCATCGACGGTGCCACCGTCAACGACCCCGGAGCCATGAACTACTACGGCTCTTGCCGTTGGGAGAGCGGCATCGAAATACCGGCCCACGACAGCGACTTCTATGCCCTGCGCGACGTGCCCCACGGCAATGTCCAGCAGGTACTCTTCCCCTCGCCCAGCACAGGCACCGTGCGCCGCGCCTTCGTCTATACACCTCCCACCTACGACAAGGACCGCAAGGCAAAATATCCCGTGCTCTACCTGCAACACGGATGGGGCGAGGACGAGACGGCCTGGAGCAACCAGGGACACGCCAACCTCATCATGGACAACCTGATAGCCGACGGCAAGATTGAACCCTTCATCATCGTCATGACCTACGGCATGACCAACGACGTACGCTTCGGCGGCCTGCGCCAGTTCGACGCCAAGGACTTCGAGAAGGTGCTCGTGGACGAACTGGTGCCCTACGTCGACAGCCACTTCCGCACACGCTCCGACAAGTGGAACCGCGCCATGGCCGGCCTCTCGATGGGCGGATTCGAGACACGCCTCATCACGCTGCGCCGCCCCGAGGTGTTCGGCTACTACGGCCTGCTCAGCGGCGGACAGTACCAGCCCCAGGACATCAAGGACAAGTCGCAGGTGCGCCTCATCTTCCAGAGCTGCGGCAGCAAGGAGAACCCCGAAGGCATCCGCCAGTCCACCGAAGCCCTGAAGGCTGCCGGACTGAATGCCGTAGGCTACGTCTCGGAGGGCACGGCCCACGAATTCCTGACCTGGCGCCGCAGTCTCTACCAGATGGCACCGCTGTTGTTCCGTAAGTAATCTTTAGGCCTCCCGTCGCCTGAGCTCAGACAATACTAAGGTTGCACCTCCAACCTTACTAAGGTTTGAGGCCCGACAATACTAAGGTTGGAGCTCAGACAATACTAAGGTTGGAGGCCCAACCATACTATGAACAAAAACCGCACTATGAAAAGGACATTCTCAACACTGCTCAGCCTGGCCCTGGCCCTCGCCACATGGGCCGCCCCCGACACCATGCAGTCGCCCAACGGCAAAATCAGCCTCACACCGACCGACCATGGATACACCATCCGCTACGAAGGCAAGACCGTGATGGACATCCCCGAGGTGGGCATCACCACGTCGACCAGAGGGCAGGGCCTGCGGCTGCAGGACATCTCCAAGCCGCGCCGCATCAAGGCCAAGTACACCATGCTGACGGGCAAATGCCTGCGCCCGACCAACGAGGCCTGCGAATACACCTGCAACTATCGCGACCAGAGTGGAAAACCGCTGCAACTGGTCATGCGCCTCTACAACGACGGCATTGCCTTCCGCTACGAAATGCAGGGACTGCAGGACGAACTGCTGACGGGCGAACAGACCACCTACTGCATCCCCGAAGGCACGCGCCGCTGGATGCAGGAGTGGAGCGAGGCCTACGAGGGATTCTTCCCCATGTCCATAACGGGCAAGGCCCGGCGCCAGCACTGGGGCTATCCTGCCCTGCTGGAGCCCTCGGACGGCGTGTTTGCCCTCATCACCGAGGCCAACATCGAGCGCCGACAGAGTGCCTCGTCGCTGCGCAACGAACAGTCGGCCGACCTCTTCCGCGTCTGTCCCGACAAGAACGAGCTGCGCCTCTCCGGCCAGTGGCACACCCCCTGGCGACTGGTCATCATAGGCCGCTTGGCCGACGTGGTCGAGTCGACCCTGGTGACCGACGTGGCCGAACCTTCACGGACCAAGGACACGAAGTGGATAATGCCAGGCGTAGTATCCTGGATATACTGGGCCCACAACCACGGCTCCAACGACCTCAACATCATCAAGCAGTACATCGACATGGCCGCCACGCTGAAGTTGCCCTACATGCTCATCGATGCCGAGTGGGACGAGATGAAGGACGGCAAGAGCATAGAGGACGCCATCCGCTATGCCCACGACCGGGGCGTACGGCCCATGATATGGTACAACTCATCGACGGCTTGGATCAACGGAGCGCCAGGTCCCAAGTACCGGCTGAACAAGCCCGAGGACCGCGAACGTGAGTTTGCCTGGTGCGAGAAACTGGGCGTGGCAGGCGTGAAGATTGACTTCTTCGCCGGCGACACACAGGCAACCATGGACTACTGCATCGACCTCCTGGAGTGCGCCGCACGCCACCACCTGCTGGTCAACTTCCACGGGGCCACCATACCCCGCGGATGGCAGCGCACCTACCCCAACCTGATGTCCACCGAAGGCGTCTACGGCGCCGAATGGTACAACAACCTGCCCGTCCTGACCAACCGCGCCGCCAGCCACAATGCCACACTGCCCTTCACGCGCAACGTCGTGGGCCCCATGGACTACACGCCTTGCACCTTCTCCGACTCGCAGCATCCCCACATCACCACCCATGCCCACGAACTGGCCCTGACGGTGCTCTTCGAGTCGGGACTGCAGCATCTGGCCGACCGCCCCGAGAGCTACTTGGCGCAGCCCCAGCAGGTGCAGCAGTTCCTGTCCCGGCTGCCCAGTGTGTGGGACGAGACGCGATTCGTCGACGGCTATCCCGGCAAGTCGGTCATCATGGCCCGCCGCAGCGGCACCACCTGGTACGTGGCCGGCATCAACGGACTCGACGAGGCTGCCAACCTGAAACTGTCGCTCGACTTCCTGCCTAAGAAGCACAACCACGTCGTCACCTTCTTCGACAGCAGTCATGGAGATTCGCCCTGGACCATCCGGCAAGGCACCACCCTGCCCACCGCCGTCCATTGCAAGCCGCGCGGGGGCTTTGTCATAGTAATAAAGGCGTAGCCTCTGAGTCCTCAGAATAATCGGAATATTCAGAGTTTTCAGAGTTTTCAGAATAATCAGATAAAAAAACATGAAAAAGTTTCAAATAGCATTCATCATTCTGCTGGGCACAGCCACGACGGCCAGTGCACAGCAACACAAGATGTGGTATCAGCGCCCGGCACAGCACTGGCTGGAGGCACTGCCCGTGGGCAACAGCCACATGGGGGCCATGGTCTACGGCGGCACCGACGTGGAGGAAATACAACTGAACGAAGAAACCTTCTGGAGCGGCTCGCCATACAACAACGACCCCAAGGAGAGCAAGGAACACCTGCAGGAGGTGCGCAACCTCATCTTCTCGGGACACGAGGAGGAGGCACAGCGCATCCTCGACCGCTACTTCGTGCCCGGGCCTCACGGCATGCGCTTCCTGCCCATGGGCAGCCTGAAGCTGAACCTGGGACACAAGCAGGTGACCGACTACAGGCGCGAACTGAACCTGGGCACCGCCACCACCACCACATCCTATGTGCATGACGGCGTCAGATTCACCCGCACGGTATTTGCATCGATGGCCGACAACGTCATCGTGGTGCAACTCGAGGCCGGAAAGAAAGGCGAACTGGACTTCGACCTGAACTTCACCAGCCAACTGCCTTCGGAAGTGACAACTGAAAGCCGTGGGCTGACGGCCATCGTCAAGGGCGTCGACCAGGAGGGCATCAAGGGCGAACTGAAAGCCGAGTGCCGCATCATGGTGAGGACGGACGGCGAAGTGGAGCGCAAGGCACAATCGCTGAGCGTGGACGATGCCACCACCGCCACAGTCTTCATCACTGCCGCCACCAACTTCGTAAACTACCGCGACATCAGCGGCAATCCGACACAGAAAACCCTTCAGGCACTGGCTCAGATCAAGAACCAGACGTACAAGAAACTGCTGGCTCGCCACCAGGCGAAATACCGCGAACAGTACGACCGCGTCAGCCTCGTGCTGCCGGCCAGCGACAATTCCTCACTGCCCACCGACCAGCGCCTGGCGGCCTTCAGTGGAGGCAAGGACATGGACATGGTGTCGCTGATGATGCAATACGGGCGCTATCTGCTCATCTCCTCCTCGCAGCCTGGCGGACAACCGGCCAACCTGCAGGGCGTGTGGAACGACAAGATGAATGCCCCATGGGACTCGAAGTACACCATCAACATCAATGCCGAGATGAACTACTGGCCCGCCCTCATCGGCAACCTGGCCGAGACGCAGATGCCCCTGTTCACGATGATCAGCGACCTGAGCCAGGCGGGCCGGCAGACGGCCAGACAGATGTATGGCTGCAACGGATGGGTGGCCCACCACAACACCGACCTCTGGCGCATCTGCGGACCCGTTGACGGCACACCCTGGGGCGTCTTCCCGACGGGTGGCGCATGGCTGACCACACACATCTGGCAGCACTATCTCTTCACGGGAGACAGGGCTTTCCTCCAGGAGTATTATCCCGTCATGAAGGGTGCAGCCGAATTCCTGACGGACTACATGCAGACCTATCCCGAGACGGGTGCCATAAAGGAGGCTGCAGGATGGCTGGTGACGGTGCCCACCGTATCGCCCGAACATGGGCCCGTGGGCAAGCACACCAACGTCACCGCCGGTTCCACCATGGACAACCAGATAGTCTTCGACGTGCTCTCGCAAACCGCCAAAGCGGCCAAGATATTGGGTTACGAGTCGCAGGCCTCTGCGCTCCAGGACCAGCTCTCCAAGCTTCCGCCCATGCAGATAGGACAGTACGGACAGTTGCAGGAATGGCTCATCGACGGCGACGACCCTAAGGACGAGCACCGACACATATCGCACCTCTACGGACTCTATCCCTCGAACCAAATTTCGCCCTTCCGCTCGCCCGAACTCTACACGGCCGCGGCCAACACCCTGCGCCAGCGCGGCGACCAGGCCACGGGCTGGAGCCTGGGATGGAAGATAAACTTCTGGGCCCGCATGCTCGACGGCAACCATGCCTTCCGCATCATCTCCAACATGCTGAAACTGCTGCCCGACGACAGCAAGACGCGACAGTATCCCGACGGACGCACCTATCCCAACCTCTTCGATGCCCATCCGCCCTTCCAAATTGATGGAAACTTCGGTTGCACGGCCGGCATCTGCGAGATGCTCGTACAGAGCCACGACGGCGCACTGCACCTGCTGCCCGCCCTGCCCGATATGTGGAACGAGGGACGGGTGAGCGGACTGCGGGCCCGCGGCGGATTCGTCGTGGACATCGATTGGCAAGGAGGCAAACTCAGCAAGGCCACGGTGCACTCCACCATCGGTGGCACCCTGCGCCTGCGCTCCTACGTCCCCCTGAAGGGCAAAGGACTGAAGCCGGCCTCGGGTCCGTGTCCGAATGCCTTCATGCAACCGGCCGACGTGAAGAAACCGCTGCGGTCGCCTAAACTGACCGACTTCACGCTCTCTGCCGCACCCAAGGTCTACGAATACGACCTCCAGACCCGAGCGGGCGGCTCCTACACCGTTACCATGCAGAAATTATAAAAAAAAGAGGCTATGTCGTTCATTTCGACATAGCCTCTTTTTTGTAAATAGGCGATTACCACCAGCGGCCACCACCGCCGCCGCCGCCACCTTGGCCTCCCGAATAGGTGGAGAGGGTGACGCTGCTGCCGCCGGAGCATGAGGAGTAGCCGTAGCCGCTCCAGAAGCTGGTGCCACTGCCGGTGACGCCCGACTTCATGGCCGGAGTGCCAGTGGTATAGACAGCGATGGAAGAGCCCATCCTGCTGTTAGAGGGAACCTTGAAGGCGAAGGCCAGGTCGGAACCGTTGTAGAGGGCGAACCACTTGCCCTTGTACGAACTGGCCGAGGAGAGTTGCTTGGCGGTGCCGTTGGAGATGCTGGAACCATTCTCGAATCCGCCGATGGCCACCACGTTGCCGCCAGTGATGTAGAGTTTGTAGCGGCTCTCCGTGTTGGCATCCAGGCCCACTTCGGGTTGCGACGATGCCACGGCGAATACGTTACCGCCCTGGATGTACATGTTGCCGTTGGCATCCATGCCGTCGTTGCCACTGCTGTTGGCCATCACGTAGCCACCGTTGATGGTCATGTGGCTGGCCGAGTTGATGGCATCGTCGCTGGCCTCGGCGTAGACGTAGCCACCCGAGACGGTAAGCGTGCTCTTCGACTCTATGCCCTCGTGGTAGGCCGACTTGGCGTATGTGGTGCCGCCACTGAAGGTCATGGCCCCATCGCTCTTGATGGCCTTGGGCGATGCCGTCATGCTGCTGCTATACTTATACTGACTGCCGGAGGCCGTGGCCGACAGGGTGCCGTCGCTGACGGTGAGCGTGCCGTCGGCCTTGATGCCCTTGCCGCCCGTGCCCGATGACTTGAGCGTAACGGTGCCGCCGCTGATGGCCATGTTGCCGTCGCTCTTCAGCGCAGCACTGCCCTTGGCATCGCGTTCGTCGCTGTCGTAGGCGCCGTTGCCGGTGGTGGTGACATTGATTTCGCCGTCACTAATGAGCAGGTCGCCAGCGGCCTTGACACCCTTGGTGGCTGCTGCCGTGACGGTGACGTTGAGCGTGCCGCCCTCGAGATAGACATTGCCGCTGTCCTCGTCCTCGTGGTCGGTGGTCTGGCCCGTGGATGTGGTGCCGTCCATGTCGCACTGTATGCCGTCGTCGCCCACACCGCTGATGGTGACGGTGCCGCTCTTCATCTGGAAGTACTCCTCACAATTGATGCCATCGCCGACGGCCGCGGTGATGTTCAGCGTAAGGTTTTTGATGGATATGTAGGATGCACTCTTGATGCCGTGCTTGGTCTTGCCCACCACGGTGAGTGTGCCGTTGCCCTGCATTTGCAGCTGGCCCTTGCTGTAGATGCAGGCCTTCTGCGAACCATTAGTGCCGTCGGTCAGCGTGTTCTCGGTACCCTTCTTGGCACTGAGCTGTATGCGCTTGGAGTTGCTGATTTCGATGGCTGCGCCACTGGGGTTGGTCAGCGTCAGACCGGCCAGCGAAACGGTGCACTTGTAGGAACCGCCCAGGACGAACGAACCATCGGTGGTGGAGCCCGAGAGTTGGTAGGTGATTTCGTCGCCATCCACGTCGGCAGTGTTCGTCGGAGTTATGGTGACGTGCGCACCGCTGACGGTGGCCTCCACATACTGGGCCACATTGCCGGGCACCTTGACGGTGGCCGACGAACTGCTGTACTCGATGCTCACCAGATTGTTTTTCACCTCCGTCTGGTTGACAGTCATCTGGTCGATGTCGGCAACGGCAAAAGCCTTGCCCATGATGGTGAGTGTAGTGCCGTCGGCATACTCCATGTCGCCTGCCTGGGCAGCCGGAAACAGGTAGACGACGTTGCCCACCTTCACGTTCAGCGTCTGTGCCCCGGCCACTATGGCCAGCATGAGGCAAACGACGATTGTCAAAATCTTTTTCATACTATTTTGCTTCAATCTTAATTATTTTTTTCGGCGCAAAGATAAATACAAAAATATAAATGGCCAAAATATATTCAACGAATCGACCTATTTATTCAGTAAAACAATAATTTGCTCCCATGATGCGTTATAGTACTGGAAGGCTTATCTAATTACTAACAAAAAAGAAATTGTCAGACCGAAAGTTTACCTGCATAGCCATTGACGACGAGCCCCTGGCTCTGCAACAGATTGTGACCTACATCGGGAAGGTGCCCTTCCTACAACTGGTGGCTCAGTGCCAGAGTGCGCTGGAGGCACGTAAACTGTTGGAAGCCGAGACCGTGGACATCATGTTCTGCGACATCAACATGCCCGACCTCAACGGCATGGACTTCGTGAAGTCGCTGTTGGTGCCTCCACTCATCGTCTTCACCACGGCCTATTCCGAATACGCTGTCGAAGGCTTCCGCGTCAATGCGGTCGACTATCTGCTGAAGCCCTTCGGACTGCAGGAGTTCCAAAGGACGGCCTTGCGGCTGAAAGAACGTCTGGAGGCAAGAGGCGAACAGGCAGAAAGCCCGGAAGAGGACGATACGGTCTTCCTGAAGTCGGAATCGAGGACCGTGAAGGTGAGCATTCGCGACATCCGTTACATAGAGGCCATGAGCGAATACCTGAAGGTGTGGGTGGAGAACGAACACAAACCCATCGTCACCCTGCTCTCCATGAAGAAAATGGAGGAGCGACTGCCAGACTACTTCATGCGCATCCATCGCTCATACATCGTCAATCTCAACAAAATACAGGAGGTGAACAAGAACCGCATCATCATGGACAAAGACACCTATCTGCCCATCGGAGACGTATATAAGGAAGTGTTCCAAAACTATCTGGAACAAAGATACCTGATAAAATAGTCTGCCGACAGGCCCCCGACAGGTTTGGCTGAACGAATCGGCCGTTTCGCAGAATATTTTTTGTGCATCGGAGTAAATGGCATATCTTTGCACCAGTATTTTCATCAAATATGATTCTACCAAACCTACGCTTTCCGAATAAATGAATAAATACAACTGGTTAAAGCAGTCGAGACAGGAAAACCTCGTATACCTGATAATCTGGGGATTGCTCTTCGCCTCCCCGGTGATATCCATGTATGTGCGCACCATCAACGACGCTGCCATCTTCTTCAACTGGGAAGAGGTTTTCTTCGTCTGGAAGCGCTTCTCACTCTTCCTCATCCTTTTCCTCATCCACAACTTTCTGCTGCTCCCGATTCTGGTGGTCGGCCACAAGCGGATGACGTATTTCTGCATCGTGGCTTTGGTGGTGTCATTGTTCGCCATCCACCAGTGCAGCAGCAGCCCCACCCCTCCGGACCGGCATCCTAAACCGGAACTCGGCATGCAGCATCATCCGGGACCGCCGCCCGGTGAGTTCCGACCGGACGCACCGCCACCCTTCATAGGCGAACAGGACATCCTGGCACTGCTGGTGCTCATACTGATGTTCGGTGCCAACATCGGCATCAAGGGATACTTCCGCAGTCGCGACGACCAGAGGCGACTGGCCGAGCTGGAGAAGAAGAATCTGGAACAACAATTGGAGTATCTGCGCTACCAGATCAATCCCCACTTCTTCATGAACACGCTCAACAACATACACGCCCTCATCGACATCGACCCGGCAAAGGCACAGGAGACCGTGGTAGAACTGTCCAAGATGATGCGCTTCGTGCTCTACGAGGGCGACAGGCAGTTGGTGCCCCTGACGAAGGAGATGAACTTCATACGGACCTACATACAACTGATGCGGCTGCGCTACACCGACAGCGTCAGCATCAGCCTGCAAATGCCCGACACCGTGCCCGACAGATTCGTTCCGCCACTCGTACTCGTCTCATTCATCGAAAATGCCTTCAAGCACGGCATCAGCTACCAGCAGCCGTCATTTGTGAATGTGGACATCGATGTGAAAGGCGAATGGCTCCACTTTAGGTGCAGCAACTCGAAGCCCAACGTAAATAATCAGAAGACGGGGGGTGTGGGCCTTGCCAACGTACGCCGACGCCTGGACTTGCTCTATCCGCAAGGCTACGACCTACAGATAAGCGACTCCACCGAAGCCTACACTGCAGAACTCCGCATACCCTTCAGACAGACTTTATAAACTCACGGCCCAGCCAGGCTTTATAAATGCCCGGCTCAGAAAGGCTTTATAAACGCCCGGCTTAGGCAGACTTTGTAAACTCTTTGCTGAGCTTCATGAGCTCGTCGTGACTGCCCGCCAACCAGAGTATGTCGCCCTGGCGTATCTCGTAGTCGGCACTCACGGTGCGGATGTTGTCCGTCGCCCCTTCCACACCGACTACCATGCAATGATAGTTGTTGCGGATGCCGCTGTCCTTTATCAGAGTTCCCACCAGTGGACAACCCTCGGCCACCTCGATGCACTGCAGTTGCATGGGCATGGTCTCCTCGGCCACGACAGGCGTTACTTCGCTGTTCATGCGCTGGCTGAACTGCTCTATGCCCAGGTCGTCGCCCACCACCTCCAACACATCGTGGGGGAAGAGCATACTATTGCCGTCAGGCACATTGATGCGATGGTGGTCGCGCACGATGGCTGCCACATGCACACCGTTTTTGCCTCCGATGCGCAACTGGGCCAATGTCTTTCCGCCCCACGTACTGCCCTCGGGCAGACTGAGGCGTGCGATGTGGAGGTCGCTGCCACGCAACTGACGGGCATAGGCCGGTCCGCTGGCATTCTCGCGGCGCATCAGGTTTTCCATAAACACGGATTCCATCTTCATGCTCACACGCCGTATCCACTTGCTGCGGACTATTATCAACACGATGGTGACGGCCAGTAATATGTGCCAATACCACTTGTAAGGCGACAGATAATCTATGACGTAATAAATAACGTCGACGGCCAGCAGGAAGCGGACAAAAATGGTGAAATTGACAAACAATCCGCCCCAAGCATATTGGCTGCGCAGGCGCTGCACATCATCCGACGAATTATTCTTCATGATGATGGGGCGCAACAGCGGAGCCAGCAGCAATATCATCAGCACGAAACAAACCGCATTGCCCACCCAATGGCCGAAGAAATGGCGACACATCAAGAGCACCGGCAAACCTAAGAACGACACTACGGCACTGGCCAATACGGAGTATACCACCGTATGTATGGCCACATTCCGGATGAAGGCTGACAGGGGCGTGCGCTCCTTCTTCACCTTCTTCACCTCGCGCCGCGCACGTTCGCCAGATTCCTTCTTCGAACCGCTGATTTTGCCGGCCAGCTTTATCATGTAGGGCGTCAGGAACGTGGTGATGATGCTGACGGCCACAACAACGGGCATCAGAAAACCGTCGGTCACACCCAACGACTGTCCCAGACCGGCTATGATGAAGGCAAACTCACCTATCTGTGCCATCGAGAAACCGCTCATCAGGGCATCTCTGCGCGACGAACCGGACAGCAGATAACCCATCGTCCCAAATACGGCCTGGCCCACCAGAATGGTCATCACCAGCACCAGTATGGGCAACCAGTGATTGACCAAATCCGAGGGCGAAACCATCATGCCCACAGACACGAAGAAGATAGCACCGAACAAATCCTTTATCGACGAAATAGCCGAGTCGATGCGTTCGGCCTCCACCGTTTCGGCCAGTATGCTGCCCATCATGAAGGCACCCAAAGCCGTGCTGTAGCCCACGGAGTCGGCCACGACCACCATCAGGAAGCACAGCCCGATGGAGACGATGACCAGCGTCTCCTTGTTGATGAACGAACGGTTGCGATGCAGAAACGTAGGCACTATCCACATGCCCACCACAAACCATAGCAACAGGAAGAAGCCCAACTTCAGCAGCGACAGTATGAGCTCCGAGCCCTCGAACTGATTGCTCACCGCCACGGCCGAAAGTATCACCATCACCACAATGCCCAGAATGTCCTCCAGGATGAGCACCGACATCACCTTTCCGGCAAAGCGGCGCGTCATGAGTCCCATGTCGTTGAAGGCCTTATAGATGATGGTGGTGGAGGACATGGCCAACATGCCGCCCACAAACATGCAGTTGATGGGCGTCCAGCCCAACAGGTAGCCTGCTCCGCAACCCATGCCCCACATGAGGGTCATGATAATGAAGGCAGCTATGATGGGCGAGGCACCACCCTTGAGAATCTTCTTGAACGAAAACTCCAGACCCAGCGAAAACATGAGGAAGATGACGCCTATCTGGCTCCATACCTCTATGGAATCGTGCTCCTCGATGGAGGGCGTGTAGGGCATGTTCGGTCCGGCCAGAAAACCAGCCAGTATGTAACCCAGCACCAGAGGTTGACGGAGTCGCTTGAATATAATGGTCGTAATGCCTGCTACTATCAGTATCAGGGCAAGGTCGGCTATGAGTTGGGACACTAAGGGTTAAAAGGTTAAAAGGTTAAAAAGTTAAAAAGTTCTTGCTCCGCGATGCTACGCAAGCGGCAAAGCCGAGCGAAAAGGTTAAAATATTAAAATATTAAAGACCGAGCTGACGGGATATTTCCAACATCCTGTTGATGGGACGGATGGCGCGCTTGGCTATCTCGGGATCTACTTCCACCTGCGGCCACTCGTAGCGCAGACAATTATAGAGTTTCTCCATCGTCACCAGCTTCATGTAGTTGCACTCGTTGCAGGCACACGTCGAGTCGTTGGGCGGAGCCGGTATAAAGGTCTTCTGCGGGCAGCGCTTCTGCATCTCGTGCAGGATGCCGCTCTCCGTGGCCACAATGAACTCCGTGGCATCGTCCTGAATGGCAAACTTCAGCAGGGCGGCCGTGCTGCCCACCTTGTCGGCCACACGCACCACCGGGCCCTTGCACTCCGGATGCACCAGTATCTTAGCCTTGGGGTGTTCCTGCTTCAGGGCGAGAATCTTCTCCAGCGAGAACTTCTCGTGCACATGGCAGGCACCATTCCACAGCAGCATGCTGCGACCTGTGATGCTGTTGATGTATCCGCCCAGGTTCTGGTCGGGACCGAAGATAATCTTCTCGTCCTTAGGCAGCGATTCCACAATCTGGCGCGCATTGCCGCTCGTCACCACCACATCGGTAACGGCCTTCGTGGCAGCCGTCGTGTTGACATAACTGATGACCGTATGGTCGGGATGCGCCTTGACGAAGCGCTCAAACTCACCCGCCTCGCAACTCTCGGCCAGCGAGCACGTCGCATTCAGGTCGGGCACCAGCACCGTCTTGTCCGGACACAGTATCTTGTTCGTCTCGCCCATGAAGTGCACGCCGCACATGACGATGATGTCAGCATCCGTCTTGGCCGCCTGCTGCGCCAGGGCCAGCGAGTCGCCCACAAAGTCGGCCAGATCCTGAATCTCTCCGCTCACATAGTAGTGAGCCATGATGACTGCATTCTTCTCCTTAGCCATTCGGCGTATTTCACTCTTCAGGTCGATGCCCTCTGGGATGGGTTCGTCGGCGAACCCCTTCTGCTTCCACGAATCTTTTATTAACAACATATCATTATATTTTATATTTTTATTCGAAAGAGATTTATATGATGATGATAATGGTCTGTTGATACTGTCGATAAATATTTTGCCAAATATTTGCTTTTTAAGTTATTATCCTCAGACCATGAGTTATTATATTAGTTATTTACATCCTTGTTTACGTTGTATCTTAGTCTGTTTGAGCCGTCTATTATATTTCGGCCCTGAGTTATCAACACCTGTAGATAAGTGCAAAGTTAAGAATTATTTTCGTTTTTGCATGTGAAAACTCGCCAAAATAGTGTTAATAACTCGTAATAAATCTCTCCAGCGGTTAATAATTACGGACAGAGAACTGTGGATTGTGAATTTATTTGTACTTTTGCACACAGTTATGAACAAGCATTGTTGATAAGATGAGAAAACTCAGGATAACGGAAATGGACCGCCTCACGGTGGAGGAATATAAGGAGAGCCGGAAGACGCCCCTGGTGGTCGTGTTGGACCATGTTCGTTCCTTATATAATGTAGGCAGCGTGTTCCGCACGGCCGATGCCTTTCGCCTGCAGGGTGTCTGCCTGTGTGGCATCACGGCGCGTCCGCCCCACCCCGAAATCCACAAGACAGCCCTCGGAGCGGAGGACAGCGTCGACTGGCAATACTTCGAGCGGACGGAGGACTGTGTGCAGTATCTGAAGCAAAACGGCTACGTGGTGTATGCCATAGAGCAGTGCGAGGGCAGTACCCTGCTGAATGAAATTGAGGATGAAGAATTAAGGAATAAGAAGTTGGCCATCGTGCTGGGTAATGAGGTGAAGGGGGTGCAGCAGCAGGTCGTCGACCAGTGCGACGGTTGCCTGGAGATACCCCAGTACGGCACCAAGCACTCCATGAACGTCAGCGTCACGGCCGGCATCGTCATCTGGGAGTTGTCGAAACACCTGTTATAATCAGAGTACACCCGCCTCCACCTGTCGCACGACGCGTTCCGTCAGGCGGTCGTCGCCCTCGGGGTCGTATTCCTTCTTGAGGCTGGCCTTGAAGGTCCAGGCAAAAATCTGGTAGAAGGTGGCTCGCGTGGGACCCATGAAGGCCTTGATGACCTCGTAGCCCGACTGGTTGCACTCGCGGTCGACCAGCTTGATGAGCAGTTTGCCCTGCGAGTAGGTTAGTTTCTTCATCTCGGGCTTGTAGGTCTTCATGATTTCCTTTTCAATCATCTTGATGTGCTCCTGCTTCGACTTCTTGTCGGGCAGTTTCTCCATCACCAGGTAGGTCTCCTGAATCATGGCGTTGCACTGCTGTGCCAGGGGGAGCACCTTCTTGACGTTGTAGACGAGTCGGTTGTATCGCCTTATCTCCTTGTTCGAGCGGAACTTCAGGGGTTTGTAGATGGGTATTTCGGGCATCAGGATGGTCCAGATGGTGTCGCCCTCGTAGATATAGTTTTTGCCGGCCCAGTACCAGGTCTGCTTGCGGGCGTCCTTGAATTCCTGTCCGGAGAAATCCCTCACGTCCATGCCCGGGTCTTCCTGCTGTGCCCACCCCATGGTGGCGACCGTCGAGGCCAGTAATATCATGAACCATCGTTTCATGGGCGCAAAGGTACGTATTATTTTGTTTCCTTGTATCTTTTGTATCGTTATTTTAAGAAAGATTAATTTTTTTTTTCATTTTACTCATTTATTCGTACCTTTGGGTCTCTTCGATACCCGAAGATAGGCTTCATCTCGGAAAAACTCAAAAAATTATTTGGTTATTCACTCGATTTGCACTATCTTTGCACCCGCAAACCTCGCTGCGGGTTACAGGCAGCTGCCGGATTGGGCTATGGTGTAATGGTAGCACAAGACATTTTGGTCGTCTTAGTTCTGGTTCGAAACCGGATAGCCCAACCACATTATTTTTCTTTGTTTAATGTAATTTTGTAGTAAAAAATCGTGGGTAATGCACATTATCTGCGATTTTTTTTGTAATTTTGCGTGTGACTAACCTTTTTAATACATAAATATTATGGCAAATCCATTTTCACTTGAAGGCAAAAATGCCTGGATTACCGGTGCATCCTACGGTATCGGATTCAACATTGCCAAGGCTTTCGTCGGGGCAGGTATCAAGAACATCATCTTCAACGACATCAACGAGGCTGCCCTGGAGCGTGGCTTGCAGAACTATAAGGAGGCAGGCATCACAAACGTGAAGGGCTACGTCTGCGACGTTACGGACGAGGTGGCCGTGAAGGCTCTCGTGGAGAAGATTCACCAGGAGGTGGGTCAGATTGACATTCTGGTCAACAACGCCGGCATCATCAAGCGCATACCCATGCACGAGATGAAGCGTCAGGAGTTCCAGCAGGTCATCGACGTCGACCTGGTTGCTCCCTACATCGTCAGCGCAGCCGTGCTGCCCGAGATGATGGAGCGCCGCGAGGGTAAGATCATCAACATCTGCTCCATGATGTCGGAGCTGGGCCGCGAGACCGTCAGCGCCTATGCTGCTGCCAAGGGCGGACTGAAGATGCTGACCCGCAACATCTGCTCGGAGTATGGCGAATACAACATCCAGTGCAACGGCATCGGCCCGGGCTACATCGCTACGCCCCAGACCGCTCCCCTGCGCGAGCGTCAGCCGGACGGCAGCCGCCATCCCTTCGACTCATTCATCTGTGCCAAGACTCCGGCCGGCCGCTGGCTCCAGCCTGAGGAACTGGGTGGTCCCGCAGTGTTCCTGGCCAGCCACGCCTCGGATGCCGTGAACGGTCACATACTGTACGTCGACGGTGGCATCCTGGCCTACATCGGCAAACAACCCAAATAGAACAACCGCGATTAGACGACCACGATTAAACGGATTAAACGGATTACTTAGACCACGAATTAAACGAATTTCACGAATTTTGCCTTCGGCATGTATGAGGGCGTAGCCAATTCGTGTAATTCGAGAAATTCGTGGTCTTTAATTTATTCGTTTAATTCGTGGTCGTTTATATAATCTGTTAAATCCGTTTAATCGTGGTCGTTTTAATTCGAGTAATTCGAGTAATTCGTGGTCGTCTTAATTCGTTTTTATTATCGTCTGTGCTCCAACCATAGTAAGGTTTGAGGTCCAACCATAGTATTGTCTGAGGTCCAACCATAGTAAGGTTTGAGGTCCAACCATAGTATCGTCTCGGGCGGGGGCTGTCGTCGACCAGTCAGAGGCGCAGTGTTGATGCGTTCCTGGTCAAACTTTCAGAAATATTTGCTAAAGTTGCGAAAATATTTGGAGCATATCGATTTTTTGTATAATTTTGCCCCCACGACAACAAAAATCGCAAACCAAAATAACAATTTATTTATTAGAGAATGAACAAAAGCATCAAGGGTACGGTACGCTGCCGAGCGGTTCTCAGACTAAGTTAATGCCTTTGTCTGTCCGCGCCGTCGGGACTCTGCAGTCCCTGCCGTTGATGTGTGTTCTTTGACTTATTGTTATTTTGGTGGATTGTCTTCCCTTGTTTTTGATAGAAAGGTCCGCGTGAGCGGAATCTCTATGGTACACACTCCGAGACACACGTGTCGCCCCCCAAAAGCGTGCGGGCCGTGTGTCCCCTACTCTCTTGCGCCCTTAGTGGCAATGATTGGTATTAATTTTTATTGTGTAAACTCAAAAGTTTTTAGGATTATGAACGACGATACGAAACTGGCAAATGCTTCAAAGCCCCAGACCGATAGTGACGAAGTGCAGGACGAATTCGAACGTCTGCTGAAGAGTTTCATCGAGGGCGATAGCGATGAAATGCCCGCCGATGGCGACGATAACTACGGGGAAGATGACACTGAGGAGGAGGAGGACCCCGACTGCGACGACGTGCACTACCCCTACGGCGAGGTGCAGCAAAACGGCAACCTGAGCGTCAAGGTGCAGGTGCTGCGACCCATAGAGCACCCGCGACAGGAACTGGACAAACTGGTGGGGTGCGACAACATCAAGCAGCGCATGGACGAACTGCTCTCGCTGGCCTGCTACAACAGGATGATGCACCAGCTCTTCCCCGACTCCAAGCAGCACGACATATCGCTGCACAGCGTCTTCCTGGGCTGCCCGGGCACGGGCAAGACCACGGTGTGCAAGATATTCGGTTCGCTACTGCACGAGGCGGGCGTGCTGAGCAAGGGGCACGTGGTGGTGACCGACCGCAGCACCTTCATCGGCACCCTCTGGGGCGACGAGGAGCGCAGTGTGAACCAGGTGGTGGAGATGGCCAAGGGCGGCGTGCTGATGATAGACGAGGCCTACCTGCTGAGCAGCAGCAACGACAAGGACCCCGGGCGCATGGTCATACAGTTGCTGATGAACATACTGGCCGACGAGTCGCAGCGCGACATAGCCGTGGTGCTGTGTGGCTACCGCGAACCCATGCTGCAGCTCCTCGACTCCAATCCGGGCCTGCACTCGCGCTTCCCCAACCGCTTCGAGTTCCACGACTTCACGGTCGACGAACTGCTGCAGATCACACGCCGCCGCATCGACGAGTATAAATATCACTTCACGCGGTCGGCCTGGACAAAATACCGCGGTGTGCTGAGCGATGCCTACCAGGTGCGCGACCCGAAGACGTGGGGCAATGCCCGGTTCGTGGCCAATCAGTTGGAACACATATACATCCGCCACGCCAGCCGCTGCGTCAACCACCCGCCACGCGACAAACGCCAGATGCGTACCATCACGATGGCCGACATACA
>CAMOUQ010000014.1 GCA_946626595.1 uncultured Prevotellaceae bacterium | reverse complement strand
GCGCTGCTTCTCGCCACCCGAAAGTTCGTTGGGCTTGTGCTCGGCACGGTCCGACAGCCCCATGAAGGCCAGAAGTTCCTCGGCGCGTCGGCGGGCATCTTTTTTGCCCATTCCACCGATGAATGCCGGTATCATGACATTCTCCAGAGCCGTGAATTCGGGCAGCAACTGGTGGAACTGGAATACGAAACCGATGCGCTGGTTGCGGAAGCGTGCCAATTTGCTTTGCGACATGCGGCTGATGTCCACGCCGTCAATCTCCACACTGCCCGAGTCGGCCTTGTCCAGCGTGCCCATAATCTGCAGCAATGTGGTCTTGCCGGCACCGCTCGGTCCGACGATGCTGACGATTTCCCCCTGGGCAATGTCCAGGTCGATGCCCTTCAGCACCTGCAGGGTATCGAAACTCTTGGTGATTCCGCGTAGCTTTATCATAATGGTCAAATTAGCGAGATTCCATCTTCTTTTATCACAATCAGCCGGCGCTTGTACAGGTCGCCGACAGCCTTCTTGAACACCTTCTTGCTGACCCCGAAGGTGCTGTAAATGTCCTCGGCCGGACTCTTGTCGCCCAGCACCGTATGTCCTCCGTTGTGTTGCAGGTATTCGAGCAGCACGTCGCTGAACTCGTGGGCTGCCTGCTGGCCCATGGGTTGCAGGATGAGGTCAATCTTCCCATCCTCGCGCACCTGTTGGATGTATGCGGTCAGCCGGTCGCCGGTGCGCAGGCTTCGGAACACCTGTTGGTCGTAGATCATGCCTCCGTACTGGTTGTCCACGATGGCTTTGAATCCCAGGTCGGTCTTTTGCCAGATGAGCACCTCCACGGCATCGCCGGTCTGGTAGGGCGGAAAGTCGGTGCGCAGGAACTTCTCCACCTTGGCTGATGCCATGATGCGATGACTCGTCTCGTCGAGGTGGACATGCACGATGTAGCTGCCGCCCTTCTGCATCTTCATCTTCTGTTCGCGGAAGGGCACGAACAGGTCCTTCATGGGGCCCCATGCCAGGAAGGCGCCGAAGTTGTTGACCCATGCCACCTCCAGGAAGGCAAAGTCGCCCACCTGGGCCAACGGGCGCTCGGTGGTGGCAATGAGGCGCTCGTCTTGGTCGAGGTAGACAAACACCTCCAGCACGTCGCCAATCTCAGTTCCTTCGGGCACGTAGCGCGAGGGCAAGAGAATCTCTCCGTGCACTTCGCCTCCGTCGAGATACAGACCGAAGTCCACGCGTTTGACCACCGTGAGGCGGTTCATCCTTCCCAGTTCCAGCATGTTGTTGTTTCCCATTTTTTTTTGTCTGTTTCAAACCAAAAAAGGCATCTTGAGCAGTTGCTCTTGATGCCTTTCTTCTTACATTCTTGAGTTGCCCGATTAGTCCTCAGCGGCGACGTTAGCACGCTTCTCGGCAATGCGAGCCTTCTTACCGGTCAGGTTGCGCAGGTAGTACAGCTTAGCGCGGCGCACCTTACCAACCTTGTTTACGGTAATGCTTTCGATGTTGGGGCTCTCGATGGGGAAGATACGCTCTACACCTACGGTACCCGACATCTTGCGGACGGTGAAGCGCTTTTTCTCGCCGTGGCCGCTGATCTTGATGCATACGCCACGATAGAGCTGGATACGCTCCTTGTTGCCCTCGATGATTTTGTAAGCTACGGTCACAGTGTCACCAGCCTTGAATGTGGGGTGCTGCTTGCCAGTAGCAAATGCTTCCTCAGCAATTTTGATTAAATCTGCCATTTTGTTTGGTTTTTAAATTGTTGTACATCTCAACCCGAGGCATAACAGGGTACTCTTCATCCTGCCAGCGACCTGGGGCGGAAAGCGGATGCAAAGGTACGAAATTAAATTAGAAACTGAAAATTAAAAAGTGAAAATTATTCCTTTATACTCTTTTTTTTGTATCTTTGCGCTGAAAAAACGCTATAATCCTATGAAAAGAGCCTGTTTCCTGCTTTTTATTTTCAGTTTTCACTTTTCAACGTTCGCTCCGCTCTGTGCCCAACGCACCATCACCACCGAGCGCATTGAGGTGACAAACCGGTTGGACGAACAGCCTGACCCTGAGGCGATGGCCATCATGAAGCGCTACAAGGCGTCGGTGGACAGCGTCATGGCTCCCATTCTGGGCGAGAGCCTGGTGGGCATGTCTCCCAGTCGGCCCGAGAGTCTGCTCAGCAATTGGGCGGCCGACGTTCTGGTGGAGTTTTCCGATTTCCGAGGCAACGGACGGGCCGACCTGGGGTTGGTGAATATAGGCGGACTCCGCAACAATATGCCTAAGGGCGTCGTGCGCCGGGGCGACATTCTGCTCATCTCTCCCTTCGACAACCGCCTGGCAGTGGCCTACCTCAAGGGGAGCGACCTCATGGAACTCTTCCGCAACATTGCCGCCGTGCATGGCGAAGGGGTGAGCCGCGAGGTGCGACTGGAGATTACCGGCGACGGCCGTCTGCTGGACGCCAAGGTCAGCGGAAAGGCCATCGACCCCGAACGCATCTATCGCATAGCCACACTCGACTATCTGGCCGAGGGCAACGACCGCATGTTTGCCCTGAAGTCGGCCCAAAAGCTGGACCTGAGCGATCTCTACACCCGCGACTGCATGATGCAGAGCATCCAGCGGGCTGGCCGGATTACTTCGAAGCTCGAAGGTCGCATTGTCGTGAAATAGGAAAAGCTATTAATTAAGAATTAAGAGATAAGAATTAAGAATTAAGAATTGAATTGAACGTCCTATGAAGCGCACCATCATATCCCTCATTTTCTCATTCTCCCATTTTCTCATCTTCTCAGCGTCTGCCCAGTGTCTGACCCTCGTACATACCAGTGACACACATTCGTGCATCGAGCCCATTTCTAAAAACGACATCAAGGCCGAGCAGGCCGACAAGGGGGGATACATTCGCCGCGTCAGCCTCCTGAAGGAACTGCGGCAGGAGCATCCCGACATGTTGCTCCTGGACTGTGGCGACTTCTCGCAGGGCTCTGTCTACTACAGCCTGTTCAAGGGCGAAGTGGAGGTGCAGCTCATGAACCTCATGCACTACGACGCCGCCACCATCGGCAACCACGAGTTCGACTGCGGCCTCGACAACATGGCCCGCATCTTCCGCATGGCCCAGTTCCCCATTGTCTGCTCCAACTACGACTTCACGGGCACCGTGTGCGAAGGCCTTGTGAAACTTTATATTATAAAGGAACGCGCGGGCATGCGCATTGGCATCTTCGGTCTGGCGCCGCAGTTGGAGGGCCTGGTCTCTGCGGCCAACTGCCAGGGTGTCCGCTACACCCACCCCGTGGCCGTGGCTCAGCAGATGGCCGACCTGCTCCGCAACGAGAAGGGTTGCCAGTTCGTCATCTGCCTCTCCCATCTGGGCTATGGCGACCGCGACGACCAGGACCCTGCCGTCATCCGTCAGACGCGTGGCATCGACGTCGTCCTGGGCGGCCACTCCCACAGCTACTTCGACTACACCAAGTATCTGCCCAATGCCGACGGTCGCGAGATTCCGCTCGACCATCAGGGCAAGAACGCCCAGTTCGTGGGCGTCCTGGAGTTCGACTTTTCCGAGAATTGATTTAAAAAAAGCCCCTGTCGAGGATTTCGGCAGGGGCTTTTTTTGTTTATCATCGGATGAAGAGCAACTCCCGATATTTGGGGAGTGGCCACAGGGCATCGTCGACAATGAGTTCTAGTTTGTCTATCTGTCGGCGGATGGCATCGAACATGGGGGCGATGGTGTCGTGGTAGGCAATAGCCTTGCGGTGCTCGTCCTCTATCTTGTTGGCGACCTTGCGGGCTGAAACCAACTCTTCTACCTGTGTCTCTATGGAGGCAGTCCGTTCGGCAATCTCCTCCACCAGTTTCAGGTTGCGGGCCGAGAGCGCGTTGGCCTTTTCGGCCGGGAAGACGGCACGCATGTTCTCCACGTTCTGCAGCAACTGGCTTTGATAGCGAGTGGCCACGGGGATGATGTGGTTTATCGACAGGTCACCCAGCACGCGGGCCTCTATCTGAATTTTCTTGGTGTAGGTCTCCCACTTCACTTCGTTGCGGGCCTCCAGTTCTTTCTGGGTCATCACGCCCAGACTCTCGAACATCCGTATGCTGTCGGCATCGAGGTAACGCTCGAAGATGACGGGGCATGAGGTCTCCACGTCCAGTCCGCGCCGGGCGGCTTCCTCCTTCCATGCTTCGCTGTAGCCGTTGCCGTCGAAGCGGATGGGCTTGCAGGTCTTGATGTCCTCGCGAAGGATGTCGATGATGGCATGGAATGTGGCGCTGTGTTCGCTGTTTTCGAAGTCCTTGGCCGTTTCTGCAATGCGGGCATCGACGCGTTTCTTGAAGTTGACAAGCGCCTCAGCCACTGCCGAGTTCAGTGCAATCATGGCACTGGCACAGTTGGCTTCGCTGCCCACGGCACGGAATTCGAAGCGGTTGCCGGTGAAGGCGAAGGGCGACGTGCGGTTGCGGTCGGTGTTGTCGATGAGCAGTTCGGGAATCTCCGGGATGTCGAGTTTCATGCCCTGCTTGCCGTCCATGCTGAAGAGGTTCTCCTTGTCGGCCTTCTCGATGTGGTCGAGCAATTCGGAAAGTTGCGTTCCGAGGAAAGAGCTGATGATGGCAGGAGGAGCCTCATTGGCACCCAGGCGATGGGCGTTGGTGGCAGACATGATGCTGGCCTTCAGCAGGCCGTTGTGCTTGTACACACCCATCAGTGTCTCCACGATGAACGTGGCAAAGCGCAGATTCTGCTCAGGTGTCTTGCCTGGAGCGTGGAGCAGGACACCGGTATCGGTGGAGAGGCTCCAGTTGTTGTGCTTGCCCGAACCATTGATGCCGGCAAATGGTTTCTCGTGTAAGAGTGCCCGGAAGGCATGTTTGCGTGCGACGCTTTTCATTAGCGACATCAGCAGCATGTTGTGGTCGACGGCAAGGTTGGTGTCCTCGAAGATGGGAGCCACCTCGAACTGGTTGGGGGCCACCTCGTTGTGGCGGGTCTTGACGGGAATGCCCAGTTGGAGAGCCTGTATCTCGAGGTCGCGCATGAAGGCCGCAACGCGTTCGGGGATGCTGCCGAAGTAGTGGTCGTCCATCTGCTGATTCTTGGCAGAGTCGTGACCCATCAAGGTGCGGCCGGTGAGCAGCAGGTCGGGGCGGGCGGCATACAGACCTTCGTCCACCAGGAAGTACTCCTGTTCCCATCCGAGGTTTGAGGTCACCTTCTTGACTGCGGGGTCGAAGTAGTGGCAGACCTCAGTAGCGGCCTGGTTGACGGCCTTCAGTGCACGGAGCAGTGGCGCCTTGTAGTCGAGCGACTCGCCGCTGTAGCTGATGAATATGGTGGGAATGATGAGCGTGTCGTCGATGATGAAGACGGGGCTGGTGGGGTCCCAGGCCGAATAGCCGCGTGCCTCGAAGGTGCTACGTATGCCGCCCGAGGGGAACGAACTAGCATCGGGTTCCTGCTGTGCCAGCAGTTTGCCGCTGAATTCCTCTATCATGCCCCCCTTTCCGTCGTGTTCGATGAACGAGTCGTGCTTTTCCGCCGTGCCTTCGGTCAGGGGCTGGAACCAGTGGGTGTAGTGCGTCACCCCGTTCTCCTTGGCCCACTGCATCATGCCTTCGGCCACGGCGTCAGCAACCTTGCGGTCCAGACGGGCACCGTTGTCGATGACGTCGACCATCTGCTCGTAGACGCTTTTGGGCAGGTACTTGTACATTTTCTCCCGGTTGAAGACGTGCTTGCCAAAGTATTCGCAAGGTCTCTCACTTGGGGCTTCTACATCGATGGGCTTTCTCTTGAAAGCCTCGGCGACTACTTGGGATCTCAAATCGTTTGCCATAATACTATCTTTTATGGGGTTAATATATGTGTTTGATTCGCTGTAATGCTTCTTCAGTCCTTTCGCGCTGCCCGAAGGCTGTAAGGCGGACAAAGCCTTCTCCAGAGGGACCGAAACCTACGCCGGGCGTGCAGACGACATGGGCCTCAGAGAGCAGGCGTCTGAAGAAGTCCCACGACGGTTCTTCCTCCGGCGTGCCCACCCACAGATAGGGAGCGTTGTCGCCTCCATAGACCTGGAGGCCGATGCTCTGCAGTGCCTGTTTCATTCTGCGGGCATTCTCCATGTAGTATCGGATGGTTGCGCCGACTTGCTCCTTTCCGACGGTCGTGTAGATGGCCTCGGCAGCCCGTTGGCTGAGGTAGCTGGCACCATTGAACTTGGTGCACTGACGGCGGTTCCACAGGGGATTCAGTGCCATGCGCCTGCCATCGGAGGTCTTGACCTTGACGTCTCGGGGTATGATGGTGAATCCGCAGCGGATACCCGTGAAACCAGCCGTCTTCGAGTAGCTGTGGAACTCCACGGCGCATGCTCTGGCTCCTTCTATTTCGTAGATGCTGCGCGGTATGTCGTCGTCCTGGATGTATGCCTCATAGGCGGCATCGTAGAGGATGAGGACATCGTTCTTGAGCGCATAGTCCACCCATTGGCTCAGCCTTGCGCGAGAGAGTGTCGTCCCTGTAGGGTTGTTGGGATAGCAGAGGTAGACGACATCGATGTGCTGCTGTGGAAATGCCGGGACGAATGCGTTCTCTGGGGTGCAGGGCAGGGTGACAATCTGCCTCCCGGTCATGGCGTTGGCGTCGGTGTATACGGGATAGACGGGGTCGGTGACGGCCACCACATTGTCCGTACCGAGCAACTCCTGGAAATTGCCTGTGTCGCTCTTGGCACCGTCGTTCACGAATATCTCGTCCGCTCCGATGTGGATGCCCCGGTTGAGTAACGCGTTCTGCCGGATGGCCTCGCGCAGAAACTCGTAGCCCTGCTCCGGCCCATAGCCGCGAAAACTGTCGCCGCGGGCCATCTCGTCGGTGGCGCGGTGCAGTGCCTCGACCACTGCCGGACAGAGGGGCTGCGTGACATCGCCAATGCCCAGCGATATGATGTCGGCCTCGGGGTGAGTGACCCTGTAGGCCTGCACCTCCTTCGCAATGCCTGCAAACAGATAGTTGCTGCTGAGGCTGAGTAAATTCTCGTTTACTGATGCCATGTTCCTTTTCCTTTTATTATTCAGTTTTGCCGACTATATCGGCATTTCTACTTCTCCATCGAAAACGAACTCGGCAGGTCCGGTCATGTAGAGGGTCTCCTCACACTGCTTCCATTCGATGTCGAGTTCGCCGCCGTCCATGATGATGTGTGAGCGGTTTCCGCAGCGCCCGGTGGCCAGTGCGGCAAAGGCTGTTGCACAGGCTCCGGTGCCACAGGCCATGGTGATGCCACTGCCGCGTTCCCAGACGCGCATTCGGATGCCGTCAGGACGCATTTCGGCAAACTCGATGTTGCAGCGTTCTGGGAAACACGGGTGGCTCTCGAGCCGTGCACCTTCTATGGCCATGTCGATGGCGCTGATGTCCTCCACAAAGATGACATAGTGTGGGTTGCCCATGCTCACGAAGGTTCCCTCGGGCAGGGGGGCCTTGCCCGGTACGAATTGTTGAGCGTTCTCATGCAACGGAGTGCCCATGTCCACGGTGACGGACACCACTTCGTGGTTTTCCGGGGATATCTCCAATTGCAGTTGCCTGATGCCCGAAAGCGTGTGCAGACGGATGTACCTCTGGCCGGTGAGTCCCCTTTCAAACACATATTTGCCGATGCACCTGGCAGCATTGCCACACATCATGGCCTCGCTGCCGTCGGCATTGAAGATGCGCATGGAGAAGTCGGCCTCGGGGACAGGACTTCGGCCGATGAGCACCAGACCGTCCGAGCCGATGCCCTTGTGGCGGTCGCTCCAGGCTATGGCACAAGCCTGCGGGTCGGCTATGGGGAAGCGCATGCTGTCGACGTAGATGTAGTCGTTGCCGCAGCCCTGCATCTTGGTGAATGTTGTTTTTGCCATTCTTCGTTGTTTCTGTTGTTGGTTATCTGGACAGATAGTCGTGGACACGTCGGGCCGTCTCCATGCCGCTGGCCATGGCCCGGACAACCAGCGAGGCCCCGTTCTTAGCATCGCCACAGACGAACACATTGTCGGGAAATTCCGGGAGTTCGGGCTTCAGGAAACCCATGGCCAGCAGACAGAGTTCGGCCTTGATGATTTCCGGCTTCCCCTTCTCCACCATGACGGGACGCCCACCATCGGCCTTCGCCTCCCAGTCAATCTCCTGCACCCTGACTCCCGTCAACCTTCCGTTCTCGCCGAGGAATTCCAGCGTATTGACGTTCCACCGGCGCGTGCATCCCTCCTCGTGGCTCGAGGTGGTCTTCAGCGTCCGCGGATAGTTCGGCCATGGGTTCCGGGGGTCTTCCGGGCCCTCGACGGGTCTGGGCATAATCTCTATTTGGGTCACACTCTTGCAACCCTGGCGATGCGCCGTCCCGATGCAGTCGGAGCCCGTGTCGCCTCCGCCGATGACCAGTACGTCCTTGCCCTTGGCCGTGATGCGCTCCTCCCGGCTGAATTCCATGCCAGCCAGCACGCGGTTCTGCTGCGAGAGCAGTTCCAGGGCAAAGTGTACGCCCTTCAGTTCCCGTCCCGGGATGTTCAGGTCGCGAGCCGTGGGGGTGCCTGTGGCCATGACGATGGCGTCGAAAGCGGAGAATGCGGAACAGTCCGAACATTCGGAATTATACTTAAACACGATTCCCTCCTGCTCCATCAGCTGGATGCGGCGGTCGATGATGGCTTTGTTGAGCTTGAAGTTGGGGATGCCATAGCGAAGCAGTCCGCCTGCAGCCTCATTCTTTTCAAACACGACGACCTCGTACCCCATGCGGTTGAGGGCATTGGCTGCAGCCAGTCCGGCAGGTCCGGCCCCGACCACGGCCACCCGCTTGCCGTTGCGCAGCGTGGCAGTGTGCGCAGCAATGTAGCCCTCGCGGAATGCAACCTCCGTGATGGCAGCCTCGTTCTCGCGGTTGGTGGTGGGTTCGTGGTTGAAGCGGTTCAGCACGCAAGCCTTCTCGCATAGAGCTGGGCAGATGCGCCCAGTGAACTCGGGGAAGGGATTGGTGGCCGACAGCAGCCGGTAGGCTCGTTCCCAGTCGCCTTTGTAGAGGGCGTCGTTCCATTCGGGAGCCTTGTTGCCCAGCGGACATGCCCAATGGCAGAAGGGCACTCCGCAGTCCATGCACCGACTTGCCTGCAGCCTGCGTTCGCGCGTATTGAGCGTCTGTTCCACCTCGCCAAAGTCGTGGATGCGGTCGTGGATGGGTCGGTAACCAGCCTCCTGGCGGTGTATCTCTAAAAATGCTTTCGGATTTCCCATAGTGACAATTTGATAAAGGATGATTAATAGTCGCGCTGTATGTCGGCAATCTTCTCGTGCAGGCGTGCCATTTTCTCTTCTTCTAGCACGCGCTTGTACTCGATGGGGATGACCTGCACGAAGTCCCCGGCCACGCGGTTCCAGTCGTCGAGCATCCGGCCGGCCAGGGCGCTGCCCGTGTGCAGATAGTGCTGGCGGACGAGCTCGAGCAGTTCCTTGCGCGAGACGCTGTCCTCTACGAGGTTTATTTCCACCATGTCCATGTTGCAGAAGTAGTCGAATGTGTGGCGTGGGTCGTAGACGTAGGCCACGCCGCCGCTCATGCCTGCGGCAAAGTTGCGTCCCGTCTCACCCAGCACCACGACGCGGCCGCCAGTCATGTATTCGCAGCAGTGGTCGCCGGCGCCTTCGATGACAGCGACGGCCCCGGAGTTGCGTACGGCAAATCGTTCGCCCACCCTGCCGTTGACATACAACTCGCCCGAGGTGGCCCCGTAGAGTCCCGTATTGCCGGCGATGACGTTCTCTTCCGCATGGAAGTCGTCGCCACATCGACTGGGAGGCAAGATGGAGATGCGCCCTCCCGAGAGACCTTTGCCAAAGTAGTCGTTGCATTCGCCCTCGAGCTTGATGTTCAGACCCTTCACGGCAAAGGCACCAAACGACTGACCGGCCGAACCCCTGAACCTGATGTTGATGGTGCCCTCGGGCAGACCTGCCTCGCCGTATCTCCTGGCGATGACGCCACTGAGCATCGTCGTCGTGGCGCGGTCGGTGTTCTTGATGGCATAGTCAAGATTCACCTCTTCCAGGTCGTCGATGGCCCTTCGGGCAGCACCGACGATGTCCTCGTCCTTCACGCCCGCAACCTTGGAGAAGGCACCCCGGTTCCAATACAGGGGTTTGTCCGTGTCGGGGCGGAAGAGCAGACGGCTCAGGTCGATGCTTCTCTGCTTGTCGGTGGCATGCCTTGTGTTTGTCTCTATCATGTCCGTGCGGCCGATGATGTCCTTCAGACTGCGCACGCCCATTTCGCTCAGATATTCGCGCACCTGCCTGGCCAGGAAGGTGAAGAAGTTCACGACATACTCGGCACGCCCCTCGAAATGCTTGCGCAGTTCGGGATTCTGCGTGGCCACGCCCATGGGGCAAGTGTTCGTGTTGCACTTGCGCATCATGACGCACCCCAGGACGATGAGCGGCAACGTTCCGAACGAGAACTCGTCGGCACCCAGCATGGCCATGACGACGACGTCCTTGGCCGTCTTCAGCTGTCCGTCCGTTTGCAGTCGGACCTGATTGCGCAGACCGTTCATCACCAGCGTCTGCTGAGCCTCGGCCAGACCTATCTCCGGCGAGATGCCCGCAAAGCGCATGCTGCTGGCAGGCGAGGCTCCCGTTCCGCCCTCGGCACCGCTGATGACGATGAGGTCGGCCTTGGCCTTGGCCACACCGGCCGCTATGGTGCCCACGCCCGTCTCGGCCACCAGTTTCACGCTGACGGCTGCCTCGGGGTTGATGTTCTTTAGGTCGAAGATGAGTTGCGCCAGGTCCTCGATGCTGTAGATATCGTGATGGGGAGGGGGAGAGATGAGCGAAATGCCCGGGATGGCATTGCGCGTCTTGGCAATGATGTCGTTCACCTTGAAGCCCGGCAACTGGCCGCCCTCGCCGGGCTTGGCACCCTGCGCCACCTTGATTTGTATCTCCTCGGCATTCACCAGATACTCCGCCGTCACGCCGAAGCGCCCGCTGGCTATCTGTTTGGTCTTGCTGCTCAGGCTCACTCCGTCCACCTCACTATGGTAGCGCGCATTGTCCTCGCCGCCCTCGCCCGTGTTCGAACGTGTGCCGAGCCGGTTCATGGCCAGTGCCAGAGCCTCGTGGGCCTCTATGCTAAGAGCACCGAACGACATGGCCCCCGTGACGAAGTGCCTCACGATGGACTCCACAGGCTCCACCTCGTCGATGGGCGTCGGCTGTGCTGCCTTTTTCCATCCGAAGAAGTCGCGAATGAAGATGGGACTTTCCTTCTTGTCCACCAGTGTTGCCCATTCCTTAAACTTTTCGTAGCTGCCTGTCCGGGTGGCAATTTGAAGGCGGTAGATGGTCTCGGGGTTCCAGGCATGGGGAATGCCGTCCTTGCGCCAGGAGAACAGACCGTTTGTCCGAAGCAGTGGCCCGTCGTCAGCCCGATGCTGAGGCTCTTCGCCGGGCAGACAGGCGGCCTCGCGTGCAATCTCCTGCAGTCCGATGCCGCCGATGCTGCTCACCTCCGTACCAAAGTAGCGGCGCAGCAAGTCCTCGCTCAGCCCGATGCTTTCGAAAATCTTTGCTCCCCGATACGAGCGGATGGTGGAGATGCCCATCTTCGACATAATCTTCTTCAGTCCCTTGTCCACTGCCTCGATGTAATGCCTTTCGGCCGTGGCATAGTCCTCCTGTATCTTTCCGCGCAGCACCAGGTCGTCGAGGACGGCAAACGTCATGTACGGACACAGGGCACTGGCACCATAGCCCAGGAGCAGGGCGGCATGCATCGTTTCGCGGATTTCGCCGCTCTCCACGATGAGGGCCGTCTGCACGCGCTTGCCCACCCCGGTCAGGTAATGGTGGACGGCCGAGACGGCCAACAGCGATGGTATGGCAGCGTGCTTTGCGTCGATGTCGCGGTCGCTGAGAATGATGTAGTTCACTCCGTCGTCCACACTGCGCTCTGCCTCCTGGCAGAGGCCGTCGAGGGCCCTGTGCAGCCCCTCCGCCCCTTCGTCGATGTTGAAGAGGATGGGCAGTTTCTGGGTCTTGAATCCCTTGTACCGGATGTTGCAGAGTATGTCCAGCTGCGTGTTTGTCAGCACGGGTTGTGGTAGTCTCACCATCTTGCAGTTCGAGGCATCGGGTGTCAGGATGTTCGTGCCCACGGCACCGATATATTCCGTCAGCGACATCACCAGTTCCTCGCGTATGGGGTCGATGGCGGGGTTGGTCACCTGTGCAAACTGTTGCCGGAAGTAGTCGAACAGCACCTGCCGTCGGTCGCTCAGCACGGCCAGCGGCGTGTCGTTGCCCATGGCGGCAACTGGCTCCTGACCGTTGGTGGCCATGGGGATGATGGTCCTGTCGATGTCCTCCTGACCATAGCCAAAGGCAATGAGTCTCTGCTCAAGGTCGGTCACCGAATTGGCCACCTTGCGCCCGCTCCTCAGGTTCTCCAACTGCACACGGTTTTCCCTGAGCCATTCGCGATACGGATGGGCCTTAGCCAGTTGTTCCTTGATTTCGGCATCGTAGTAGATGCGTCCCTCCTGCGTGTCGATGAGCAGAATCTTGCCCGGCTGCAAGCGTCCCTTGCTGACCACGTCGCTGGGTTCAAAGTCCATCACGCCCACCTCCGACGCCACCACCATCATGCCCTGCTTGGTGATGGTATAGCGCGAGGGTCGCAGTCCGTTGCGGTCGAGCATGCCGCCGGCGTAGCGCCCGTCGGCAAACAACAGGGCGGCAGGCCCGTCCCAGGGTTCCATCAGGATGGAGTGATATTCGTAGAATGCCTTCAGGTCTTCCGAGATGGGATTCTTGTCGTTGAACGATTCCGGGACCAGTATGGCCATAGCCTGCGGCAGGCTCAGACCGCTCATGGTCAGGAACTCAAACACGTTGTCCAGGCTGGCCGAGTCGCTCATGCCCTCCTCCACGATGGGCGAAATCTCCCTGACGCTGCCCAGGACTTCGCTGTCGAGTACGCTCTCGCGGGCCTTCATCCATCCGCGGTTGCCTCGGATAGTGTTGATTTCGCCGTTGTGGGCCAGCAGTCGGAACGGCTGTGCCAGTTTCCACTTCGGCAGGGTGTTGGTCGAGAATCTCGAATGCACCAGAGCCAGTCCGCTGGTGAAGTACGGGTTTGACAGGTCGGGAAAGTATCGGCGCAACTGTCCGCTTGTGAGCATGCCCTTGTAGATGATGTTCTGGTTTGACAGCGAGCAGATGTAGAAGTCGGGGTGCTGTATGCGCCGCTCTATCTTTTTCCTTATAATATATAACGTGCGCGCGAGGACGGGAGCCTTCTCTTCGCTCACGCCCGTCACGAACAGTTGCTTTATGGCAGGCTCCGCACTCCGTGCGGCCTCGCCCAGCACCTCCGGTCGCGTGGGCACCGTGCGCAGATGCATCAGTTGCAGCCCCTCGCGCTCTATCTCTTCTATCATCACCGAGAGGATTTTCTGCTGCTCTTCCTCCTCCTTGGGCAGGAACACCAGGCCTGTGCCATATTTCCCCTTCTCCGGGACGGGTATGCCCTGCAACAGGATGAACTCGTGCGGAATCTGCAGCATGATGCCTGCCCCGTCGCCTGTTCCGTCGCGCGTCTCGGCTCCCCGATGTTCCATGTTCTCCAGCACCCTCAGTGCATTGTCCACCAGTTCGTGACTCTTGCCTCCGTGGATGTTCACCACCATTCCCACGCCGCAGGCGTCGTGCTCGTAAGCCTCCTGATATAAACCTTTTGTCATGTCTGTATGTGTCATTTTGCTTGACGTTACTTGAAATTAATATCAATTTGTCATTTACGACATTGCAAAGTTAAGCATTTTGATAATATTGGCAATAAAGAATTGATATTTTTCCATCGTTTTGGTCAAAATAATTGATTTATGTCAATAATTATTCTGTTTTCGGTGACAAAATGTTGTGAGAAATAAAGAATTGTTGTACTTTTGCTGCCAGATTCATTGCAATGAAAGAATCAGGACGCTCACTTTTTAATTAGTTTAAGGTATGAAAAAGATTGAAGCAATCATCAGAAAGACCAAGTTTGAGGAGGTCAAGGAGGCGCTTCTCGGTTCCGACATCGACTGGTTCGAGTATCACGACGTTCACGGCATCGGCCAAAGCCGGCAGGAGCGCATCTATCGTGGTGTACAGTACTCTACGGATGTGATTGAGCGTGTGGCCATAACCATCGTTTGCCGTGACCAGTTTGTCGACCCCACCGTCAGGGTCATCATTCAGACGGCCCATACGGGCGAGGTGGGCGATGGGCGCATCTTCGTGAGCGATATGATAGACACCTGGAGCATTCGCACTGGCGAGCACGGCGACACCGTGCTGCGAGATAAGAAATAATCCGGTTATACATTAACTTATAAATAGCAAATTGTTATGAACGATATAGCACTATCTTTGGATACGGTATGGATGTTATTGGCCGCTATGTTGGTATTCTTCATGCAGCCTGGTTTTGCGCTGTGCGAGGCAGGTTTCACGCGGAGCAAGAACACGGCCAACATCCTTTTCAAAAACTTTGTAGACTTCATGTTCGGATCGCTGCTGTTCTGGTTCGTGGGCTTTGGTTTTATGTTCGGCTCGGACGGTGGGGGGTTCATTGGCGCACCCAACTGGGGGACCCTTTCATTCTATGAGGGCAGTCTGCCCACGGAAGGTTTCTTGATATTCGAGACGGTATTCTGTGCCACCTCGGCCACGATAGTCAGCGGTGCTATGGCCGAGCGCACCAAGTTCTCGATGTACGTCATTTACAGTGCCGTCATATCGCTGTTCATCTATCCCGTCGAGGGGCATTGGACGTGGGGCGGCGGTTGGCTCTGCAACGATGCGGCCGACGGATTCATGATGCAGACCTTCGGCGACGTGTTCCACGACTTTGCCGGTTCGGCCATCGTGCACAGCGTAGGAGGTGTCCTGGCGCTGATTGGTGCGATGGCTCTGGGTGCCCGTCGCGGCAAGTATGCCAAGGACGGCAGCAGCCGCGCCATTCCCGGCCACTCGCTCACGTTGGCCGCACTGGGTGTCTTCATCCTTTGGATGGGTTGGTTCGGATTCAATCCCGGTTCTCAGTTGGCAGCCTCCGGGGCCGTCAATCGGATGGCCATCAGCCACGTCTTCCTCACCACCAATCTGGCGGCTGCCGCTGGCGGAGTGGCCACGATGTTCCTCACGTGGCTTCGGTATGGCAAACCCTCCTTCTCCCTCACGCTGAACGGTGTGTTGGCAGGACTTGTCGGGGTGACGGCGGGATGCGACCTCGTCTCGCCCGTCGGAGCCGTCGTCATTGGTCTTGTCTGTGGCATCGTGCTCGTCTATTCCATTGAGTTTATCGACCATCGCCTGCACATCGACGATCCCGTGGGCGCATCCTCCGTTCATGGTGTTTGCGGCATCTTGGGCACGGTGCTGACGGGCCTGCTCTCCACTGGCAGCGGTGCCCTTTATGGCCATGGTTGGGGCTTCTTCGGGGCTCAGTGTTTTGGCATTCTTGTTATCGACCTTTGGGCTGCCGCCTGCGGTTTTGTTCTCTTCTATGGCATCCAGAAACTGCACGGCCTGCGCGTCCCGGCACGCATCGAGGACGAGGGGCTGGACATCTATGAGCACGGCGAGACGTGCTACAATTAAGAAACGAAAAGAATGCTTGCTATGAAACGATTGTTGATTATCGCCCTGTCCGTGGTCGGACTGACCACGGCAGGCGCACAAGATAGAGAGAAGGTGGAGGCTACTGCAGGCATAGACCTTGTCGCCCAATACATTTGGCGCGGACAGGACTTGGGCAATGTTGGCATGCAGCCTACGTTGGGAGTAGGTTACAAGGGACTGAGCCTCTCGGCGTGGGGACACGTGGGAATCAGCAACTGGGCCGACACCAAGGAGCTGGACTTCACGCTGGACTATACCTACGGGGGATTTAGCGTCGGCATAACCGACTACTGGTTCTCGCAGGGCAACTACTTCCAGTACCGCAACGGCAAGACCACGCACATCTGGGAGGCTTATGTCGGCTACGATTTCGACTTCCTTGCCGTCAAGTGGTACACCAACTTCTCCGGCAACGACGGACTGAACAAGAGTGGCAAGCGGGCCTATAGCAGTTATCTGGAATTGTCCGTGCCTTTCCGGCTTACCACGCTCGACTGGCAGGCCTCGCTGGGCATGGTTCCCTGGCGGACTACGCTCTATGGCAACACCCATTTTGCCGTCACCAGCATCTCGCTGACGGCCACCAAGAACTTTCTGCTCAAGGAGAAATATCGCCTGCCCGTCCATGTCGGCCTTGCCACGAATCCCGACTCGAAGAAGTTCTACCTCCTGGCTGGAGTCGGGTTCCACATCTGACCTCCTCCCGCCGTAGTCCTCGGCAGGTTTGGCCTCGTCCCATGCGTGGGACAGCCGCGTCCCATACGTGGGACAATCGCGTCCCATACGTGGGACGAGCCCATGCCTGCCGGTGCCCCGGTGCGAGGCATTGCGACGAGTCAACCTATTTCAGGACGAGTCATATCGTCACTTTTTCACCCTATCGTCACGCATATCGTCACTGGTCTAACATGTTCTCAATAAGCCCGATGAGGCCCAAAAGTGACGATGTGACGATTTTTTCACATAAATTATTATGTATGCGCGCGTGTAAACCTTCCAGTGTGAATTATTTTACAAGACGTTTTGTGCTAAATTATTTGTATATTAAATCAGAATGTCGTAACTTTGCGCAGAAATGTGACAAAACGTTATATAGGTTAATAGGTTTTTGGTAAAATGGATACAAAGTACATCTTCGTGACGGGCGGCGTGGTTTCTTCACTCGGAAAGGGCATCATCTCCGCCAGCATCGGCAAACTGCTGCAGGCACGTGGCTACAAGGTGACGATACAGAAGTTCGACCCCTACATCAACATCGACCCGGGAACGCTGAACCCTAATGAGCACGGCGAGTGCTACGTGACGGCGGACGGTATGGAGACCGACCTCGACCTGGGGCACTACGAGCGATTCGTGGGCATAGAGACAACGTGCGACAACAGCGTCACAACGGGGCGCATCTACAAGGCTGTCATCGACCGCGAACGCCGTGGCGATTATCTGGGGCGCACCATCCAGGTGGTGCCGCACATAACGGACGAGATAAAGCGGCGCATCATGCTGAACGCCACGAAGCAGCCGCTGGACTTCGTGATTACGGAAATCGGTGGCACCATCGGTGACATCGAGAGTGCACCGTTCATGGAGGCCATCCGCCAGCTTCGGTGGCAGTTGGGGCGCGACGCCGTGTGCGTGCATCTGACCTATGTCCCCTATCTGAAGGTGGCAAGCGAACTGAAGACGAAACCCACCCAGCACTCGGTGAAGGAACTGCAGGGCATGGGCATACAGCCCGACATACTGGTACTGCGGACGGAGCGGCACCTCGATGATGCCTTGCGCCTGAAGGTGGCCTCCTTCTGCAACGTCGACCTGGAGTGTGTGGTGCAGAGCGAGGACATGCCTAGCATCTACGAGGTGCCCGTCAGCATGCAGCGGCAGGGGCTGGACGCCGCCATCCTGCGCAAGATAGGCATCCCTGTCGGAGAAACGCCGGCCATGAAGCCCTGGCGCGAGTTCCTCGACAAACAGCGCAAGGCCACCACCGAGGTGCATATTGCCCTCGTGGGTAAGTACGACCTGCAGGATGCCTACAAGAGCATCCGCGAAAGCCTCAATCTGGCGGGCATCTACAACGGCGTCAGGGCAAGGCTCCATTTCGTCAACAGCGAGGAGGTGACCCGTGAGAACGTTGCCTCGCTGTTCGAGGGCATGGCGGGCTTGCTCATCTGTCCCGGCTTTGGCCAGCGTGGCATTGAGGGGAAAATCATCGCTGCCGAATACGGACGTACCCGCGACATCCCCACCTTTGGCATCTGTCTGGGCATGCAGATGATGGTCGTGGAGTTTGCACGTAACGTGCTGGGATTCGAGGACGCCAACAGCATGGAGATGGATGCCGCGACGAAGCATCCCGTCATCGACCTGATGGAGGAACAGAAGAGCGTGACGAACATGGGCGGCACCATGCGACTGGGGGCATACGACTGCGAACTCACCAAAGGCAGTCGTGCCTGCGAGGCATACGGCGGCGCTGCGAAGATTAGGGAAAGGCACCGCCATCGGTATGAATTCAACAACCTATATAAAGAGGAATACGAGGCCGGGGGCATGAGGTGCGTGGGCATCAACCCGGACGCCCAGTTGGTGGAGATAGTGGAAGTGCCGTCCCTGCGTTGGTACATCGGCACGCAATTCCACCCCGAATACTCCTCCACGGTGCTCCGCCCGCATCCCCTGTTCATGTCGTTCGTTAAAGCCTGCATCTGATATGGAACCTCTGAAGCATGAATGCGGCGTGGCCTTGGTGAGGCTGCTAAAGCCGCAGAACTACTATAAAGAGAAGTATGGAACGGTGTCCTACGGCCTCGGCAAACTCTATCTGATGATGGAGAAGCAGCACAACCGTGGGCAGGAGGGTGCCGGCATTGCCTGCGTGGACATGAACGCCGTGGTGGGCACCGAATATATGTTTCGGGTGAAGGCATTGGGAAAGACGGCCATCGACGAAGTCTTCGACCACGTGACACCCGAATGGACGGCCGCACAGCTCTATATGGGACACCTCCGCTATTCCACAACAGGGAAGAGCGGCCTGCAGTACGTCCACCCCTTCCTGCGCCGCAACAACTGGAGGGCGAAGAATCTCTGCCTCTGTGGAAACTTCAACATGACAAACATCGACGAGATATTCGGCAAGATGGTGATGCAGGGACAGTCGCCACGCATCTACAGCGATTCGTACATCACGCTCGAACTGATGGGGCATCGCTTGGATCGTGAGGTGGAGCGCCTGTTTGTCGAGGCAAAGGAGAAGGGCCTGGAAGGCACTGACATCACGCACTACACGGAGGATCACCTACGGATGGCCAATGTGCTTCGCACCACGATGGCCGACTACGACGGGGGCTACGTGATGTGCGGCATGACGGGCAGTGGCGAGATGTTTGCCATGCGCGACCCGTGGGGAATACGTCCGGCCTATTTCTGCCAGAATGACGAGGTGGTGGCTGTAGCCAGCGAACGGGCCGTGTTGCAGACGACCTTCAATCTCAACTGCGACGATGTCTGCGAACTGCCTCCGGGCCAGGCCTTGATTATCCACAAAAATGGCGCTTGGGCTCTGGAGACTATCTTGGAGGCCAGGCAGCGGGCAAGTTGTTCATTCGAGCGCATCTATTTCAGCAGAGGTTCCGACCGCGACATTTACCACGAGCGCAAGCAACTGGGACAGCAACTCGCGGAACCCATCCTCAGGGCTATCGACGGCGATGTGGGGCATACGGTGTTCTCCTTCATCCCCAATACGGCGGAGGTGGCTTTCTACGGAATGATGGAGGGCCTGCGAGGCCGGGGACTGGACGTGCGCAGCGAAAAGGTGGCATGGAAGGACATCAAGCTCCGCACCTTCATCACAGAAGCAGGGTCCCGCAACGACCTGGCTTCGCATGTCTATGACATTACCTACGGTTCTCTGCGTCCACGGGAGGACAATCTGGTCATCATCGACGACTCCATCGTTCGCGGAACCACATTGCGCGAGAGCATCTTCAAGATTCTCGACCGCCTGCACCCAAGGAAGATAGTGATGGTGAGCAGTTCGCCCCAGGTGCGCTATCCCGACTACTACGGCATCGATATGGCCCGTCTGGAGGAGTTCTGTGCCTTCCGGGCTGCCATCGTCCTCATCGAGGAACGTGGCATGGGGCAGTTGATGAATGATGTATATGAGGCCTGTCTGGCAGAATTGCGCAAACCTGTGGCCGAACAAAGCAATCGTGTCTGCGACGTTTACCGGCCGTTCACCACAGAGGAAATCAATCTGAAGATGGCCGAGATGCTTCGTCCGCTGGGGATGGAGACGCCTGTCGAGTTCGTTTTCCAGACCGTCGAAGGCTTGCACGTTGCCTGTCCTGACCATCCCGGCGACTGGTACTTCACGGGGCGGTATCCCACTCCGGGTGGCAACCGCCTCGTGAATCAGGCGTTCGTGAATTATTTTGAGAAAATGAGAAGTCTGCGATTAAGCGAGGGCAATGCCATGCTTGCATGAGCATTGCCGAGAGGAAGCAGACTCGACCGAAGGTAAAAATGAGAAGTTGAGAAAAGGTGCTACGCATTTAATTCTTAATTCTTAATTGTTAATTCTTAATTTTAAATTATATCGTATGTGTGGAATCGTAGGATACATCGGAAAGAAACAGGCATACCCGATTTTGATAAAAGGCCTGAAGCGACTGGAGTATCGCGGCTATGACAGTGCCGGCGTTGCCATGATCGGTGAGTGCGGCGAACTCAATGTGTATAAAACCAAGGGAAAGGTTGACAACCTGACCGAGTATTGTAACGACAAGGATGTTTCGGGATGTGTGGGCATCGCTCACACAAGATGGGCAACCCACGGCGAGCCGTCGGCGCGCAACGCCCATCCCCACTATTCAAGGAGTCGCAACCTGGCCATCATCCACAATGGCATCATCGAAAACTATGCCGACATCAAGGTGCGGTTGCAGGCCGAGGGAGTGGAGTTCAGGAGCGACACCGACACGGAGGTGCTGGTGCAGCTGGTGGAATACATCATGGAGAAGAAAAACCTGCCGCTGCTCGAGGCCGTGCAGGTGGCACTCCATCAGGTGATAGGGGCATACGCCATTGCCATCCTTGACAGGCGCGAGCCCCGGCAGATTGTGGCTGCACGCAAACAGAGTCCCCTGGTGGTGGGCATTGGCGAGGATGAGTTCTTCTTGGGCTCTGATGCCAGTCCGATAGTCGAATATACGGACAGGGTGGTGTATCTGGAAGACGGCAACATTGCGCTGATACGTCTGGACGAAGAACTTAGGGTGATTACCATCTTGGGCGAGGAGCAGGAACTGAAGGTGAAAACGGTCGATATCGATCTCGGACAGATAGAGAAGGGTGGTTACGAACACTTTATGCTGAAGGAAATCTTCGAGCAACCGGAGTGCCTGATGAATTGCATGCGGGGACGAATCAATGTGGAGGGCAACCATGTGACGCTGTCGGCCATGATTGACCATCGCCAAAGATTGCTTGGGGCAAAGCGCATCGTGATGGTGGCATGTGGCACATCGTGGCACGCGGGACTTGTCGGGAAACAACTCTTCGAGAGCCTGTGCGGCATTCCCTGCGAGGTGGAGTATGCCTCGGAGTTTCGCTATCGCAACCCTGTGGTGACGAAGGACGATGTGGTGATAGCCATCTCGCAGAGCGGCGAGACTGCCGACACGTTGGCGGCCGTCCAGCTGGCAAAGGAACGAGGAGCCTTCATCTACGGTGTCTGCAACGCCATCGGCTCCAGCATTCCCCGTGCAACGGACACAGGAACCTACATCCATGTGGGGCCGGAGATTGGCGTAGCCTCCACCAAGGCCTTTACGGGACAGGTTGCTGTGCTGTCCATGCTGGCTCTCTGTTTGGCCAAAGAGCGTGGAAGCGTTTCGGACGAACAATATGGCGAGATGGTGAAAGAACTTACGCTGATGCCTCGGAAAATGGAGTTGGCACTGAAGACCAACGAACAGATTCGGCACCTGGCGCCCATCTTCACGTATGCCAAAAATTGCCTCTATCTGGGGCGCGGCTACAACTTTCCGGTGGCCCTGGAGGGTGCACTGAAGCTGAAAGAGATATCCTATATCCATGCCGAGGGCTATCCTGCGGCCGAAATGAAACACGGTCCCATTGCCCTCATCGACTCGGAGATGCCCGTCTTCGTCATTGCCACCCACGATCACCTTTACGAGAAGGTCATCAGCAATATTCAGGAGGTGCGTGCCCGAGGGGGACGCGTCACAGCGCTTGTCACAGAGGGCGACACCCGGATTCAGAAGTATGCCGACCACGTCGTCACGCTGCCCGACACGCTCGAATGTTTCCAACCCCTGCTGGCGTCCATCCCGTTGCAACTGTTGGCCTACCACATTGCCGTCTGCAAGGGAAAGGATGTGGACCGCCCGCGTAATCTGGCAAAGAGCGTCACGGTGGAGTGAGAATGAGAAAATGAGAAGGGGGCTACGCAAGGGAACAAGTTCGAACGGAAATTCTTAATTCTTAATTCTTAATTATTAATTACATAGTATGTGTGGAATTGTATCTATACTGAACATCCGGCAGCAGACACCGGAATTGCGGCAGAAAGCGCTGCAGATGAGCCGGAAGATCCGTCATCGCGGACCGGACTGGAGTGGCGTATATTGTGGCGGGTCGGCCATTCTGGCTCACGAACGGTTGAGCATCGTAGACCCCGAGAGTGGCGGCCAGCCGCTGTTCTCCCCCGATGGAAAACAGGTGCTTGCTGTGAATGGTGAGATTTATAATCATCAGGACTTCCGTCGCCGCTATGCCGGGGCCTACGATTTTCAGACGGGCAGCGACTGCGAGGTGATTTTGGCCCTCTATCGCGACCGCGGCATCGACTTTCTGGAGGAACTTAGCGGCATCTTCGCCTTCGTGCTCTACGACGAGGAACGAGATGCCTTTCTGATTGCTCGCGACCCCATCGGCGTCATTCCTTTATATATTGGTAGGGACAAAGAGGGCATGGTTTACGTGGCCTCTGAACTGAAAGCCCTCGAGGGGCATTGTGAGCATTACGAACCGTTCCCGCCAGGGCACTATCTCTGGAGTGAGGGCGGCCGCCCTTCGTCGATTACGAGATATTACCGTCGCGACTGGTTCGACTATGATGCCGTCAAGGACAATGCCGCTACGCCGGAGACCATTCGCGAAGCACTGGAGAATGCTGTCCGGCGGCAGTTGATGAGTGATGTCCCTTACGGGGTCCTGCTCTCGGGAGGTCTCGACTCCAGCGTCATCTCTGCCATAGCCGAGAAGTATTCGGAGATGCGCATCGAAGACGATTCTCGGAGCAGGGCCTATTGGCCGCGTCTCCACTCCTTTGCCGTAGGACTGAAGGGGGCGCCTGACTTGGCAAAGGCGCGGCTGGTGGCCGAACATATTGGCACGGTGCATCACGAAATCAATTACACCATCCAGGAGGGCCTCGATGCCCTGCGCGATGTCATCTACTATATCGAGACTTACGATGTCACCACCGTCCGTGCCTCCACGCCCATGTATCTGTTAGCTCGCGTCATCAAGTCGATGGGCATCAAGATGGTGCTTTCGGGCGAGGGGGCTGACGAGATTTTCGGGGGTTACCTCTATTTCCACAAGGCTCCCTCGGCCCGGGCCTTCCACGAGGAGACCGTGCGCAAACTGTCGAAACTCCATCTCTACGATTGCCTGCGTGCCAACAAGAGTCTGTCGGCATGGGGCGTGGAGGGGCGCGTGCCCTTCCTCGACAAGGAGTTTCTCGATGTTGCCATGCGTCTGAACCCCGAAGCAAAGATGTGCCCGGGAAGGACCATAGAAAAGAAAATCGTGCGAGAGGCCTTTGCAGACATGCTGCCAGAGGAAGTTGCCTGGCGGCAGAAGGAGCAGTTCTCGGACGGCGTCGGGTATTCGTGGATTGACACCTTGAAGCGCATCACCTCCGAAGCCGTCACCGACGAACAAATGGAACATGCCGCCGAACGCTTCCCCATCAATCCCCCTTTGAATAAGGAGGAGTATTACTATCGAAGTATCTTCGAAGAACATTTTCCTTCTGATTCTGCTGCCCGTAGCGTGAACCAGGAGGCCTCGGTGGCCTGCAGTACGGCTGTTGCCTTGGAGTGGGATGCTGCCTTCCGGAACCTGAATGACCCCAGCGGCCGCGCTGTCAAGGGTGTGCATGAGCAGGCCTACTCGAAGTAGAGCGTCAGGGTAATCATCTTGGTGTGTGCGGCATCGAGTGAGTTGGTGTACTTCATGAGCGAACCATCAATCAGGTCGGTGCGCTTCTTCTTCAGAATGTCCATCAGGCCGAAGGAAAACTTCAGTTCGGGTATGAGTTTGAAGAAGGGCAGATAGATGTCACACCCCAGGCCTATCTCGATGAAGCAGTCGAAGGGTTTGGTGGAGATGGCGCGGTGCTTGTGGCTGGTGAGGTCTATGGCCGGAGCTGCGCCTGCCACGAAGTAGGGGCGGAAGTTGTTGTATCGTGGTGCGGCCATCTTCACGGTGATGGGGACTGCGATGTAGGCAGACTTCAGCACCTGCGTGGTGTCGCGTCCTGAGGTCTGTTCGTGGAACCAGATGCGCTTCTGGCCGAAGTACATCGACGGGGTGGCGCGCAGGGCAAAGTGCTTGGAGAGCCGCATCTCGCCCAGTATGCCGACGATGAATCCTGGATTGTAGCAGTCGACGTCGGCGTACCATTGTTCGCCCGTCGTGGGGTCGGTGAATCCGTTGTTCTTCAGTTCCATGTCTTGCATCTGCAGGCCGAACATGAAGCCCCAGTGGAGGCGGCGCATGTCCAGGTAGGGACGATGCTGCACCTTGCGCTCCTGGGCACAGAGATGCTGGGTAGGGATGAGAAAATGAGAAAATGAGAAAATGAGAAGGCCAAGCAGCCGCAGCGGCCACTTTCCTCCAAAACGTCTATCTTTCATAATCTTTCTCATTTTCTCATTTTCTCATTTTCAATAAACGCTTTCGGGCCTTGATTTATTGCTCGAATCACAATTTTTGATTAGTAAAATGAAAATATTTGCCGAAATATTAGGATAGAATCACTAAAAATGATTACCTTTGCCCTACGTAAAAGAGAGAATGCATCAAAATTAAACTTTAAACTTTAAACTTTTATACTATGGCTTACGTAATTGGAAACGACTGTGTTGCTTGTGGTACTTGCATCGACGAATGCCCCGTTGGCGCTATCTCTGAGGGCGAAATCTACAGCATCAATCCCGACGAATGCACCGAGTGCGGCACATGTGCTGACGCATGTCCCAGCGGCGCTATCAGCCTCTGATATTTAGAGCAAAACAAAAAAACATGCAGCCTGTCCTGTTGGATAGGCTGTTTTTTTTTGTAAAGCTCGATTTTTTTTTGTACCTTCGCGCCGTGAATAACAATATATAAATTATTATACAATGGAAAAGATTCAGGAACTCACTGAAAAGATTTACCGTGAGGGAGTCGAGAAAGGCCAGCAAGAGGCCGAGCGCATCGTGGCTGAAGCACGTCAGCAGGCCGAGAAAATCGTGGCTGAGGCCAAGGAACAGGCACAGGCAATCGAGCAGGTGGCTAAGAAGAACGCTGCCGAACTGGATGCAAACACCAAAAACGAGTTGAAGCTCTACACTGGCCAGGCTCTGAACGCACTGAAGAGCGAGGTGGCGAACGTGCTGACCGACACGGTGGTGGGCGAAGAGGTGCAGAAACTTGCCGGGGACAAGGACTTCCTTGGTAAGTTTGCCGTCACGCTGGCCGAGAAGTGGCAGGGCGATGCTCCCGCAGTCATCACTGCCAAGGACGCCGAGGGGCTGAAGGCCTACTTCATGCAGCATGCCAAGCAGTTGCTGGACAAAGGCCTGAAGATTGAGAAGGTGAACGGTGTGGATACGCTTTTCACCATTCAGCCTCAGGATGGTTCGTACAAAGTGCAGTTTGGTAAGGAGGAGTTTGAGGCCTACTTCAAGGCCTTCTTGCGTCCGCAACTCGTAGAAATGCTTTTCTAAGATGGGCAACTACTATTGCATAATGGCCGGATTGCCCGAACTGAAACTTTCGGACACTCAGCCGGGTTATTCCATAACGGAACTGCGCCAGGAACTGCAGGCCGAGATGGGGCGACGGGACGCAACGCTGTTGCGCTTCCTGTTTCTCCGGCACGACTGCCGCAACGTGGTGCGCTTGCTCCGCAATCCTGAGGCCGAGTTGGAAGAGAACGGCAACTACGGTCGTTCGGAACTCCTGGAACTCATAGCACAGGCCGACGAAGTGGAAGTGGGGCAAAGCCCATACCCGCAGTTCATGCTCCAGTTCGTACGCGACTATGCCCAGAACCATGAGCTCAAGGGCTGGTACGCTGAGGACGAGATACTGCTTAGCTACTACCTTTACTGTACGGAGCATTGCAAGGATGGGCTGATGCGTCGCTGGTATCAGTTGAACTTGGACGTGACGAACCTGATGACGGCCATGATTGCCCGTCGGCAGGGGTGGCGTGTGGCCGACTACGTGAAGGGCGAAGGCGAGATGGCAGATATGCTTCGAACCAGCGACGCCCGCGACTTCGGACTCTCTGGGCTATACGACTTTGTTCCTGAAGTGATGAAAATCGTGGACGAGGAAGATCCCGTCAGGAAAGAACGCATGCTGGACGCCTTAAAGTGGGAGTGGCTGGAGACGGAAACGTTTGCCGACACCTTCTCCGTTGAGGCTGTTTTTGCCTATTTGTGCCGCTTGGAGATACAGGAACGCTGGTCGCACCTCGACCCAGAAGAGGGTAAGGAAACGTTTGAGCAGATTATTCATGACCTGCGTGGCGAGGCAGAAGTTCCCTCTGAATTCATCATCAAGACAATAAAATAAAAACAATATAACGACATGACAAAAGGAAAAGTTAGTGGCGTAGTCTCCAACATGGTCACCCTCCGCGTGGATGGGCCCGTGCTGCAGGGAGAAATATGCTACATCACGACTGGCGGCGACCGCCTGATGGCTGAGGTCATCAAGGTGGTAGGCCAGGACGTCTACGTGCAGGTGTTCGAGAGCACTCGCGGTCTGAAGGTGGGTGCCGAGGCCGAATTTACCGGCCACATGCTGGAGATTCAGTTGGGTCCCGGCATGCTGAGTAAGAACTACGATGGTCTGCAGAACGACCTCGACAAAATGGAGGGCGTGTTCCTCAAGCGCGGCCAGTACACCGAGCCCCTCGATGCCGACCGCCTCTGGGACTTCGAGCCTCTGGCCAAGGTGGGCGACCGGGTGCAGGAGAGCGACTGGCTGGGTAAGGTGGAGGAAAACCACCAGCCTCTGAAAATCATGGTACCCTTCCAGCTGAAGGGCGTGGCCACGGTGAAGAGCATCGTGCCGAAGGGTCAATACAAAATCCACGACACCATCGCCGTGCTCACCGATGAACAGGGCAACGAAGTGAAGGTGGACATGGTGCAGCACTGGCCCGTGAAGTTCGCCATGACCAACTACAAGCAGAAGCCCCGCCCCTTCAAGTTGCTGGAAACCGGCGTGCGCACCATCGACACGTTCAACCCCATCGTAGAGGGCGGTACGGGCTTCATCCCCGGTCCCTTCGGTACGGGTAAGACCGTTTTGCAGCACGCCATCTCGAAGCAGGCCGAGGCCGACATCGTAATCATCGCAGCCTGCGGTGAGCGTGCCAACGAGGTTGTGGAAATCTTCACCGAGTTCCCCGAACTGGTGGACCCCCACACAGGTCGCAAGCTGATGGAGCGCACCATCATCATCGCCAACACCTCGAACATGCCCGTGGCTGCCCGTGAGGCTTCCGTCTACACTGCCATGACCATGGCCGAGTACTATCGTTCGATGGGCCTGCGCGTCCTCCTCATGGCCGACTCCACATCGCGTTGGGCACAGGCCTTGCGCGAGATGTCCAACCGTATGGAGGAACTGCCTGGCCCCGATGCCTTCCCCATGGACCTCGGTGCCCTGATTTCGAACTTCTACGGTCGTGCCGGATACGTTTATCTGCGCAACGGCGAGGTCGGTTCGGTGACGTTCCTCGGAACCGTATCGCCTGCCGGTGGTAACCTGAAGGAGCCCGTGACGGAGAACACCAAGAAGGTGGCCCGCTGCTTCTACGCCCTGGAGCAGGACCGCGCCGACAAGAAGCGCTATCCTGCCGTCAACCCCATCGACTCCTATTCGAAGTATCTGGAATATCCCGAGTTTGCCGAGTACATCAAGGGCCACATCAACGAAGAGTGGATTCCGAAGGTCCTGGCCCTGAAGACCCGCATGCAGCGTGGTAAGGAGATTGCCGAGCAAATCAACATCCTGGGCGACGACGGTGTGCCCGTCGACTACCATGTGACGTTCTGGAAGTCGGAAATCATCGACTACGTCATCCTGCAGCAGGATGCCTTCGACGAAGTGGACGCCGTGACTCCGCTGGAGCGCCAGGAGGAAATCCTGAACCTCGTGACCCGCATCTGCGACAAGGAAGACTACAAGTTCGACACCTTCCTGGAGGTTACCGACTACTTCAAGAAGATGATCAACCTGTGCAAGCAGATGAACTACTCGGAGTACAAGAGCAATCAGTACTACGACTTCAAGAAGCAAATAGAAGCAATGTTATAAGAAGAGAATACTATGGCAACAGCATTTCAGAAAGTATATACACAGATTAGCCAGATTACGAAGGCCACCTGCTCGCTGAAGGCAAAGGGCGTGGGCTACGACGAACTGGCCACCATCAACGGCCGCCTGGCCCAGGTGGTGAAGATTATGGGCGACGACGTCACCCTCCAGGTGTTCGAGGGCACAGGTGGCATCCCCACCAATGCCGAAGTCACCTTCCTCGGCAAGGCCCCCACGCTGAAGGTCAGCGACCAGTTGGCAGGCCGCTTCTTCAATGCCTACGGACAACCCATCGACGGCGGACCGGAGATTGAGGGTAAGGAAGTGGAAATCGGCGGTCCCTCGGTGAACCCCGTACGCCGCAAGCAGCCCAGCGAACTCATCGCCACGGGTATTGCCGGTATCGACCTCAACAACACGCTGGTTTCCGGTCAGAAGATTCCCTTCTTTGCCGACCCCGACCAGCCCTTCAACGAGGTGATGGCCCTCGTGGCCATGCGCGCCAAGGCCGACAAGATCATCCTCGGCGGTATGGGTATGACCAACGACGACTACTATTTCTTCCGCAACACGTTCTCTAACGCCGGTGCGCTCGACCGCATCATCTCCTTCATCAACACCACCGAAGACCCCGCTGTGGAGCGTCTGCTCGTCCCCGACATGGCACTGACCGCAGCCGAGTACTTCGCAGTGGAGAAGCACGAGACCGTGCTGGTGCTCCTGACGGACATGACCTCGTATGCCGACTCGCTGAGCATCGTGTCGAACCGCATGGACCAGATTCCTTCGAAGGACTCCATGCCCGGTTCGCTCTATTCCGACCTGGCCAAGATCTACGAGAAGGCAGCGCAGTTCCCCGAGAGCGCAGGCGGCGGCAGCATCACCATCATCGCCGTGACCACCCTCTCCGGCGGTGACATCACCCACGCCGTGCCCGATAACACCGGTTACATCACCGAAGGTCAGCTCTATCTGCGCCGCGACTCCGACATCGGCAAGGTCGTTGTCGACCCCTTCCGCTCGCTCAGCCGTCTGAAGCAGCTCGTGGCCGGAAAGAAGACCCGCAAGGACCACTCTCAGGTCATGAACGCCGCCATCCGACTCTACGCCGATGCCGCCAACGCAAAGACGAAGCTGGAGAACGGTTTCGACCTCACCGACTACGACAACCGCTGCCTCGACTTTGCCAAGGACTACGCCTCGAAGCTGCTGGCCATCGACGTCAACCTCGACACCGAGGAGATGCTCGACGTCACCTGGAGCCTCTTCCGCAAGTACTTCAAACTCGAGGAAGTCAATATCAAGAAAGAATTCACCGACATCTATTGGAAATAACGAATGGCTATAAAGTTCCAGTACAACAAGACATCGCTCCAGCAGATTGAGAAAAACCTCAAGATGCGCCAGCGCACCCTGCCCATCATCAAGAGCAAGGAGACGGCACTGCGCCTCGAGGTGAAGAAATGCAAGGAGGAGGCCGAGGAACTTGAGCGCAAACTGCAGGAGCAGATTGCAGGCTACGAGCGGATGTACGCCCTCTGGGGCGAGTTCGACACCTCGCTTGTCAGTCTGAAGGACGTAGAGATGGATGTGAAGAAGATAGCGGGCGTCAGAGTCCCCATCCTCACCAACATCCAACTCGCCGTTCGCCCCTTCGGCCTGTTCAGTGCGCCCAAGTGGTACTTCGACGGCATCAATCTGCTGCAGGGACTCGCCAAGACGGCCGTCGAGCGCGAGTTCGTGATGGCCAAGACGGGACTGCTCGAGCACGCCCGCAAGAAGACCACCCAAAAGGTAAACCTCTTCGAGAAAGTGCAGATACCCGGCTATCAGGAAGCGGTGCGCAAGATTAAACGTTTCATGGAGGACGAAGAGAACCTCTCCAAGTCCTCACAAAAGATTCTGAAGTCCCTGCAAGAAAAACGCAAGGCTGAGGAAGAAGGAAAGGAGGCCACGGCATGATAGAGAAAATGAAAAAACTCACCTTCCTGGTCTATCATCGGGAATACGAAGACTTCCTCCACCGCCTGCAGAACCTGGGCGTCATGCATGTGGTGACCAGCGAGGTCAGTCCGCAGCAGTCCGAGACCCTCTCGGGCTATGTGGAGCAGATACGTCAGCTGACAGCCTTGCAGAAGGAGATGACAGGCCTGCTGGAGGCCGCCAAGGTTTCCAAATCCCCAGAAGCCCCTAAGGCCCTTAATAACCCTAAGGCCCCTAATGCCTCTAATGACCCTAAGGCCCCAGAAACCCTCCTCTCCCTGGCCGACCGCTTCACCCACCTGGCCGACCTTCGCCGCCGCGATGCCGAGCAGACAGCCCAACTGGCCCAGCTGCAGCCCTGGGGCCAATTCGACCCCGAAAAGGTGCAAGGCCAACTGGCAGCCGCAGGCTGCGAACTGCAATTCTACGTGGCACCCACCAAAGTCTTTGAGAAGCAAATCAGAGGGGAGTACCCCGTCATGGCCGTCAGCGAGGCCAACAAGAGTACCTACTTCGTACTCGTTGCTTCGCAAAATGCGGCCACCGAGGGCAGTCTGCCCGCCACACGCCTCACTCTGCCCCAGATTTCGCAGAGCCAGCTACAGGCCGACCATGCCGCACTGGCTCAGAAACTGAAGCAGGAGACCGAGGCTCTGACCCAGGTATCGCAACAGGAACTGGCAAACGTCGAAGAGGCTCTGCGCGTGCTGAACGCCAAGATGCAGTTCGACACCGTCCGCGAAGGCACCGGCACAGCCGCTTCCGACCATCTGATGGTGCTCAACGGCTGGATACCCGCCGCCCGTCAGGCCGAGTTGGACCAGGCCTTTGCCGACAACACGGCTTGGTACCAGATTAGCGACCCGACGCCCGGCGACGACATCCCCATCTGCATGAAGAACAACCGCTTCTTCCGCATGTTCGAGATGATCACCAGCCTCTACATGCTGCCCAAGTACAACGAACTCGACCTCACCCCCTTCTTCGCCCCCTTCTACACCGTATTCTTCGGTCTCTGTCTGGGCGATTCGGGCTACGGCCTGTTCATCGTTGTGGCTGTGCTGTTGGCCAAGGCGTTCATCAAGAAGATGAGCGACGGTGTACGCTCCGCCCTCAATCTGCTCATGACCATGGGCCTCTCGGCCTTCGTCTTCGGCTTCCTCTCGGGCGCCTTCTTCGGTTTCAACCTCTACACGCTCAACGTCCCCTTCCTGGACAAGATAGGAGCAGCCGTGTCGCTCGACAACAGCCAGATGTTCAACCTCTCGCTCATCTTGGGCTTCATACAAATCATCTTTGCCATGTGCCTGCACGTGTGGAACAAGATCATACAGTTCGGTTTCCGCTACTCGCTCTCCACATTGGCCTGGATGGTGGTCATCCTCTCCGTGGCCGCAGGCATGTTCCTGCCCCAGTACAGCCACATCACCAAGTGGTTGGCCTATGCCGGACTGGCCGTAGCCTTCTGCTACAACAGTCCTGATGCCTACAAGAAGCCCCTGACCGCCCTGCCCCTGAACATTGGCCTCGGCCTTTGGGACGCCTACAACATGGCCACCGGCATGCTCGGCGACATGCTCTCCTACATTCGCCTCTTCGCCCTCGGCCTCTCCGGCGGCATCGTGGCATCGGTGTTCAACAGCCTCGCCTCGGGCTTTGCCCCCGACAACGTCGTCCTCGGCCCGTTGGTGTTCCTGCTCATCTTCGTCTTCGGCCATGCCCTCAACATGTTCATGAACGTGCTCGGCGCCTTCGTCCATCCCATGCGACTCACCTTCGTCGAGTTCTTCAAGAACTCCGGCTACGAAGGCGGCGGGCTGGCCTACAATCCTTTTAGGAATTAAGAATTACGAGAGAAGAATTAACCCTTTAACCCTTTAACATTTTAACACTTTAACACTTTAACATTAAATTATACATCTATGGACACAAATCTGCTAATCGCCTATCTGGGCATCGCAATCATGGTAGGACTGTCGGGCATCGGCAGCGCCTACGGAGTAACAATCGCCGGCAACGCCGCCATCGGAGGACTGAAGAAGGACCCCAAGATATTCGGTAACGCCCTCGCCCTCTCGGCCATGCCCGGCACCCAGGGCCTGTACGGCTTCGCCGGATTCTTCCTCTGCCAGAACATTTTCGGCCTGCTCACCCCCGAAATCACCGCCATCCAGGCCTGCGCCGTGCTCGGTTCCGGCATCGCCTGCGGCCTCGCCTGCCTCTTCTCAGGCATCCGTCAGGGTCAGGTATGTGCCAACGGTATTGCCGCCATGGCCCAGGGCCACAAGGTGTTCGGTAACACCCTGGTGCTCGCCGTCTTCCCCGAGCTCTACGCCATCGTCAGCGTAGCCCTCGTCTTCCTGGCAGGCCAGGCCGTTGCTGCCTAAGAGGCCCGGATATGGAGAATTGAAAAGCCTGCATCGACCTTGAAAGCGATGCATGCTTTTTTTTATTAAAGAATGAATATAAAATATTACAAGAATGAAGAATCTGATGATGTCTGCCTGGGCATTGCTCCTTGCCTGTATGGTAAGCATGGGCATGACAAGCTGTGTCGAGGCCGAGGACGGCGAGAGCTGGGGCGACTGGGAGTTTCGCGATGCCATCAATTGTGGCAAGTTTACCGAGTGGTCTCTCTATAAAGTGAAAGATGCCAATGGCGAATGGGGCGAGCCCTATCGTGCCGATGTCCCCATATTCCGCGTGCAGTTTTTCTCAAGCAACCACAATTTCCACTCCACCAAGGGAACCTGGATTTGGGTAGAGAGCGAAGGCGGATGGATTGCCGACGAGTCCACGATGGAGGAATACAAACCGGCGGACAACACGGCTTTCACGGTCGATAGCAAGACGATGACCATTGAAGCTACTGTGGACGGTGTCAAGTATTTCCGTATCGTTCTCGACAAGGAACCGACTTCCCTCATGGAAGGCAAACTCCACTTCTACAAGGAGAACAAAACCTACGAGGTAATTTTAAGTCGCTAAAGTTCTTTCGTTTATACCATAAATCCCGCATCGACCCCAGGCGGTCGGTGCGGGATTGTTTTTTTGCGGACTGTAATATATAACTAAAAAGAAAAACTTGAAAAAAACTGCAAAACTGCAACAGTCTGCCGTAATACATTGACGGAAAGACGTTTGCGTTGTTGCAGTTTTGGTGGCAGCAAGCATATTTGTGGCAGTTTTTGGGCAATTATATGGTATAAAACCCTCATAAGCATAGGGGAATCCGATGCCTGTTATGTACGTCCGCAGGCCATTGGCCCTTTGTTTGTCTTGCAGGCACACGGACAAGGGATTCGCGTCGCATCGCCCGAGGGTCCATGAGCCTTTGGGCGCATCGATGTGTCGTTTCGCCTTGTGCCATGGGTGGCACAAGGGTGTGCCATACGTGGCACGCGTCTGTGCCATACGTGGCACAAATCCGTATCATACGTGGCACAAGTCCGTACCATGTTATGCGGCGAAGATGGCGCAGGCGACAATGTAAAGCGAAAGTTCGGTGAGCAGGCAGAGGGCACCGCAGCAGTCGCCGGTGTAACCGCCAAGGCGGCGCTTGATATATAGGAAAAGGAAGGAGAGAACCGCCAACGGCACAAGGACGACGATGACACTGAATGCCAAATCCCTCATGTACCAAAGGCAAACGGACAAGGGCAACAGACCTTGCAATGCGAGGCCGAGGCTGGCGAGCAGCGTAGGATGTCGGTATACGACTCCCGACTTGGCCGTCTGGGCCGTGCGGGCGTAGGGCAGGCGAC
>CAMOUQ010000013.1 GCA_946626595.1 uncultured Prevotellaceae bacterium | reverse complement strand
CCCTGAAGTCATACCATAATATCCGCGAGGGGAATGCCTTGAGGATGGATTGGGACCTGATAGACACTACACCCCACATCCCCACCATACATGCCCGCAGTACCTACGTGACCTTTGAAGCGCATACTCAGATGGTGGGCGAGCCCACAGTGGAGTACGATGAGCTGAATCTCGTGACTTCGCAAATGCGGAACGGGCCAAAACCACGCGATGTGAAGCCTGTGCACTTTAATTACATCATCGGTAATCCGCCGTTCGTAGGGCTTTCAATGAGAACAGCAAGCCAGCAAGAGGATATGGCTAATGTCTTCTCAGGTAATGATAGAGCCGGAAGGCTTGATTATGTGGCTGCGTGGTATAAGAAAGCCGCTAATATTATGAAGAATACAGATACGGAAGCCGCATTTGTATCTACTAATTCTATTGTTCAAGGAGAGCAAGTTCCTATCTTGTGGGAAGATTTATTCAGTCGGGGGGTAAAGATAAACTTTGCCCATCGAACCTTTGTATGGAGCAGTGAGGCTTCGCTGAAAGCTCATGTCCATTGCGTCATCATAGGCTTCTCGATGCATAACCGACAGGATAAATATCTGTACGAGAATGGTACGGTCAGAAAGGTAGGTAATATTAATGGGTATTTGGTCGATGCAGATAATGTGTTCATTCAACTTCGAGGCAAGGCCAATCCCAATGTGCCCAAGCTCGTCCAAGGGAACAAACCTTGGGATGGAGGGAATCTCATATTGAGCACCGAAGAAAAGGACGCACTTATTGCCAAATATCCTTCTGCACAAATGTTTATTAAACCTTTTATAGGCTCTTATGAATTTATAAACAGGAAAGAACGTTGGTGCCTGTGGCTGAAAGGTGTAGCACCTAATGAATATCGCCACATTCCTGAAATAATGGATCGGCTTTCTAGGTGTGCTGAAATACGGAGAAACACAAAGACAATAGCTGTACAAGCGCAAGCAGACACTCCAATGTTGTTCTCGCAAATCAGGCAACCGGAGAGTGACTATATATTGGTTCCTGAGACATCCTCTTCAAGCCGTAGATATATTCCGATGGGCTTCATGTCGCAAAATGTGATAGCAAGCAATTCAACGTTGGTTGCCACAGATGCTACACTCTTCCTTTTTGGCGTTATGACCTCAAACGTACATATGGCTTGGATGCGTACGGTATGTGGAAGATTGAAATCAGACTATCGTTATTCGCCGTCTGTCTACAACAACTTCCCCTGGCCCAGTCCCACCGACGAGCAGAGACAGCGCATAGAGCAGACGGCGCAGGCCATACTGGATGCCCGGGCCCTATACCCGGACTCCTCTCTTGCCGACCTCTACGACGAACTCACCATGCCCGTGGAACTGCGCCGCGCCCATCAGGAGAACGACCGCGCCGTGATGCAGGCCTACGGATTTCCCGTGAAGTCCTCGTTCACGGAAAGTCAGTGCGTGGCCGAGTTGTTTAAGCTGTATAAGGAATTGACACGGAGCGTCGATTAGTCTACTATGTGTGAAACTTACCCTCACTACCCTCACGCCCTCACAAACGCCCTGTTCATCGGGCTTCGGCGGAGTGAGGGCAGAGTGAGGGCGTGAGGGTAAACCCATGAAAATGGGGGATTGAGACGAAAAAAATGCAACTGATTGACGTTTCGAAATCTTAGGAACCATCGCCCGAAGATACCCGAACCATCGCCCAAAGATACCCGAAGCAACGCCCGAAGGTACCCGAACCATCGCCCAAAGATACCCGAACCATCGCCCGAAGGTACCCGAAGCAACGCCCGAAGGTACCCGAACCTTCGGCCTGTCCCACGTATGGGACACGCTCCATCGACGTATTGTTTCGCCTCCATCGACGTATTGTTTCGCCTCCATCGACGTATTGTTTCGCCTCCATCGACGTATTGTTTCGTCTCAATCCCCCGTTTTGGCCAGTTTACCCTCACGCCCTCACTCTGCCCTCACTCCGCCGAAGCCCGATGAACAGGGCGTTTGTGAGGGCGTGAGGGTAGTGAGGGTAAGTTTCACGCTTGGTACACGAGATGGGCTGCACCGCGGAAAACTGCTCCTAAATTTGCGTTTTCTCTCGGTTTGCATTAACTTTGTCCTCAATATTGCAAAATACATACCATGAGGAGACGACTATTCTTATTGCTTTTGGGCCTGCTGCCACTGGCGGCCATGGCATCGCTGAGGCTGACGGGCATGAAGGTGTGTGCCCTGACACAACCGTTGGGCATAGACACGGACAGCCCTACGTTCAGTTGGCAACTGGTGAGCTCACGGCGCAACTCCGTGCAGGCGACCTATTGCATCGTGGTCGCGAAGACCGATGGCACGCAGGTGTGGAACTCGGGCACGCAGGCCTGCGACCGGCAGGAGGGCATTGCCTACGCCGGGCTGCCGCTTGAGAGCCTGACGCCCTACGTGTGGACACTGACCGTGAGCGACAGCCAGGGCCAGAGGGCAACGGCAAGCAGTCGGTTCGAAACGGCATTCCTGGATGCTGCGCAGTGGACGGCGAAGTGGATAGGCCGACCGCAGAGGGGGAGTGTGCCGCAGTTCCGCAAGACCTTCTCGCTGCCCACGGACAAGCGGGTGCGGCGTGCCCGCATCTATGCCTCGGCATTGGGCGTGTTCGAGATGAAGGCCAACGGCCAGCTGGTGACGGATGCCGTGCTGGAACCCGGCGAGAGCGAGTTCGAGAAGACGATTCTCTATTCCACCTACGATGTGACTTCGCTGCTCCGCCCGGGCGAGAACGTCGTCACGGCGCGCGTGGCAGGCGGGATATACGACATCGACTACCTGCCGGGTCGCTTCTCGAAGGGTGAGGTGAAGAACTGCGGGCAGACGGCCCTCATGGCCGAACTGCTGGTGGAGTTCACCGATGGTTCGCGCCTGCGCATTCCGACGGATGCGACGTGGCAGACGGCACCGTCGCGGACATTGGGCAGCAACTGGTGGGGCGGCGAGGACTACGACAATTCGCAGGCCGCCGAAGCGTCCGCCCCGGCGTGGCAGGCGGCAAGCCTTGTCAGGCCCCACTTTGCCTCTCCACACAGCGGCGTGAGCGGCTTCGGCACCCTGCGCAGCCGTATGCACGAACCGCTGCGTGTGGTGGAGCGCTGGCAGGCCGTGGGCGTGAAGACCATCCAAAGCGGGGGATACACGCTGCGCATCGTCGACTTCGGGCGCAACTTTGCCGGGCAGTATCGGTTCCACCTGCGTGGCAAGGCCGGGCAGAAGATAAGTCTGCGCTCGGGCGAGAGCCTGAATCCCGACGGGAGCATCTTCATGGAGGAGTTCTATACGGGACCGGCCGACACCTACGACGAATACACCTTCAGCGGTGACCCGCAGGGCGAGACCTGGGGGCCTGAGTTTATGTATCACGGATTCCGCTACCTGCAGATTATCGGTCTGGACGAGGAACCGCGGCCACAGGACTTCACGGCACTGCGCATACGGTCGGACGTGGAGAACGTGGGCACGATGGAGACGTCCAATCCGCTCATCGACAGCATCCACATTATCTGCCGCGATGCCATAGCCTCACAGCTCTACAACAGCATCACCGACTGCCCCCATCGCGAGAAACTGGGCTGGTTGGACGTGCCAAACGAGATGTTCGCTTCGCTGAACTCGAACTTCGACATGCAGACCTTCTACAAGAAGGTGGTGATGGACTGCTTCGATGCCCAGCTGACCGACGGGCGCGTGCCCTCCGTTTCGCCTTACTATATGGAAGTGTATGGCGACGACGTCAACTGGGGCGGAGCTGCCATACTGGTGCCTTACCGCACATGGCGATACTACGGCGACCGCTCGCTCATGCAGCGCTACTACCCGCAGATGAGGCGACTGCTGGCCCACTATACGGACAACACCCGCGAGGGACTGATACGCAACTCCTTCAGCGTACTGAGCGACTGGGGGCAGGAGACGGCCGGCGTCAGTCCCATGGTGCCCACCGAGTTTACGGAGACCACCACCTACTACCATCTGTTGCGCGCCATGGCCGAGATGGCGGCTGAACTGGGCCACGAGGCCGATGTGGCAGGCTATCTGTCGCAGGCCCAGGTGGTGAAGGAGGCCTTCAACCGCAAGTTCTACGACGCTGCCACGGCCACCTACACCAGCATCCCAGGCGGCGGAGGCCGACAGAGCGAGCAGGCACAGCCGCTGTACTACGGTCTGGTGCCCGAGGGCGACGAGGCGCGAGTGGCTGCCGTGTTGGCCAGTCGGGTGAAGGCCGACGGCTATAAGATAAAGACGGGCGAGATAGCCCTGAAGTGTGTCTTCATGTCGCTGGCCAGGTATGGATACAACGACATCGTATGGCAAATGGTCAACCAGACCGACTGCCCCAGCTATGGCTACTGGGTGAGGATGGGCTACACCACGACGCCCGAGTATTGGGACGTGGGCCGCTTCTCGCAAAACCATTGCATGATGGACCACATCGAAGAGTGGTTCTTCACCCAGCTGGCAGGCATAGAGAACACCGGCACGGCCTTCGACCACATCCGTCTGCATCCCTACTTCCCCCACGACCTCAATCGGCTCGACGTGTCGTTGCGCACTCCGCGCGGCCCGGTCCGTGTGCGGTGGCAACGCAAGGGCCAGACCATAAGGCTCTGCATCTCCGTCCCGGCTGGCTGTAGGGCCACACTGGCGTTGCCCGGTCAGACCGACCAGCAGTTGGGCTCGGGCGAATATCGATTCCGTAACATTAACATTATACCATGATGAAAAGACAAATCCTATCCCTGGCACTGATGGTGTGCATCGGTGCATCGGCACAGCAGTTGCCGTACCAGAATCCCAACCTCACGGCGCGCCAGCGTGCCGCCGACCTGTGTCAGCGACTGACGCTGGAGGAGAAGGCCCAGCTGATGCTGGACGAGTCGCCCGCCATTCCGCGACTGGGCATCAAGAAGTTCTTCTGGTGGAGCGAGGCCCTGCACGGGGCCGCCAACCAGGACAACGTGACCGTCTTCCCGGAACCTGTGGCTATGGCTTCGTCGTTCAATCCCGACCTCCTCTACGAGGTGTTCGACATTGCCAGCACCGAGCAGCGTGCCCAGTATCACCACCGCATGCAGGGCGGCGGCGAGGACGAGAAGTTCCACAGCCTGAGCGTGTGGACGCCGAACGTGAACATCTTCCGCGACCCGCGCTGGGGACGTGGGCAGGAGACCTACGGCGAGGACCCCTACCTGACCAGCGTCATGGGCACCCAGGTGGTGCGCGGACTGCAGGGCCCCGAGACGGCCCGCTACCGCAAGCTGTGGGCCTGTGCCAAGCACTATGCCGTGCACAGCGGACCGGAGTACACCCGCCATTCGGCCAACCTGAACGACGTGTCGCTGCGCGACTTGCAGGAGACGTATCTGCCTGCCTTCAAGGCCCTGGTGCAGGATGCCAAGGTCAGGGAGGTGATGTGTGCCTATCAGCGACTGGACGACGAACCCTGCTGCGGCAACAGCCGACTGTTGCAACAGATTCTGCGCGACGAGTGGGGATTCCAGTATCTGGTGGTGAGCGACTGCGGTGCCGTGAGCGACTTCTGGCAGAGCCACAAGACATCGAGCGACGCCACGCATGCTGCCGCCGTGGGCACACGAGCCGGAACCGACGTGGAGTGTGGCTACAACTATGTGTATAAGAGCATTCCCGAGGCCGTGCGGCGCGGACTGATGACGGAGGCCGAGGTGGACCGCCACGTCTTGCGACTCCTGGAGGGACGCTTCGACCTGGGCGAGATGGACGACCCGTCGCTGGTGGAGTGGTCGAAGATTCCTTACTCGGCCATGTCGACGAAGGAGAGTGCACAGAAGTCGCTGGAGATGGCCCGGCAGAGCATCGTGCTGCTGCAGAACCGCGGCAGCGCACTGCCCCTGAAGGCCGGAAGCGAGCGCATTGCCGTCATCGGGCCCAACGCCGACAACCAGCCCATGATGTGGGGCAACTACAACGGTACGCCTAACCACACCATTACCATTCTGGACGGCATCTGCAATAGATTGAAGGTGAAGAAGGATAGGCAGGGCATGCATGGGAAGAAGCTAATCTACCTGCCCGGCTGCGACCTGGTGGACGAGCGGGTGAAGGAGGAACTCCTGAGCTCTGCCTGCCAGATGGCTGGCCGCAAGGGCATGCGGGGCACCTTCTGGAACAATACGGAGATGCAGGGAAAGCCCGTCGCTACGGAGTACTATACCAGTCCGGTGGGCGTGACCACGGCCGGTATGCACAACTTTGCCCCTGGCGTCAACCTGACCGATTTCTCGGCTCGCTACGAGACACAGTTCACACCGCGCGAGGCAGGCGAATATGTGGTGACGGTGGAGAGCACGGGACACTATGAGGTGTACGTCGACGGCGAGCGCAAGCAGCGTTCCCACAGTTGGCGCTGCACGCCCACGCGCACCGTCATCAATGCCGAGGCCGGTCGGACGTACAACATCGAGGTGCGCTACCAGTATGTGAAGACGTGGGGCAGCGACATGAAGATAAATGTGGCCAAGGAACGCCCCATCGACTACCAGAAGATTATCGACCAACTGCAGGGTACGCAGACGGTGGTCTTCGTGGGCGGCATATCGCCTGCTCTGGAGGGCGAGGAGATGCCCGTCCGTGTGGAAGGTTTCCGCGGTGGCGACCGCACCAGCATAGAACTGCCCAAAGTGCAGCGCAACTTCCTGCGAGCCCTGAAGGATGCCGGCAAGCGCGTCATACTGGTCAACTGTTCGGGCTCGGCCATTGCCCTGCAGCCCGAGACGGAATCGTGCGATGCCATCCTGCAGGTGTGGTATGCCGGGCAGGAGGGCGGAACGGCTGTGGCCGACGTGCTCTTCGGTGACTGCAACCCCAGTGGCAAACTGCCCGTCACGTTCTATCGCTCCACCGAACAGTTGCCCGACTACGAGGATTATTCGATGAAGGGGCGCACCTATCGCTACTTCTCCGATGCCCTGTTCCCCTTCGGTTATGGTCTGAGCTACACCGACTTTGAGATAGGCCAGGGGAGTGTGTCGAAGGTCGGGACACTGAGCGCTGAGGCAGGCGACCCCGTAGTGCGGCTCAACGTGCCTGTCACCAACAAGGGTCGGCGCGACGGCACGGAAGTGGTGCAGGTGTACATCCGCGACCTGCTGGATGCCGACGGACCGCTGCGCTCGCTGCGAGCCTTCCGGCGCGTCGACGTCAAAGCTGGTCAGCGGGTGGACGTGGAGCTGAACCTCACGCCCCGCTCGTTCGAACTCTTCGACGTGAAGACCAACACGATGCATGCCCATCCCGGACGCTACCAGATACTGTATGGCAACAGTTCGCGCCTGGAGGACCTGAAGTCAGTGGAATTGGAGTTGTAATCACTTGACCATGACGCGTCGCCCACGGACGATGTAGATGCCGCGTGGGAGACCCTGGAGCGACGTCGTACCGCGACGGACGATTTGGCCCGTCAGACTGTAGACGTTCTCCTTGTCCATGGCCATCAGACCATCCTCAATGTCGTCGATGGCAGCCGGGAAGGAGTTGTTGTTGGCCTTGCCGTAGACGTTGGTCTGGTAGAGTTTGACGCGATAGGGCCACTGTTCGGCAGTGCTCTCGTTGCTGTCCCAGCTGAGCCAGTCGCGGGTCCAGTAGGTGGTGGGGGCACCGCTGACCACGAGCCACACATAGCGGCACTGGGCAGGGCACTCGAAGGCCAGCACGCCCTCGGGCTCGTCATACGTGGCCCGGCCGATGTCGCTGTAGACGCGGGTGCCGTCCTTCTGCAAGGCCACGAAGCCGTAGCGCCAGCCGGCCCTCTTCTCCTGATAGGCCGTGTAGCCCTCCTTGCCTGCCTCGCCCACAAACTCTACGTAGATGGTCTTGCCCGTAGCGGGTGCATTGAGTCGGATGGCATTGTTGCCCCAGTTCTCGATGCATTCCGTAGGCTTGGGACTCCAGAATCCGTCGTCCTCCTGGTTGAGTGCCGTCTGGTTGCGGAATCCGATGCGGCTTGCTCCGTTTTCGCGTATGGGGTCGAGGTCGAAGGTGGTCATGCGTGCACCGTACTCCCACATTTCGTCGCCCAGCTGACTGACCTTCTGCAGGGTGGTTCCCGACATGAAGATTCGCATGTAGGCCTGCAAGGGGTCTTCGGGACTGCGCGATTTGTTCCAGAGCGTGCCGATGGCGTCCATGCCGTGCTTGTGGCAGAGGTAGTCCTGGATGAAGAAGTTGTGGTAGCGCAGGGCCGGGCAGAGGGGATGGCGGTGCAGACCGTTGATGGTGTTGCCAAACCAGTCGTTGCCCTGGCCGGAGTCCCAGACGAACTGCATGTGGGGATAGAACTTGTAGGCCTGCCACTGGGCACACATCTCCCAAAAGACGTTCAGCGTGGACGAGCCCCAGTTGTACATCCATCCGTTCTGGTTGTTGTTGTCGCAGTGGGTCTGATACTGGAAGCAGTGGCCTATCTCGTGGGCCACGGTCTGTCCGGAGCGCGAGGTGTGGGCGCCGTTGGAGAGGGTGAGCAGCCCTATCTGGTTGTCGATGCCGCTGCCGCTGGCTTCCCAGTCGGTGGTGTGGCGCAGGCGGATAATCATCTTGTAGGTGTCGGTCTTCGACTTGCCTTGGTTGATGGTGATGAACTTCAGGCTGTCGGCATAGAATTCGAAGATGCGGTCGGCATTCTCCAGGATGCCCGGTACGGCAGCCGGAGCACTGGTGCCGTAGCCAGCCTCCCAGAAGATAATCCAGTGCTTAGACTGCAAGGAACGTTCGTAGCACCATTGGTTGTTGGCGTTCTTCAGCTGACTGTCGGTGCCGCAGGCACTGGTACTGCAGTAAATTTTCTTGTCGACGGAGGAAATGCGAGTGTTCAGTGCGTTTGTGGCCGACTTCAGTTGGGCGTCGGTCAGTGTGTAGTCCTGCATCTGTTCGCGGGCCGTCTCGATGGCCGTCTGGAGACGCTCGAGGGCGTTGGCCTTGCGCGCTACGCCTTCCCACCAGCCGACAACCTTCTCGGCATAAGTGATGCGCTCGCCCAGGGCGTCGTAGCGGGCACGCGAGGCTTCGCCTGCCGATATGGCAGCCTTCAGTTCGGTGTATGCGGCTGCCAGTGCCTCGGTCTCGTTGGCCTCGATGGCCGTCTGGCCTGCACTGATGGCATCGGTCAGGCGCTGCGATACCGACTGCTGCACGCCCTTGTCAACGAGAGCCTGTGCTTCGGCAATCAGATTCTGCACCTCGGTGACATAGCTCTCGGCCGTGATGGCACCCATGTATTGCAGTTTGAAGTTGTCGACACACAGATAGTTGCCTGTGGCCTCTTCGGCTACCAGTCCTATCCGCACGTCTTCCTGACTATTGATGACGGAGAACGAAAGCGTGTACTGCTTCATGGCAGTCACGGTCTGTCGGGAGTTGCCAGCCACGAGGTAGGCTCCCGTCTGTGCCGTGCCCTTGTTGGCCGTACTGTTGCTGCCGGTTTGCTGGATGTGCAGGGCTGAGGCCGTGAGTCGGTAGTTGCCCTGTGGCAGTTGGCGGAGCGTCTGCACGACGCTGGCATTGCCGATATGCTGGCCTATGCTGACCCACGATTCCAGATAGTAGGTGCCAGCCTTGCGCGAGAACACGGTGTTGCTCTGCGTCTTCATGTTGCTTACGGTCCAGCCCGTCGTTCCGTCGGATTCGAACGAAGGGTTTTGGATGAGACTTGTCTTGTCTTCCTGTGCCTGCATCGTCAGACTTAGGCCCAGGAGCATGACAATGAGTTTGATGTGTGTGTGTAGTTTCATAATATTGTATTTTATTATCTCATTCTCTCATTCTCTCATTCTCTCATTCTCTCATTTTCTCATTTTCTCATTTTCTCATTTTCCATACACCATCACCCGCAGGCGTCGCTGCACCTCTGCCGGAGACAGGGAGGTGGAGACGGAGACGGTGCGCTTCTCGCCCGGCAACAGGTCGAAATAGTTGTCGGAGAAGTGGTGGCTGTCGTCGCCTTCGAGGCTTAAGAAGATGCCGCGGGCGTAGTGGTCGGTCGTGATGGTCAGTGCTTGCTCGGCATGGCTCTGTGGACTAACGAGCGCGAGCTGTCTGCTAAGTTCCCAACGCACTTTAGCCGGTTGCAGTTTCAGGTCCTTGGGATAGACGAGGATGTAGTTGTTGGTGTAGTGCTCCTGTGCAGCTGTGGGGACATTGCCCTTCTGCTCGGGGCGGAAGTCGGTGTGGATGATGGCTTCGTTGGCCTGGATGCCGGCCTCGGCGAGCATCTGGGCCGTGGACATCTTCCAGACGTCGGAGGCGCAGTTGGCTGCGACCTTTATCTTCGTCCGCTTGCTCCATACCTTTGAGGTGGAAGTCCAAACCTCGATGTTGAGCCAGCCGCTGACGGGAGTGAGGCGGTCGTTAATGACCGTGATGCTGAGTGTGCCGTCCTCCTTCCGGATGGGCGAAACGAGGATGTCGGCCATGGCCGGGCCCACCATGTAGTGGGCGGCCTTCCAACGGCCGTAGTAGTCACGTGTCGACCACGAAGCCACGGGCCAGCAGTCGTTGATTTGCCACAGCAGTGTGCCCCAGCAGTAACCCTTGTCGCGCCGGTGCGCCTCTACGGCAGTCTTCATGGCATCGCCCTGCATCAGTTGGCCCACATAGAGCAACGTGTCGAAGGCCTGTGGACGTCCGTATTCGGTGTCGAGATAGTTCTCGATGAGTTCGTTGGCATGCGTGCCGCCCCGCTGGTGGGACATCATCACATCGGAAGTGATGCTCCAGTCCTCGGGATTGGTGCAGAAGCGCTTCACCGTGGAAAGTTCGGGGAAACTCTGCATGCCGTACTCGCTGAAGAATCGCGCGCGTACCTTATTATATTCGCTGATGGGTTTACGTCCGTGCCAAACTTCCCAGTAGTGGTAGTCGCCCGTGGTGAAGTCACGCCGTCCGTCTTCGCCGGCAAAGGGCGACGAAGGCTGATACTGCAAATGGGGAGCGTACTGGCGTACGACCTCGGGAAGCGTCCGGAAGAAGATGACCTTACACTCCTCCCAAAGGCGTTCGGCCTGTCCAACTGCCCGGTGCTCGGTGCTTCTCTTCCAGCCCCAGTTGAACCATGCGTCCAGTATCTCGTTGTTGCCACACCAGAGGGCCATGCAAGGATGGTTGCGCAGGCGCTTGACATTGTCGATGGCCTCCTGGCGGATGTTCTCGAGGAAGGCCTTGTCGGCAGGATACATCGAGCAGGCGAACATGAAGTCCTGCCAGACGAGAATGCCGTTTTCATCACAGAGTTCGTAGAAGCGGTCGTCTTCGTAGACACCTCCGCCCCAGACACGAATCATGTTCATGTTGACGGCAACGGCGTCGGCAATGGTGCGCCGATAGACAGAGTCGGTGACGCGAGGCAGGAAGATGTCGCAGGGGATGTAGTTGGCCCCCTTCATGAACACCTTTTCGCCGTTGAGCGTGAAGTAGAAACTTTCTCCGATGGCGTCGGGCTCGCGATGAAGTTTCAGGTCGCGAATGCCGACTTTCGTCTTGGTTATTGTCTTACGTACTCCCTCGACTGTGGTGAGGAACGTGTACATGTGCGGTTTGCCCAGTCCGTTGCTCCACCAGAGTTGCGGGTTGCTGAGGGTGTAGGGCAAGGCGAAATCGTTGAGACCGCGTTTCAGGTTGACCGTTTGACTTGCCAGGCGACGCTGCGAGGCTGAGTCGGTGACGGTGATGGTGACCGTGGCATCGTGGTCGGCTTCGATGCAGACGTGGTGGCAGATAACGGCGCGTTTGCGGTTGACCTGCTGTTGTTCCACGAAGATGTCGCGGACGATGGCATCGTCCCAGGCCGTGAACACCACGGGGCGCCAGATGCCCATAGTGACGAGGCGGGGTCCCCAGTCCCAACCATAGTGGTAGGGTGCCTTGCGTATGAAGGGCGAAAGCTGACGGTCCAGCAGACCTCCGTTTTCGCTCTGGTCGTTGCTGGCGAAATATTGGCCAGGGAACTTCTGCCACTTGGGCAGGTCTCGTTTGATGGGCGAATAGAAGCGGACGCGCAAGTGGTTGCGGCCGACGTGGGTCAGTCGGGATACGTCGGCCTTCCAGGTGCGGAACATGTTGTCGGCCTGGATGATGAGTGAATCGTTGAGCCACACGTCGGCATAGGTGTCCAGTCCATAGAAGGTGAGCTCGCGGCGACTGCGACTCTGCTGTTCGGACGTTACTTCAAAGTGGTTTTCGTAGAGCCAGTCTTCCTTGTCAATCCACTGCACGGCCCGTTCGTTGAGACCAAAGTAGGGATCGTCGATGCTGCCGATGGCCATGAGGTCGGTGTGTACGGTTCCGGGCACAGTGGCGGGATGCCAGTTGCGAAGCCTTTCCTGTCGGAACTGCCAACCGTCGGTGAGGGTTACGGACTCTTGTGCAGTCAGACCGAGACCTGAGTATGCCAACAAAAGGGTGGCGAAGCAGCGGTGTAGGATATGTTTTTTCATGTGTCGGATATTAGGTGTTGCTTAATTCTATTTTCCACATTTGGTGCATGGAGCCATATCGTGAAGTGGGGCACCGCATTGCTTACAGCGGTAGCGTGCCCGATGGCGCCGCAGATATTGCCAGAAGGCGAGCGTGGCATAGCATATCCAGAGGAAAAAGCCGAGGAAATACTGTGTGGCAAGGGCAAAGACCAAATAGATGACGGCCAGGATGGCCAGCAGCGAGAGCCCGTAGAGTAGGGCCTCGGTGGCCGACAGGGAGCGGCGGATGTCGTCGATGGCAGCTATGGACAGAACGACGATGAGCCAGGCCAGGGCCAGGAAAAGCGCCAGCAACGTGGGTTGTCCGAAGGGATTGAGTGTGGGATGGAAATAATAATCGGCCCACAACTGCGGCACGAACATCTGAATGGTGGTGTACAGCACCGTGGCGGCTGCAAAGCTGATGCACAGCAGCATGGGGTAGGGCGAAGCGATGTCGTCGATGTGGACGAGATGGAACCGCTGGCGACGCATTCTGCGCAGCAGGATGGCGGCCAGGGCGATGATGAGCAGGGCTATGGTGGCAATGACGTGCCCGTCGGAGAAGAGGTGAATGCCCTGCGAAATGGGGTCGTCGGGAACTACGGATTCCATGAGCGCCGACTCGTGGATCCAGCCCTGCGTCATCTGGTCGCGGGCCACCTTCACCCAGACGCTGTCGATGGAGTCTTCGGGGATAATCTCGATTTGGGCCACCACGAGCGGGTCGTTCCTGTAAACTACGAACGAGTCGGTCTGTTCGGGCACGATGAGCAGGTGCATGGGGCGCTCCTCCTGCAGGACGAGACTGTCCGTTGCGAGCACAAAGTTGTAGTCAACGTCCCACATGCGCTCCAGCCCTTCGGCGTGACCGCTCGGCGATGGCTTGCAGGCCACGAGCGAGAGCAAAACCCCAATAGCGATAAGTATTTTTCTCATTCCCTCATTCCCTCATTTTCTCATTTTCTCATTTTCTCATTCCCTCATTTTCCCCACACCTTCATTTGACATTGTCTGCAGTCGAACTGCAGTCGGAAACGCCTGCCATCGGAAAGGCGGAGGAATAGTTTCCCCGCATCCTTCGTTCTACTGCACATGCCCAGTTCGTGGCGAATGCAGTAGCGGCAGGTCATCAGCAACACTTCTTCTCCGTCTGTCCGCTTGGGACTCTCCACCTCCATTGCCCAATCCACCTGGGTGGCTCCGCGGTCGAGGTAGAACTGTCGCGCCGCGTGGTTGGCTACGTTGGCAAGGTATGTGAGTGAAGAATCAGATTCCCATCTGTCCACTTGCGGACAATCCGATGGCAACTCAGGTTCTTCAGGTCCCTCGCTTTCTTCTTCCCGCTTTTTATGCTTCATTTTCTCGCACAGCTGTCTCCTCCAGTCAGCCAGAACGCTGCCGGGGACAAACCAATCCTGCGACAAGTCGATGGCCACGTCAGTGGCCTCGAAGGGTGTGTCGCCCAGACGATTCAGTTGGCGCTCAATCTGTTCGCGCTGCGAGGAACGAGCCGTTTCGTGGGGATAGACGAACGTCCGTTCCACCCAGGCTCCGTCCTCCCGTGTGAGTCGCAGGCGGAATCCCTCCTCCGTTTCGCTCAGCGTCCAGCGCACATCCACCTTCCGCGTAGCCGTGGGCCTCGAAAGCTGTTGCTCGAAGTCGTGGTCGAGGTTGCGGTAGAGTCCGTCGGCCATCTTTTCGCGTATGGACAGGACTTGTCCGTTGGCCAGATATATCTTGTCGCCCTCCACGCGATTCACGCGGAAGCCTTCCAATGTTCCCTCCTTGTTGATGTAGCACAGACCGTCGCCATTGTGCAGTTCAGTCAGTGCCGTTATCGGTTCGCCCATGCTCTTCGGCGTGTGGATGTTGGCCATTGCCTGTGTGCGCCCATGCAGAAAGTAGTCGGTGAACTGGCGGTTGAATGACTTGGCCGGATTGGGCACGAACGTGATGCTCTCATGTCCCAGGCTGCTGCGCCGATATTCAGTTCGGCGACGGAATATCTCGTCCAGCCGTTGGCGGTAGTGCGCCACCACGTTCTTGACGTAGCCGACGTCCTTCAGCCGTCCCTCTATCTTCAGACTCGATGCTCCGGCGTCCAGCAAGGCTTCCAGGTCGTTGCTGCGGTTCATGTCGCGCAGCGAGAGTAAGTGCTTCTGCGACTGCAGCACGCGGCCCTCCTCGTCCACGAGGTCGAAGGGCATGCGGCAGAACTGGGCACACTCCCCACGGTTGGCCGACCGTCCGAAGCAGTATTGCGAAGCATAGCACTGACCATTGTACGACACACAGATGGCCCCATGCACGAAGACCTCAAGCCGCACGTCGGGCACCCGGCGGTGTATCTCCCGAATCTCGTCCAGCGTCAGTTCCCTGGCCAGCACCACCTGGCGGAATCCCAGGTCGCGGAGCCAAGCCACCTTTTCCGGCGAGCGGTTGTCCATCTGGGTCGAAGCGTGCAGGCTTAATTGTGAATTATGAATTGTGAATTGTGAATTCAGCATCGCCATGTCCTGCACAATCAGCGCATCCACTCCTGCCTTCGCCAGCTCGCCGACGAGGCCCTTCACCTCGTCCAGTTCCTGGTCGAAGAGGATGGTGTTCAGTGTGACGTACACCTTCGCGCCGTAGGGCCGGGCAAAGTCCACCAACTGGCGGATGTCCTCGACGGAGTTGCCTGCCGCTGCGCGTGCTCCAAACTTCGGTGCACCGATGTACACTGCATCAGCTCCGTGGCGGATAGCCTCAATGCCCGTCTGAAGGTCGCGTGCCGGTGCCAGCAGTTCAATGAATCTCATCCAGATTGTAGGGCGTCTCCTGATAGACGTAGTAGTTGAGCCAGTTGGTGAAGAGCAGATTGCCGTGTGCACGCCAGGTGACGCGAGGCGGCAGGGCAGGGTCGTCCTGCAGGTAGTAGTTCTCCGGTTTGTGTATGGGCAGCCCCTTAGCCAGGTCGCGCTTGTACTCAGAGTCCAGCGTGTACGGTTCGTATTCCGAGTGGCCGGTGATGAATATCTCCCTGCCCCCGCGCGCCATCACCATGCCCACGCCGCTCTTCGTGCTTTCGGCTATCAGCGTCAGCTCCGGCTGGTTCAGTATGTCCTCGCGCCGCACCTCCGTGTGCCGACTGTGGGGCATGTTAAACTCGTCGTCGAAGCCTCGGAATATGGGCAGTTGCGGATTCAGAATATGTTGCGGGAAGATGCCGAACATCTTCTCCGTCAGTTGATACTTGGGGATGCCGTAGTGGTGATAGAGCCCCGCCTGCGCCGCCCAGCAGATGTAGAGGGTGCTGGTGACGTGCGTGCGGCTCCAGTCGAAGATTTCCTTCACCTCGTCCCAGTAGCTGACATCCTCAAAGTCGAGGTGCTCCAGGGGGGCGCCGGTGATGATGAAACCGTCGAACTTCTCGTGCCGCATCACCTCAAAGTCGCGGTAGAAGGCCCGCATGTGTTCCACCGGCGTGTTTTTGCTCGTGTGGGCCTTCACCTTCATCAGGTGAATCTCCAGCTGCAGGGGTGTGTTCGAAAGAATGCGCACCAGGTCGGTCTCTGTCGTTATCTTCAGCGGCATCAGGTTCAGTACGGCTATGCGCAGCGGGCGAATGTCCTGATGCTCGGCGCGCGAACTGCCCATGACGAAGATGTTCTCCTTCTTCAGCAGTTCTATGGCGGGTAGTCTGTCGGGTAGTCTTAGTGGCACGGGGGTGTAAAGTTAAAAGTTAAAATGTTAAAAGGTTAAAATGTTAAAAGCGATGCAAAGATACGATTAAGCGAGCGAAAAAGCAAGAATTCTTGCATTTTTCCGAGCGTGAGTATCTAAGTGCGAAGTTCAGAGATACGATTAAACGAGCGAAAAAGCAAGCACATCGTCACTTTTATTCAGACAAATGCGTTGTACTGTCCCATATTTTTAGTATCTTTGCCACCGAATAACTCTAAAACATACGCAGATATGAAAAAACGTTTCCTTTCCTTCCTGCTGCTTGCGGCCATCGTCCTGGCAGCGGCAGCCCAGAGCCAAGTCAAGTACGTCTTCTACTTCATCGGCGACGGCATGGGCGTCAACCAAATCAACGTCACCGAGACCTACCTGGCCGCCCTCAAGGGCCGCATCGGCACCGAGCCCATCCTCATGTCCAGCTTCCCCGTAGTGGGTCTCGTCAATACTTATTCGGCCACCAACGGCGTCACCGATTCCGCAGCCGGAGGCACAGCACTGGCCAGTGGCCACAAGACCAAGAACGGAGCCATCGGCGTGCTGGAAGACCTGGAGACCCCCGTCACCAGCATCGCACAGTGGGCCAAAAATGCTGGCAAGGCCGTAGGCGTAGCCACAAACGTAGCCATCACCCACGCCACCCCCGCATCCTTCTACGGACACCAGCCCAGCCGACAAATGTACTACGAACTCGGACAGGACCTCTGCCGGAGCGGCTTCGACTTCTTCGCCGGAGCCGACTTCCACCGCCCCAACACCAAGGAAGGCCAGCCCACCCTGCGCCAGCAGGCACAGGACGCAGGCTACACTATCCTGACGGGCGGTTACAAGGAGTATGAGAAGAAAGGACGCCGCGCCGACAAACTCATCATGCTGCAGAGCGACTACCAGAATGAGAAACTGGGCAGCGACCACATCCCTTACGCCCTGGACCAGGATAAGAATGACCTCACACTGGAGCAAATCGTGCGCGCCGGCATCAACTACCTCACCTCCAAGCAGACCGACGGATTCTTCTTCCAGATAGAAGGCGGCATGATAGACTACGCCTGCCACCGCAACGACATCGGCAACGCCATCAACGAAGTCCTCGACCTCGACAAGGCCGTCCGCGTGGCCTACGAATTCTACCAGCAGCACCCCGACGAGACCATCATCGTCATCTCCGCCGACCACGAGACCGGCGGCATGGCTATGGGCACAGGCCCCTACGAGTTGCACACCGACCTCCTGCGCTTCCAGCACAAGAGCATCGACGAACTGAAGTGGATGCTCGGCCAACAGTACCAGCGTTCGCCCAAGAAGTTTACCTGGGATGCTGTGCAGAAGACCCTGCGCCAGGAGATGGGCTTTGGCGCCGGCATCACCCTCGACGAAAAGCAGCAGCAACGCCTTCAGCGCCGCTGGGAAGGCGTAGAGAAGGCCATCGCCGAGAACGGTAAGGTGAAGGACCGCATCAACGACCTCTGCGAGACCGTGAAGCACATCCTCAGCGAGGTGGCCCGCATCAGCTGGGCCAGCGGCGGCCACTCCAACGGCTACGTACCCGTCTATGCCGTAGGCCCCGGCACTGAAGTCTTCCAGGGACGCATCGACAACATCGAGATTGCACCTGCCATGGCACGCATAGCAGGCTACAAGGCAGAATAAATGCAAATTACAGAAATACAAAAAAGAAGGGCGGGCGTCGTGATGACGCCCGCCCTTCTTTTTTTGTATTGTCATGTTACCAGATAGTCACGCGTTTCTCTTTGGGCACGAACATGGGGTCCTGCTCGGTGATGCCGAAGGCTTCGTACCAGGCATCGATGTGGGGCAGCTGGCCGTTGACGCGCCACTTACCCAACTCGTGGGGGTCGCTCTTGACGCGCTTGCGGATTTCCTCGTCGCGTATGTTCTGTCCCCAGACGTTGGCGTAGGCCAGGAAGAAACGCTGCTCGGGCGTGAAACCGTCGATGTCAGGGAGGGGAGCCTCACGGGTGGCATTCTTGAAGGCCTGGAAACTGACCATCAGTCCGCCGTGGTCGGCCATGTTCTCGCCCAGGGTGAGGCTGCCGTTGGCGTGGAGGCCGGGCAGCACCTCGATGCTGTCGTGGAACTGGCGCATCACTTGGATGCGTTCCTCGAAGCGCTGGCGGTCTTCCTGGCTCCACCACTGGCGCAGGTTGCCGTCCTTGTCGTACTGCGAGCCTTGGTCGTCGAATCCGTGGGTCATCTCGTGTCCGATGACCACGCCGATGGCACCATAGTTGAAGGCGTCGTCGGCCGTCATGTCGAAGAAGGGGGGCTGGAGGATGCCTGCGGGGAAGCATATCTCGTTGGTGGTGGGGTTGTAGTAGGCATTGACGGTCTGGGGCGTCATGAACCATTCGTCGCGGTCGACGGGTTTGTTCAGTTTTTCGCGTATCATCGTCTTCAGCTCAAACTCGTTGCAGGCGAGGATGTTGTTGAGATAGTTGTCCCCAATCTCCAGTTCGGAGTAGTCGCGCCACTTGTCGGGATAGCCCACCTTGACGTAGAAGGCGTCCAGCTTCTCCTGGGCCACCTTCTTGGTTTCGGGGCTCATCCAGTCCTGCACCTGGATGCGCTCGCCCAGGGCCACCTGCAGGTTGGCGATGAGCCGCTGCATGCGCTCCTTGGCTGCGGGAGGGAAGAAACGGGCCACGTAGAGCTGTCCCAGGGCCTCGCCGAGGCCGCCCTCCACGGAGGCTACGGCACGCTTCCAGCGCGGACGGTCCTCCTGCTTGCCGCTCATGGTGGTGCCCCAGAAGCCGAAGTTCAGGGCGCGGCTCTCGTCGTCGATGTAGCTGGAGGCCATGTTGATGGCATGCCAGAGGTAGACGTTCTGCAGGGCTTCGGGGGTCTCCTCTTTCAACACCTTTTCCACTTCGTGGATGGCCTGGGGCTGTCCCATGCAGACCTCCTTCACGCCCTCCATGCCCAGGTTGCGGAAGTAGGCGTCCCAGTCGATGCCGGGGAACTGGGTCTTCAGTTCTTGGTAGGTGATTTTGTTGTAATTGGCCTCTGGGTCGCGCAGCTCGGTCATGCTCTTGCTGGCGCGGGCCAGACGGGTCTCGATGCGCATGACGTCCTGACTGATGCGCTGGGCGTCCTTCTCTGCGAAGCCTACGTGTTTGGTGAGGTCGGCGATGTATTGCTGGTAGGCGGTGCGAATCTTGGCCGTCTCGGGGTCCTGGTCGATGTAGTAGTCCTTCTGTCCCAGGGTCATTCCGCCCTGGAAGATGCTGACGAGGTTGTTCTTGGAGTCCTTCTCGTCGGCGCCGATGTACATGCCGAACAGGCCGGGCACGCCCTGACGCTGCATGCGAGGCCAGACCTCGCGGAGCCACTGGGCGGTGATGTCGGGCGACGCCTGGTAGCCGTCGCAGAGCAGGAAGCCCTCGAAGGCGCCCCACCAGTGTTCGTTCAGGTTCATACTGTCCATGGCCGAGCGGTAGAGGTCGGCTATCTTTTGTTCGATACTGCCGGGTTTATTCTCCAGCGCGGCCACGCTGTCGATGAGCTGGCGCAGCTGCTTGTTGTTGTTCTCTTGCAGCACGTCGAACGAACCGTATCGGCTGTATTCGGCCGTCAGGGGGTTGGCCACCTGCCAGCCGTGGGTTGCGTACTCGTAGAAGTCGGTGCCCACCTGGTAGGTGGTGTCCAGATTGGCCAGGTCGATGCCCGACCTGAGGGCCTTGTCGCCCATCTGGCAGCCAGTGAGGGCGGCCGCCATGGTCATCATTGTCATCAGTCGTTTCATTGTCATTTTGTTCGTTAGGTTGATTCGTGCTGCAAAAGTACAAAAAAATGTGAAACCTCCTACTTTCCTATGGCAGGAATCTTTGTGAATATCTTCCTAAGGCGTTCGGTGTCGAACTTGGGCTGGCGGTCGTAGCGGTAGATGCCGTTCTTCTCCTGTTCGACGTCGGTAATCTGGGTGTAGCAGAAGCCCGCGATGGCGGGGCAGGCCTGGATGGCGTCAATCTCGCGCTCCAGGATGGCGTAGAAGTCGTCCAGCGAGTCGATGTTGCTGCCGTAGCCCCACGATGTGGCACGCTCCTCCTCGGGAATCCAGGGCAGGCCGCCAAACTCGTCGAGCATGTAGGGCTGTCCCTCGTACTGGGCCAGGAAATGCTTGTCGGGCTGATTGCGAAAGATGGGCCGGCCGTCGACGAAGGTGTGGTTCTGGACCAGGCGGGCCGGGTCGCGCTCGTAGTCGTGGACGGTCCAGATGTCCGTCTTCACGTGGCCGTCGCCGCTGGCATCGTTGACGGGCCGGGTGGGGTCGATGGCCTTGGTCAGGTCATAGACGTCGCGCATCATGCGCTGGTAGGCACCCTCGCGGCAGCCCCAGGTCTCGTTGAAGGGCGTCCAGGTGACGATGCTGGGATGGTTGCGGTCGCGCACCACCAGTTCGGTCCATTCCGAGAGAAAGTTGCGGGCGGCCAGGTCGCTGTTCTCGTCGATGCCCCAACTGGCCTGTTCGCCCCAGGTGAGGTAGCCCAGATGGTCGGCCCAATAGTAGTAGCGCTCCTCGAAGGCCTTTTGGTGGAGGCGGGCACCGTTGAAGCCCACGGCCTTGGAGAGTTCGATGTCGCGGCGCAGGGCCTCGTCGGAGGGTGCCGTCCAGATGCCGTCGGGATAGAAGCCCTGGTCGAGGACCAGACGCTGGAAGTAGGGCTGGTTGTTGAGGTAGAAGCGGCCGCCCTGGGTGTGCACCTTGCGCATGCCGGCGTAGGACTTCACCTCGTCGACGGCCTGTCCGCGGCTGTCGGTGACCAGGTAGCGAAGGTCGTAGAGGAAGGGCGACTCGGGGCTCCAGAGTTTCATGTTGCGCAGGGGCAGCACCAGTGTGGCACCGTTGCAGGCCGGAGCCGAGGCGGAGGCCACGAGGCGCTTGCCGTCGAACATCTCCACGCGCAGTGTGGCACCGTTGTCCTCATGGTAGAACTGGGGACGGACGATGAGTTGGCGCTGGTCGATGTCGGGGATGGCAAAGACGTTCTTGATGGCCGTCGGGGCCACGGGCTCCATCCAGACGGTCTGCCAGATGCCCGTGGTGCGGGTGTACATGCAGCCGTATGAGTTCAGCCTTTCGCACTGCTTGCCGCCGGGCTGCGTGCGGGAGCGCAGGTCGTCGTTGACGCGCACCACAAGGTTGGCTGCCTGGCCCGGCTCAAGGTAGTCGGTGATGTCCAGTTCGAAGGAAGAGCCCGTCCCGTAGTGGGTCTGCACGTGGCGCCCATTGATGTAGACGGCGGCTTCGTAGTCCACAGCCCCGAAGTGGAGCAGGATGCGGCGCCCCTGCCAACTGGCGGGGACGGTGATGGTGCGGTGGTACCAGAGGCTGGGGATGAAGTCGGTGTGGGCGACACCGGACAGACTGCTCTCGGGGCAGAAGGGGACCAGAATCCGCTGGTCGAATCCGGTGGATGTGGTCCAGCCGCGCTGGTCGCCTGTCCGGCTGAAGTCGAAGGCAAAGGTCCAGGTGCCGTTCAGGTTTTGCCATTCGGCACGTTTGAACTGGGGCCTTGGATATTCGGGACGCGGCAATTCGGCTGCCAGCATGGTGGCGGCGAACAGTGTCAGCACGCCAATCAAGAGGGCTTTCATTCGGTTGTTCTTCATAGCACTATAGCGTTTTTATGGGTCGTTTGTCCGTGCCAATGCCGTTTCTTTGGGGCGAAAGGCAATTTGTGCGAAGCAAAAATACAAAAAACCAACCGATTATTCTAATTTTTCCCCCATTTTCTTCCTATCGACCCTAATATTTAGACTTACCGACGTTTTTCCCTGTTCCTCCTGTCTGCCTGATAGTGGCCAGCCGTCGTTTCCCTTGACGGACAATTGTGCGTCAAGCGCAAGCCTCCGAGACGAGGCCTTACATGTAGATGGAACGGATGCCCGTCTCCGTGCCGTTGGCGGAGGATTCGCCATGATATGTGCCCACGAAGAGCACGGCCCCCGACGAACGCTCCGTGATGAGGTAGACGAAGGGATGGTCGGCCAGGAATGACTTCGGGTTGTCCGGGCCCATGCCATCGGCGAACTCGAAGACTGTGACGGCAGCGGCCTCGGTGCCCTTCTCGTTCACCTTGATGCGAGCCACCTGGAAGGCATTCGCGATAATGACGCCGTGGGGCGTGCCGTCGGGGTTCTGCACCATGCCCGTGATGTTGCCGCCGTCGAACCACGAACTGAGGCCCATCTGCCTCATGGGCTGGACGAGTTGGGTGGTCTGGTTCGTCTCGAAGCGCGGAATCTCGACGTTTACGGGCGTGTACTTCATCTCCCCTTCCAGTGTGGCCAGCCGTTCGCCGGAGAGCATGTCGAGAATGTCGCCCGTGGTCTTGCCCTCGCGGGGCAGCAGGAGGGTCATGCCATACTGGCCTTTGGCATAGGGCAGACGGACGGCCTGCATCAGGTCGTCCTCGGCATAACGGAAGTCACCGGCCAGCCCCTGTGTCATCATGGGCACGGTGGAGGTGGTGCCGTCTTCGTTGGTGAACGTGGAGTTGTGGGTATAGTCGGTGACGAAGGGCACCGTCCAGTCGCCCCGGAAGTAGATGGCATTCATCAGGATGGAGACGAGTTCCGAATTCAAGTTATCGAATACCTTGGGGATGAATCCGTTGGTCTGCTCCTTGCACCACTCGTTCATGTAGTCGACGGTGGACTGCTGGCTGAAGTCGAGCGACTGGCAGTCGGCCTTGTAGGAACCAAGCAGCGCCTGCCGGAAGTCGGGATTAATCTGTACGTCGGCTCTGAGGGAGTTCATGTAGAAGGCATTGGCCAGGTTGATGCCGACCTCGTCGTCGGCCTGTGGCAGTCCCAGCATCAGACTGGCCATGAGGTCGTGCAGGGTGGTGGTGTCGTCGGCGGGCAGTCCCAGGGCCTCGTTCAGTTGTTCGAGGGCTATGCCGTCGCATCCCAGTCCCGTCATGCTCATGGCATAGGCCAGGCTCAGGGGCGAAAATATGTTGCTCTTGCCCTCCTGGCGCATCAGTCGGAACATGCGCAGCGAGAAGTCGTTGACCTGCATCATCTGGGTCTTCTGCTGGTCGCTCAGGGGCCATGTGGCCTGTGCGTTGTACACGCGGAACGGCCCTGCCGGCGCTTGGCTGACAGCGGGGGATTGCACGTCTCCTTCAACAGTGGCAGGCACGGAGTTTTCTGTGCCGTCCGATGTGCAACTGGCGAGGGCGAAGCCCATCGTCATGGCTGCAAATAAGAATATTCTCCTTTTCATAGTTGCCTATTGTTTATCTGTTTTCTGCAAAGTTACTAATAATATCGATACCTCATGCAAATATCACATGCTTTTTTCGCGAAATCACTAATTTAACGACAGAACCATTTTCAATTCTCATTTTCTCATTTTCTCATTTTCAGCGTTTCGGGGGTAGTATTGCGTGGGTCCTTCCGTTATTAATGTGTCGCGACCTGCATTACTATTCCTTTCCCCTTCGCTTTACTAATGCAAATTTACGGCTTTTCTCACGTGCGGGCAAGAAAAACGCGGTGGGGCAAGTGAACGGGCAAGTGAACGGGGTGTTTCGCTTGCCCGTTCACTTGCCGAGACGGGGGAAAAACGTGTCAGTCCCGCCGTTTTCCCCGTCTGGGTCCCCGACGGCATCCGCAAGGACAAGTTCCTCCGCCACTGCCAAGTTTCCATGGGAACATCACAAAGTGTCAGCCCCTTTTTGTTATGACTCCTTTTGGAACACATAGTGAGGACCGTCGTATGCCGCCCCGTCATCTATGATCAAGATACTATCATTGAGCCAATAATAATAAGAATGGTCGTCAATGGATATGCGCTTGTCCTCTTCGTCAAAGACATATTTGTGTGTTCCGGCCGGCAGGAAGATTACGTTATCTGCGCCCCTCAAGTCTCGCACGACGAGAACGCTGTCTGTGCAGAAGTGGTAAATAATCTCCTTTGGTTCGAATTTTTTTATACCTCCCCAGGCATAATTTGCCTCTGTCAGATACCATGTATCTATGATACCCTCGATGCTTACGCTATCTTCATTCATTGGTGAAGGTATCGAATCGTTTACCACAGGCTCATTGTTGTTCTCAATGGGATCTGCTTTGATTTCATCATCTCCACATGAGCATACGAAGCATGAGATGATGACAGATGCTAATAAAAGATAAAATCGGTTCTTTTTCATGATTATGGTTATTTAGTTACTTGTTTACATATATTTTCCTTCCCTGTTTGATGTAGATGCCCCGCTTCTTTGATTGAGAATTGAAAATTGAGAATTCTTTCCCCGCTTCGCTCTGAAAGCGTCCCTTCGGGCCGAGCGGAGAATTGGCTACGCGACGGCCACTTATGTCGTACACAGTGCCATTTCTCATATTCTCATTCTCTCCATTTCTCATTTCATCGATGCCCGATGGGTTATAATGAAGGAAGTGAGCCGAGAACACCTCCTCGTTGTTTTCATAGGTGATGGTGTATGTTCCAAGCAGGTTCGGGGAGAAGCGAAGTGTGTATTGCTTGCCGGGAACCATGTCGATGATTTGGGTATGTATGATGTCACCTTCGGACGATATGACGTTGATGCGGTATGGTCCGTTGAGTTTCACGTTACTTACCAGCATACCGTAGTAGAAGCGCTCTCCGACCACCTGATAGAAGTATCCACCATATAGCTCATCGGCTGTCACGACAACTGTCGGTCGCGTTTTGATGACGTGGGTGAAGTCGATTCTATTATCGCCATAGCCGTCAGATATGCCGCCCAGATATATGCCTTTGTCTTCGTGATTAGCACAAAGTGTGTCTATCTCTATTGCCGAGTCGTCTCCCCCGTCGTTGGTTGCCATACAGAATGTAGCAACCAGGCAAAAAAGTAGTGATGTGATAGTACGTTTCATATTGTTTTCTTTTATTTAATTCTTCACTCTTAATTCTTAATTAATTTGTCCAGCACTTGTTCCAATGTGATGTCGGGGTCTGTCTGGCCAAACACTTCTTTCTTCAGTTTCAGTTTGCGGTGCTGTACGGCCGAGATGCTGATGGCATAGACGTTGCCGATGGTGCGGTTGGTCAGTCGCAGGCGGGTGAGGATGCACAGTTGCAGATCCTCCTCCCGCAGGTCAGGGTACAGTTTGCGCAGTCGGGCAAAGCGGTCGCCGTCGATGGTGTTGAGCATGCGTTCCACCTCGTTCCATTCGCCTTCCGACAGACTGACGTGGCGGTCGCCGACGCTCGACAGTTTCTGCACCACTTCCGAACGTTCGTAGATGAAGTTTTTCAGGAAGTCGACTGTGGCATCGCGCTGTTGCAATTGTTCGCGCTGGATGGCTGCCTCGTGTTCGTAGATTTGCCGTTGCCGACGTCGCAGGCGAACCTCTCGGTAGACGATGAAGGCAAGCAACAGCAGCAAGAGCAGACCGCCGACCAGAAACACCATCTGAAGACGTTGACGATAGAGCATGCGCTGGTTCTCCTGAGCCTGTTGCAGGGTGGTCTGGTAGTAGGCATCCTTCTGGGCAAGGGCATGGAAGTAGAGTTCCTCGGCCCGGTTGAAGGCTTCGTCGATGGCTTCGGCTGCTGCCTTCGTGTCGTTGCGCTGCAAGGCCAGTTTGGCCAGGTTGCTTTCCACGATGTATGCCCCTTGCACGTCGTGCCCATAGTCCATCGAACGGTAGACGGCTTCGGCCTCTTGCAGCGAGTCGCAATATACCAGAGTGCGGGCCAGCACTTGCTGTGCACTGAAAAGCAGGTGGGGAGGCGCCATGCTGACTGACAAACGTGCGCAGTGGAGTGCCTTCTTATATTCTTTCGTGGCCCAGTGTATGTTGGCCAGAGTGGTGTATGTCTGACTGATGAGTGTGGTGTCGTTGGCCTTCAGGGCCATTTGGTTGGCCTTGCGGGCATATCGCAGTGCCTCGTCGAAGGTTCCCTCCTTGTCGAAGGCGCATTGCGAGGCGTATGTACCTATATTATCAAGGATGATGATGTGGTTGCGTTCGTTGTCGGGATGTTTCCGATAGGTCTGGAGGGCCTGAATGCCCATGTTAAAAGCTGCTTGGGCATTGCCCCACGAAAGAGACTGGGCCAACTGCAGTTGGGAAAGATAGAGCGTGTGTTGGTCGCCCTCCTCATGAGCCATGCGGATGCTCTGGCGCAGCAATTGCTCGCTCTGGTGGATGCTGTCGTTGTCGTATGCTTTCAGTGCCTCTTCATAGACGGAACGTGCTGTTTCCAGTTCGGCTTTTTTACAACCGGACAGCAGGCCCATCATGAGCAGTGGCAGGAGCATTCGGAGTGTTTTCATGCGTTTGTATTCAGGTTCCTGGTGCAAAGTTACGGTTTTTATTCATACGTTGTATCGCTTGCCCTATGGAAAAGTATAGATACGAAAAATCCGCCCAACGCCTTTGTTTACAGGCGATGGGCGGATGTTGAGGGTTTCTTGGGGGTGGAAAACTACCTCCGGGGGCTCTCTTTGCCGAAGAGGTATTGGGGTTGGTAGCCGCCGTAGTCGACCACGATGTGCTCGAAGACTATGCCGGGCACGAGGGGCGACAGCGTGAGGCTGTGTTCGCCTCCCTCACGCACGGGCAGCTCCACGGTGCTCTCCACCACGCGGCGGGCCACGGTGGGATAGAAAATGCGGTAGACGTTGTCGGGGGCTTCGTTGAGGTCGGCATTGAAGTTGACGATGGCGGGCTGGCCTCCGTCGAGGGCTACGGCATAGCGATGACCGCCACGGTTGAAGAAGTCGAGGGTGGACTTGACGGCGACATGTACCTTAACCTTCCGAGTACCCTGGGGCAGCGACAGGCGGTAGGTGAGCGATGCCCCCTCGGCCTCGCGGGTGTAGGGGGTGAGGGCTACGGCGCTCTGGGTGCGGCCCATATCGGGATATACGGTCCATTGGGTGCCCTCGGTGGCCACGGACTGGGCGAAGTGCTCAGCCTCGATGGAGAGATACCCCTGGTTGAGCGGGTCGTGGAAGAGCGTGGCGGCGGTGGGTGCAATGTCCTTCAGCGCTGGCAGGCGGTCAGCGGGGAAGTTGTCGTTCCACGAAGTGTAGCCGATGTGCTTCTGTATCATCATGCCGCGCCACTTGCCGTCGGCGAGTTGGTTGTATTCGGCACAGAGCAGCGAGTCGCGGCGGAAGCGTCGGCGTACCTCGTCGGCCCACTGCTGGGCCCGTGGGTCGCCCGCCAGGGCCAGGGAATGATTGGTGGCCTGTGCGCGATACATCTCGTAGAGGTTGGCCATGGCCTGGATGGGGAAGAGAATGAGCTGGTGGTAGGCCAGGCGACGGGCATCGTCGAGCTGGCGGTGGAGTTGCAGGGCGTCGGCCTCGAGCCGGGCAAATTGTCCGCAGACGTCGTCCCACTCGCCCGTCTGCAGGTTATAGGTGCGTGCATCGAGCATCTCGGCCGTGACGCGGCTGTTCAGTTTGGCGCTCATATTAAGCAACCGAGCAGCCTCGGCGGCGTGGTCGGGGCCTACGATGGTGGCGCAGAAGGGTGTGGTGTGCTGGTCGACGAGCCGACGGCCATCGAACTGTTGAGGATTCCAGGCCATGTCCATGAAGAATTGGATTTGGTATTCCATAGGTTTCAGGTCGCCCACGTTCAGTATCCACAGGCGGTCGAGTCCGAAGTCGGCAGCCACCTTCAGTTGTTCCCACATGCCCTGCGTCTGTGTGACGTTTATCCACTTGGTGTTGCGCGGTGCGCCCACGTAGTCGACATGGTAGTACAGTCCCCAGCCTCCTGGATGCTTACGCTCCTCGGCGGTGGGCACGCGGCGGATGTTACCCCAGTTGTCGTCGCAGAGGAGGATGGTGACGTCGTCGGGCACGCGCATGCCCTTGTCATAGTAGTCGAGCACTTCCTTATAGAGGGCCCACACCTGGGGCGTCTCCTTGGCCGGGCGGCCGGTGACCTCCTTGATGATGCGACGTTGGTTCTTGACGATTTGCTCCAGCAGACGGGTGTCGGCTTCGGCCGACATGGCTTCGTCGCCGTCGCCGCGCATGCCGATGGTGACGATGTCTTCGGTGCCCTTGATGCGCTGGATGCCTTCGCGGAAGAATTTGTCCAGATTCTTCTGGTTGGTCTGGTAGTTCCAGGGCCCCCATTCTCGGCGACGGCGTGCATACTCCTGGTGGTTGCGGGCCATGGGTTCGTGGTGGCTGGTGCCTATGATGACTCCCACCTCATCGGCCAGACGCGAATTTTCGGGGTCGTCGGCATAGAAGGCCCAGGCCCACATGGCAGGCCAAAGGAAGTTGCCGCGCAGGCGTAGAATGAGGTCGAAGACGCGTGCGTAGAAGCGATGGTCGCCGTAGTCGGTACCGTAGGTGTTCTTGACCCACTGCATCAGACAGGGGCCCTCGTCGTTGAGGAAGATGCCACGCCAGCGCACAGCGGGTTCGCCGTCGGTGAATTCGCCGGGACGGACGTAGAGTTGCGGATGCCGACCGATGGCTACGTCGGCCCACCAGGCCCAAGGCGAAACACCGGATTGGCGCGACAGTTCGTACAGACCATAGATGGTACCCCGGCGGTCGCTGCCGGCAATGACGAGTTGCTGCCCAGCGAGCGTGATGAGAAACTGCTCGCGGCGGCCCTGCAGACGAGCGCGCTGGTCGCGGGTGAGCAGTCGGTCGAGGGCAGGGGAGTGGCCCAGCGTGCCAGCCACAATGTTGGCAGAGGCTGGTGTCTCTGCCCAACTCCCCTTGGACGAGGTCACGGCAGTGAGGTCGTCCATGACGTTTTGTGCTGCATGGCGCACGCCACGCTCATCGCCCGGGTCGACAAATATGGCGAAGCGGCCGTTGGCATTCAGCAGGCTGGCGTCGGCCTCGCGGGCGAAGCACACAAACTGGTCGGCGGCCTGGACTGTGCCCAGCACCGCCATCAGAAACACGGAGAGTAGAAGGGTTCGTTTTTTCATGAAGTATTGTATTTGTTCTTATATTCCGATGCAAAAATAATGATTCCAATGCAAATAATCTTTGCAAATATCCGAAATATCGGGCACATATGAGGCCTCTGCAGCCCCCTTTTTCCACCTTTGAGACATCTTTAGCACATTTTGAGACGTTGTACTGGGCTGAATGTGGCGGGAATTTGTTTACTTTGCACATAAATATAAAATGTATATAGCAATGAAACGATCGATTACAGCCACTTTGCGTGTCTTCCTCGTGCTGCTCTGCCTGACTGTGGGCACTGCGGCCAGTGCCATGTTGCATCTGCCCAGGATGTTTGCCGACGGCATGGTGGTGCAACGCAACCGTCCCATCCGCATCTGGGGACAGGCCGATGCGGGGGCAATGGTGAATGTGAGCCTGCAGACCGATGTGGCGCGTGGGAAAGCAAAACTGCGCACACTGGGCCAAGCCGAGGCAAAGGCTGACGCCGACGGCCGATGGCAGGTGGAACTGCCCAGTCTGAAAGCAATGGGACCGCTGCGTCTGACGGTGACGGCCGGCAGCGACCGCCAGGAGTTGGCCGATGTATGGGTCGGCGATGTGTGGTTGTGCAGCGGCCAATCGAATGTGGATGTCAACATAGAGCGCGTCTATCCGCAGTATGTCAGCGAGATAGATGCCGATGCCACCGACCGTGTGCGCCTGTTCCGTGTGGAAAACGAGGCCGTGCTCGATGCTCCGCGCAGCGATGTCCGTAGCAGCGGGTGGACTACGCTCTCGAAACAAAACGCATGGAAGTTCTCGGCCTTGGGCTACTTTCTGGGCAAACGCATGCTCCGGACGCAGGGTGTGGTGCAGGGCATCGTGCAGTGCAGTTGGGGCGGAACACCCATTGAGTCGTGGTTGCCACGCGAAGTGGTACGTCCCTTTGACAGCCGCATGGCCAGTGAGGCCGAATACTATGCCGACCCCGACCTGCGCCGTCTCTCGATGGAGGCTAACCGCAAGGCTTCGCAACGTTGGGATAAGGTGCTGGAGGAGGCCGACCCGGGCATAAGCGGGCAGTGGACACGGACTGATCTGAACGACCGCCGGTGGACACGGGCCAGCCAGTACGACCTGCCAGTTCAACCTGCTTATGGGTTCTGCGGCACCTACTGGATGCGGCAGCACATCAGCATCGATGCTGCCCATGCCGGACAGAAGGCCCAGTTGCTGCTGGGCACGTTGGTGGATGCCGACTTTACTTATCTGAACGGTCAGTTGGTGGGGCACACGGGTTACCAGTATCCGCCGCGCCGCTACACCATTCCCGAAGGATTGTTGCGCGAGGGCGATAACGTGCTGACGGTGCGTTTCGTCAATCGCGGTCAGCGGCCACAATTCATTCGTGAGAAGCCCTACAAGATCGTGTGGGCAGACGGGAGCGAACAGCCCTTGGCTGAGGAGTGGCTCGTACACGATGGCACACAGATGCCCCAGATGCCCCAGATGCCGACGAGCTACCAGAATATGGCCGGTGCGGCCTTCAACGGAATGCTGAGTCCCCTGACACCGATGCCTGTGGCCGGTGTGGTTTGGTACCAGGGCGAATCTAATACCGGACGAGCCGAGGTCTACGAGCAGGAACTGACGCAGTTGATGAAGGTCTGGCGCGAACGTTTCCAACAGCCCGAGATGCCCTTCGTCATCGTGCAACTGGCCAACTACATGGCTCCCAGCGAACGACCTCAGGAGACAGGCTGGGCCCGACTGCGCGAGAGCCAGCGCCGGGCCGCACTTGCCGATGCCCATGCCGCACTGGCAGTGGCTATCGATCTGGGCGAGGCCAACGACATTCATCCCTTGCGCAAGAAGGAAGTGGCTGAGCGCGTGGCGCAAGGCTTCGACCGACTGGTGTTCGGGAGCAAACTTCCCTTGTCGCCACAGCCCATAGCCCTGAAGAACATGGGGGACGGAACCATGCAGGTGACCTTCGACCAACCGCTGACCGAAGGCGAACTGAAAGGTTTCGAACTGGCAGGCCCCGAAGGACGCTTCCGCAACGTCGAGGCCAAGGCAAAGGGTGCGAACGTCATATTAATAGGAACGGGCACGCGTGTGCGCTATGCCTGGAAGAACAATCCCGTGGAGGCCAACTGCCGCGCTGCCAGAGACGGACTGCCCGCATCCCCCTTCGAGATGGAACTGCCGCAACCTCGATATCCTAATCCTATGCTCTGGGCCGATGTGCCTGACCCCGATGTCATCCGCGTCGGTGACCAGTTCTATATGGTCTCCACCACCATGCACCTGATGCCCGGAGCACCGGTGATGCGTTCGCGCGACCTGGTGAACTGGGAGACTGTGGGCTACGTCTTCGACCGCCTGACCGATTCGCCGAAGTACGACATGCAGGAGGGCACGGTATATGGCCGCGGCCAGTGGGCCACCTCGCTGAAGTACCACAAGGGCCGCTTCTATGCCCTGTTTGCCCCCAACGACAATCCGGGCGGCGATACCTACATCTGCACGGCCGAACGCGCCGAAGGACCGTGGACGCTGCATTCGCGCATGCGCCACTTCCACGATGCTACCCTCTTCTTCGACGATGATGACCGCGTCTACGTCTTCTACGGAACGGGGCAGATGTGCGAACTGAAGGACGACCTGACGGGCGTGAAGGAGGAAACAGACTGCCGTCTGTTTGAACGGGACGGCGACGAGCGCGGCCTGCTGGAGGGCAGCCGGGTCATCAAGCACAATGGCAAGTACTATCTGATGATGATTTCATGGACAGGCGGACATCCGCGACGCGAAGTCTGCTATCGGGCCGACAATATCCGTGGCCCATACGAGAAAAAGGTGATTCTGGAAACGGAGTTTGCCGGATTCGGCGGTGTGGGTCAAGGCACCATCGTGGACGACACCGAAGGTAACTGGTACGGTGTCATCTTCCAGGACCGTGGCGGCGTGGGCCGCGTGTTGACCCTCGAACCCTGCCGGTGGCAGGATGGCTGGCCCATGTTGGGCGACGAGAAGGGGCGCATCCCGGAGTTTATCGATGGCAGTTGGCTGAAGACATTGAAGGGCAACGAACCCCTGAAGCAGCAGCGGCTGACGCTGTCGGACGACTTCAGCGGTTCCAAACTGGGACTGCACTGGCAGTGGAACCACAACCCTGTGGACCAGGCCTGGAGCCTGACCGACCGCAAGGGATGGCTTCGACTGAAGACCAGCCGCCTGGCGCCTAATCTCTTCCTGGCTCCCAATACGCTGACCCAGCGTATGGAAGGCCCCACATGCAGCGCGACGGTATGCATCGACTATGGGCACATGAAGGATGGCGACTGCGCAGGATTCTCGGCCTTCAATGGCGATGCCGGTGTACTTGCCATCAAATGCAAGGGTAAGGCCTTCACTTTGGAAATGAGCGAACAGTCCGTTCAACTGACCGACCGCGAGAAAGCCGTGACGAAGGTCGACGAGCAGGTGAAGGAGAGCGTCGGACTGTCGGCAAAGGCCAAGAAGGTGTGGCTGCGCATCGACGGCGACTTCCGCAACCATCGCGATGCTGCCAATTTCTATTTCAGTCTGGACGGCAAGCAGTGGACAAGAATCGGAACTGCCGATTATAAAATGAGATTTGACTACCGCCGCCTCTTCATGGGTACGAAGTTCGCCATCTTCAACTATGCCACGAAGCAATCAGGTGGCTGGGTCGATGTCGACGACTTCAGATATGTAGTAGAATAGGCAGTAGTTAAGTAGTTTTCATCAAATAGCCTTTTCCAGCTCTTCCATAGCCTGGGTCCATTCGTCCTCGGCTTGGGAGAGCTGTTGCTTTAGTCGGCCGTGCTTTTCGTATAGCGACATGTCGCTGCCGCCCTCGGGTGTAGCCATTTTGGCCTCCAGTATGGCGATGGCCTGTTCCAACTCGCTGACGGCCTGTTCGGCATCGCTGACGGCCTTCTCCAACTTCTTTCGCTGTCGGGCTTGGGCCTTTTGTTCGGCCCATGAGGCGGCACCGTCATTGTTTGCCCGCTGTGGGGCTGGCGCCGTGCTTTTAGGTGCTTGGCTACTGGGCTGCAGTCCCACCGACGCTGTGGGGTGCACTTGGGTGAGATAGTCGTAGATGCCACCGAGATGCTCGCGAACCTGTCCGTCGGCAAAGGCATAGACACGAGTGACCAGTCCGTCCAGGAAGTCGCGGTCGTGACTGACTAGGATGACGGTGCCGTCGAACTGGCGGATGGCCTCCTTCAGCACGTCCTTCGAGCGCATGTCGAGGTGGTTGGTGGGTTCGTCCAGAATGAGCAGGTTGACGGGTTCGAGCAGCAGTTTTATCATAGCCAGTCGGGTGCGTTCGCCGCCGGAGAGTACTTTCACCTTCTTGTCTGACTCTTCGCCGCCGAACATGAAAGCCCCCAGAATGTCGCGAATCTTCAGACGAATATCGCCGCGGGCCACACGGTCGATGGTGTCGAATACGGTGAGTTCTCCATCCAGGAGTTGGGCCTGATTCTGTGCGAAGTAACCAATCTCTACGTTGTGTCCGATTTTCAATGTTCCGTCGAATGGGATTTGCCCCATGATGCACTTGACCAGTGTGGTCTTGCCCTCGCCGTTTCGTCCAACGAAGGCTACTTTCTCGCCACGGCGAATGGTGAGGTTGACGTGTGAGAAGACGGTTTGCTGTCCATACGTCTTGCCGACCTCGTCGCAGATGACCGGAAAGTCACCCGAACGCTGACTGCAGGTGAAATGCAGACGTAGGCGGCTATTGTCCACTTCGTCGATTTCGATGGGGACTATCTTCTCCAGCGCCTTGATGCGGCTCTGCACTTGGTTGGCCTTGGTGGCCTGATAGCGGAACCGCTCGATGAAGGCCCGTGTTTCGGCAATCTCCTTTTGCTGATTCTCGTAAGCACGCAGTTGCTGTTCGCGGCGTTCGGCCCGCAGGGTGACGTATTCGTCGTAGCGCACTTTGTAGTCGTAGATTTGTCCGCAGGAGATTTCGATGGTGCGGTTCGTCACGTTATTGATGAAGGCACGGTCGTGCGAAACCATGACCACGGCCCCCTGGTGGCCCTGAAGGAACTGTTCGAGCCATTGGATGCTCTCGATGTCGAGGTGGTTGGTGGGCTCGTCAAGTAGCAGTACGTCGGGCCTTCTGAGCAGAATCTTTGCCAGCTCGATGCGCATGCGCCAACCGCCCGAGAACTCCGAGGTGGGGCGGTCGAAGTCGGTCTGTCGGAATCCCAGGCCTGCGAGTGTACGTTCCAGTTCGCCCTGATAATTCTGTCCGCCCATCATGCGGAAGCGTTCGTCCAGGTTGCTGAAACGTTCCACCAGCGCCATGTACTCCTCACTCTCATAGTCGGTGCGCTCGGCCAACTGCCGATTCAGTCGGTCCAACTCCTGCTGCATCTCGTGGATGTGGGCAAAGGCCAGTTCGGTCTCCTGTCGCACGGTGCGCTCGTCGGTCAGTTGCATCACCTGTGGCAGGTAGCCGATGGTGGTTTCGCGCGGAACGCTCACGGTGCCGCTTGTGGGCTGCTGCAGACCGGCAATAATCTTGAGCATGGTGCTCTTTCCGGCTCCGTTCTTGCCTACGAGGGCAATGCGGTCGCGGTCGTTGATGACATACGAAACCCCTGAGAACAGGGGCTTGGCACTGAATTCTACGTATAAGTTCTCTATTGAAACCATGAGGGGGAGTAGGGAGTGGGGATTAGG
>CAMOUQ010000012.1 GCA_946626595.1 uncultured Prevotellaceae bacterium | reverse complement strand
AGGTAAAAAGAATATGAAGCAGATGATTACGGGTGCTGAAGCCCTGATGCGGAGTCTGGAGGCTGAGGGTGTGGACGTACTGTTCGGTTATCCGGGCGGTGCCATCATGCCTACTTACGATGCCCTCTACGACCACCGCAATACGCTGAACCACATACTGGTGCGCCACGAACAGGGCGCAGCACACGCCGCCCAGGGCTATGCCCGTGTGAGCGGCAGGGTGGGAGTGGTGCTGGCCACGAGCGGACCGGGAGCCATGAACACCATCACAGGCATTGCCGATGCCATGATAGACTCCACGCCGATGGTCGTAATCTGTGGCCAGGTGGGCGCTGCCATGCTGGGTACCGATGCCTTTCAGGAGGTAGATGTCCTCACCGTCACGCAGCCCATCACCAAGTGGGCCTACCAGATACGCCGCGCCGAGGATGTAGCCTGGGCCGTGAGCCGTGCCTTCTACATTGCCAAGAGCGGTCGTCCGGGCCCCGTGGTGCTCGACTTTGCCAAGAATGCCCAGACGGGTATGGTGGAATACGAACCGGCCAAGGTCGACTTCATCCGCAGCTATCGTCCCGTGCCTGTTCCGACCGACGAAACCATACAGCAGGCTGCCGAACTGATCAACCGGGCAGAGCGTCCGCTGGTGCTGGTGGGTCAGGGTGTGGAGCTGGGCAATGCCCGTGAGGAGCTGCGCCAGTTCCTCGAGAAGGGGGACATGCCGGCCGGATGCACCCTGTTGGGCCTCTCGGCGCTGCCTTCCGACCATCCCCTGAACATGGGCATGCTGGGCATGCACGGCAATCTGGCCCCCAATGTCATGACCAACCAGTGCGACCTGCTCATAGCCGTCGGCATGCGATTCGACGACCGCGTGACCGGCAACCTCGACACCTATGCCCGACAGGCCAAGGTGATACACTTCGACATCGACCCCAGCGAGATAAACAAGAACGTCATGGTGGACGTGCCCGTCGTGGGCGATTGCAAGCAGACGCTCAGGCGCGTAACCCAGTTGATGGAACAGCGCACGCGCGAGGCTTGGGTCAAGGGCTTCAGGCCTTATTTGGAGAAGGAAACGGAGAAAGTGATAGAACCAGCCATTCATCCCACAGAGGGTCCCCTGCTGATGGGCGAGGTGGTGCGTCGCGTCAGCGAGGCCACCGGGCACAAGGCCGTGCTGGTGACCGACGTCGGCCAGAACCAGATGTTCGGCTGCCGCTACTTCCGATTTACGGAGGGCCGCAGCGTCGTCACTTCGGGCGGATGCGGCACGATGGGCTTTGGCCTGCCGGCTGCCATCGGTGCCACCTTCGGTGCTCCGGAGCGCACGGTCTGCCTGTTCGTGGGCGACGGCGGTCTGCAGATGACCATACAGGAGTTGGGCACCATCATGGAGCAGGGCTGCCCCGTGAAGATTATCCTCCTGAACAACAACTACCTGGGCAACGTGCGCCAGTGGCAGTACTTGTTCTTCAACAAGCGCTACTCGTTCACGCCCATGATGAACCCCGATTACAATACTATTGCATCGGCCTACGGAATACCATCGCGGACCGTGGTGCATCGGGAGGATTTGGGCGCTGCTATACAGGAGATGCTCGACACACCCGGGGCCTTCCTGCTGCAGTGTGCCGTGAAGGAAGAGGACAACGTGCTGCCCATGACTCCGCCGGGCGCCAATGTCGACGAGATGATGCTGGAGGTAAAATAGTCTATAGTGAATCGTAAAATCGTAAATGTATCGATGGATTGCGAATTGAAGAAAGGTGGGCAGTGCGGCGATTGCGACCAATGCGGCCGTTGCGACAGGCAGAAGCATGAGGGCGAAACGCTGTACACGATGCTCATATATAGTGAGAACTTTGCGGGCATACTGAACCAGGTGACTGCCGTCTTCACACGCCGGCAGGTGAACATCGAGAGCCTGAACGTGTGCGCCTCGAGTACGCCGGGCGTACACAAATACACCATAACCTGCTATTGCACCGAGGAGATGGCCAAGATGCTCACGAAGCAGATAGAGAAGAAGATAGACGTGCTGCAGGCACATTACTTCACCGACGACGAACTCTTCATCCTTGAGGCCTGCCTGCTCAAGGTGAGCACCCCCATGATACTGGACAACGAGGACGTGTCGCGCATTGTGCGTATGCACAGTTCCCGCATCGTGGAGGTGAATCCCACGTACTGCATCATCGAGAAGAAGGGCATGACGAAGGACATCCTTGAGCTGTTCGAGGAACTGAACCGCCTGGGGGCCGTCCTGCAGTTTGTACGCTCGGGGCGCATAGCCGTCACCAAGAGCACCACGGAACGTCTGGATAAGTATCTGGAGGAAAGGCTGAATGAGAAAAATTGATTCCTATCCCTTCTACGTCGAGCCCTTCCATGTCGACCTGACTGGGCGCATGTTTCTGGGCATTCTGGGCAACCACCTGCTGAATGCCGCCGGACGCCACAGCCAAAGCCGCGGATGGGGCATCGGTGCGCTGAACGAGACGCGCCACACATGGGTGCTGAGTCGGCTGTCGATAGAACTGGAGGAAATGCCCCGCCAGTATGAGCAGGGCACCATAGAGACGTGGGTGGAGAGCGTGATGAAGTTGTTCACCAACCGTAACTTTGCCATCCTGCGCCAGGACGGCACTCCATACGGCTACGCACGCAGCGTGTGGGCCATGATAGACATGGAGACACGGCGCCCCAGCGACCTGCTGACACTCTACGACGGCGATATCCTGAACTACGTCGTTTCCGAGGAGGAAAACCATTGCCCCATAGCCGGGCACGGCCGTTTCCGCTTTCGAGAGCCGCAGCTTGTGCGCACCATACCCACGTATTACAGCGACGTGGACATCAACGGACATATCAATTCGATAAAATACATAGAGCACATACTCGACCTCTTCCCGATAGAGTGCTTCCGCGACCAGCGCCTGCAACGCTTCGAGATAGCCTACAAGGCAGAGAGCTACCTGGGCGACAGTCTCTCGTTCTACACGCAGGAGGTGGACGCCAACGAGACGGACATTGAGGTGAGAAAGGGCGTGACGGACACCAGCGAAGGCGAAGTCGTCTGCCAGGCGAAAGTCCGCTTCATTTAATTCTTAACTTTTAATTTCTAATTTTTAATTTTTAATTTAAATATTATTACTATGGCAAAAATGAATTTTGGCGGTGTCATCGAGGAAGTAATGACCCGCGAAGAGTTTCCATTGGAGAAGGCACGCGAAGTGCTGAAGGACGAGACCATCGCCGTCATCGGTTACGGTGTGCAGGGTCCTGGTCAGGCTTGTAACCTGCGCGACAACGGTTTCAATGTTATTGTCGGCCAGCGTCAGGGCAAAACCTTCGAGAAGGCCATCGGCGACGGATGGGTGCCCGGAGAGACCCTGTTCAGCATCGAAGAGGCTGCCCAGCGCGGCACCATCGTCATGTGTCTGCTCTCCGACGCTGCCGTCATGAGCGTATGGCCCACCCTGAAGCAGTACCTCACCCCCGGTAAGGCTCTGTACTTCTCTCACGGCTTCGCCATCACCTGGAACGACCGCACCGGTTGCGTTCCTCCCAAGGATATCGACGTCATCATGGTTGCTCCCAAGGGTAGCGGCACATCGTTGCGCACCATGTTCCTCGAGGGCCGTGGCCTGAACTCCAGCTATGCCGTTTATCAGGACTACACGGGCCGTGCCCTGGATCGCACACTGGCCCTGGGCATTGGCATCGGCAGCGGCTATCTGTTCGAGACCACCTTCCAGCGCGAGGCTACCAGCGACCTGACCGGTGAGCGCGGTTCCCTGATGGGTGCCATCCAGGGCCTGCTGCTGGCTCAGTACGAAGTGCTGCGCGAGAATGGCCACACGCCCAGCGAGGCCTTCAACGAGACCGTTGAGGAACTGACCCAGAGCCTGATGCCCCTGTTCGCCCAGAAGGGTATGGACTGGATGTATGCCAACTGCTCTACCACTGCACAGCGCGGTGCCCTCGACTGGATGGGCCCCTTCCACGATGCCATCAAGCCCGTGATGGAGAAGCTGTATGCCAGCGTAAAGAGCGGCCACGAGGCACAGATTTCTATCGACAGCAACTCGAAGCCCGACTATCGCGTAGGCCTGGAGAAGGAACTTGCCGCTCTGCGCGACAGCGAGATGTGGCGTACGGCTGCCGTAGTTCGTCAGTTGCGCCCCGAGAACAACTAATCTTCTGCGCATACTATATTTGTAAGCATAAAAAAGCAGGACACGCCGTTTGATTGGCGTGTCCTGCTTTTTTTGTGCTTAATCGTCTCGACTTCAGGCTTACTTGAAAAGCACTGTGCGAGCATTGTTGATGTCCTTCTGGGCAGTTACCAACTGAGTCTTCAGCTGGTCGACACTGGTAGCATCGAGCACTTCCAGGGGAGCAAGAGCTTCAGCCAGGGGCTGGGTCTCGGGGTCGTACTGAGCCAGACGGTTGACGGCGTCGAGGATGACGATGATGCGGAAGGTGACGTTGGTGGCAGCCTGGTCGTCGAATACGCCAAGGAACTTGTCGGTATTCTGGCTCATAACGTACAGCTGCTCAACGAGTGCTGCAGAGGCCAACTGCCAGAAGTAGTTGATGCGGCCGTTCTCCTCCATGGCATCATAGAGAGTCTGTGAGGTCTCGAATATGTTGCTGGCATCGTCCAGTACCTTGAAAGAGGGGTCGTTGACGTCGGCTGCCAGTTTGGCAATAGCCTTTTCGTAGTCGGCCGTAGGCATTTCGTAGAGGGCGGCCACCTTCTTGTCTACTGACAGTGCGCTCAGCATGCGGTACTTTTCAGCCAGAGTGGCTGTCTGGTCGGCAGCGGTTGCATCCAAAAGATAGTCGGGCTTCACCTGCTTCTCTTCCTTGGTAAGCGTGAGGCCGTTCTCTCCCTCTGCAAGGAAGGGGAACTGTCCCAGACGTGTGATTTCGGCAGCGATGCTGTCCATGTGCATCTTGATGCTGGCCTCAATCTGCTCTTGTTCGAAACTTTTTTCGCTTTCTGCCTCGCTGGCATTCTCTGCTTTCTGCTTGTTACCGCATGCCGCAAAGATGACAGCTGCGCAAGCAATTGCTAAGAAAGATAACTTCTTCATGTTAGATTTGTTTTTGTTATTAATAATGTTAACTGATTTTTCTCGTTTCCTATTGTCCGTCGTTCCTGATTAACCTGCCAGGGAAATCTGTCAGCAGGAGCAGGATGGCCATGATGCACATGACGACGAGGACGGAAAGGTTGAACCAAAGAGTCTTTATATGATGGCCTCCAATGATTTTCTCACTGCTGTAGAAGGGTGCCCGGCCTATGCGGCTCTGGGGAGTCAGGTATATGAGTCCCCGGCGGGGCACGATGGTGGTGCCTATGACCTCAAGTGTGTTTTGCTGGTCGGCTCCACTGACAATGTCTTCCAACTTGCTGTTGTAGTTGTCGCGCTTCAGTTTCATCACGCTCTCTTTTCCGTGCGTCCTTATCAGACTGCTCATGATGACGTCGCTCGCCAGTGTGATTTTGTTGCCTCGCTGGGAGAGTATCTGCTCCGCCTCGTCCAGATATTTGCAGAGCGAAGCGTAGGAATAGTCGCCTTCGTAGGCCTTCATGTCGCAATAATTCGTCAGTGTGGGCAGATTGGTCTTTATGACGGCCAGATGCATGGGGTTCACTTCCTGACGATGGTCGGCCTCGTGTTTCATGGTCTCCAGCTGCGACTGCAGTTCGTAGAGGAATCCCATGTTGTAGTAGAGGTTCTCGTACTTCTTCTTGTCGGTCTCGAAGAATGGTGCTTCGTAGGCGTTGTCGGAGAATGAGGTGACGGCCAGTGCCTCGTAGGACCATCGCGAGGGGATGATGTCGCCGATGACCGGGACATTGCCTGTGGTGCTCTTAGGCGTGAGGTCGGAGAAGCTGACTACCAGTCCGCAGAGCAGTATCTGCGGTATCAGGAGCATGGGTATGCTGATGTAGATGGCAACTACGGAACTGAGGCATTGCGAAAGGATGAGCCCCGTCAGGTTGGCCAGCAGGGCCGTGACGAAGAGTATGAGCCACCACGTTCTGAACAGGCCGTGCAGGCCCATGATGGTGTTGCCGACGAGGATGAAAAGGAATGTCTGCACCAGCGATACCATAGCCATGTAGACTATCTTCGACCAGATGTAGCTGCCATGCGACAGATGGAGGAAGCGTTCGCGCTTCAGCAGGGCGCGGTCCTTGATGATTTCCTCAGCACTGCCGCTCATGCCGATAAACGTTGCCACGATGACGGCCATGAAAAAGTAGCTCACCATGTTCTTGTTGGCCATCACGGTGTAGCCTTCGGGTGGTGCATAGCGTGTGAGCAGGCCACAGATGAGGGCCAGAAGGGGAGCCTCCAGCAGAGTGATGCACAGATACTGTAGATTGGTGGCCTTTGTGCGTATGTTGCGGCGGAGGAAGATGGCGAACTGTTTCAGTGCCCCTGGCTTTTTCTGGTCCGATGGGGGCACAGCGCTAACCTTGGGCTCGTCCATTTCGGGGCGATTCTTCAGATAGAGTTCGTGCCAGTCCTGCGGCGACATCTTGCGCTCGTCGGTAGGTTCGCCCGTATTGCTGAGGGCCTTTTCGTCAATTATGTTCAGCACAATCTCCGGGTTCACGTTGCCGCAGGTCGGGCAGGCGCTGGTCTCGGCATCGGCATAGTTGGCTGCATCCTTGAAGTAGGTGATGGCGTCAATGGGATTGCCGTCAAATACGGGATATCCGCCCCGGTCGAGCAGCCACAGCCGGTCGAAGAGCTTATATACGTCGCTCGAAGGCTGATGTATGTTGACTATGATCAGTTTCCCCTTGAAGGTCTGTTCCTTCAGCAGATTGATAACCTTGTCTGTGTCTGCCGATGAGAGGCCGGAAGTGGGTTCGTCGAGGAACAGCACGGCCGGTTCGCGTATGAGTTCCAGGGCAATGTTCAGTCGCTTGCGCTGTCCACCGGAGATGTACTTGTTGATGGCAGAGCCTGCCTTCAGGTCTTTGACAGCGTCAAGGCCTAAGTCCTTGAGGGTCTTCATGACGCGTCGGTCGATTTCCTCCGCCGACATGCCCTCGAAACACAGTTTTGCCGTGAACCAGAGATTCTGGTATACCGTCAGTTCCTCAATGAGCAGGTCGTCCTGTGGAACGAATCCTATCAAGGCTTTTGCCTCTGGCTCAGCTATATCGTGCCCGTTGATGGTGATGCTGCCCTCCTGTGGTTTCAGGCTGCCGTTCAGCAGCGAGAGCAGGGTTGTCTTGCCCGTGCCCGACCCGCCCATGATAGCCAGCAGTTCGCCACTGTGCAGGGTGAAACTCAGGTCGTGCATGCCATTTTGGCTGTTGGGGAAGCGGAAGTTGATGTTGCGGCCGCAAAATTCCACCTCTTTTTGCTTGTCTACAGCCTTGCCGTTAGCCTTGTTATAGGCATCGATGATGGTGGAATAGTAAATGGGCTTGCCACTGTAGCTACCCTTCAGTACGCTGCTTTGCAACCATATCTGATAGGCACCGGACAATATGGGCACATCGTTCAGCAATACGGTGTCGGAGCCTGTATAGGTGAAGATGAGCAGGTTATAGACAGGGTCTAACAGCGTTTTCAGGTTGCCCTGGAAGCCCTCGGGCTGCAATTGCATTACGAATTGCGATGGTTTGCCGCCCACGAAGTCGGAGAAGTTCCGGAACTGCTCCTCGGAGATGTGGAACAGTTCGGCCATCGCCTTGAATATGCCGGTGGGCTCAGCGTCTTCATAGCCACAGAACTCCATCAGACGTAATAGGAGCAAGGCCTCCTCCTTGGGTTGAATCTTGCCTTGCAGGTTGGAGCAGATGGATGTCACCGCCACTTGGTTATCAAGTCCTTCGGTCAGCTCATAAACATCGCGCATGTCATTGTACAGGCCCACGTAGGTGTCCGTGTTGCGGATTCCGAAATGATGGCGCAGATAGTTCACAAGCATTTCCTGTGCTCGTGTCTTGTCTACCGCCTTCTCTTTTCCGAAAAGGGCAAACAGACTGATAAAACCTGATAGCACGATGTCTGTCATCTCTCTCTGTAACTATGTCATAACTCGCTTGCCTTCTGGTAAGGCAAGTGTTATGGAAATATACAAAATCCTTGCAAATGTACAAAAACCTTTGGAAATATGCAAACTTGCAGCCGATATATTGTTTTTAACGAAAGATTGCATCTTTCCTATACCCATTTTAAGGCCCTTGCCCAGGCTGTCGAGGCTCGGGCAAGGGCGATTTTCCCTTTCAAAAAAATACGCGGGGCTCCAATTGGAACCTCGCGCAAACTTTCGTGAACTTTGTCTGTACTACTTGATGGCGTACTCCACGGTGTTCACCACGCGCACCTTCTTGATGTAGGGCGTGTTGGCATCGCGGTCTTCGATGCTGAACTGGCCCTGCGAGGCCGTGATGATGCCACCGAGGCGTGTGTCGGCGTCCTTGGCAAACTGTTCGGCAGTGGCGCGGGCGTTCTTCAGGGCCTCCTGCACCATTTCAGGCTTGATGTCCGTCAGTCCGGTGAAGTCGTAGCGGACGCTGTTGCCGCCGTATTCCTCGCTGACCAGGGCGATGCCCTGTTTCATCAGTTCCGACTGGCGGTTCATGAGCTGGCGCACCTTGTCGACATTGGTGGAGGTGACGGTGATGACGCAGGTGGCCTTGTAGCGGTAGTTCATGATTTCGTTACCGTAGTTGTCAGCCTGGCGATCGCTGATGGTGGGAGGGTTGATGCTGATTTCGCTGTCGGTGATGCCGGCAGACTTCAGGAAGCTTACCACCACGCGGTTCTTCTGTTCGATGAGCTCGTACATGGCCGACGGGTCGTTGCCCAGTTCCTTGTACAGGAGAGGCCATGTGACCTTGTTGGCCGGAACCTCGCGCTCAGACAGGCCCTTGACGGTGACCTTGTGGTCGAGTCGCTTGAAATTCTCGATGCCGGAACCGATGAAATAGCCTCCGGCAATGATTGCGATGGCCAGCACGATGGCTGGAAGCAGTGTGTTTGATTTCATTGTTTTAGATGTGTTACTTTGTTATTATTGTTAATTAAACGCGAGACCTTCGGAAAGGTCTCGCGCTGTAGTGAACCAGAATAGCCCGGGACTTCCCAGGCTTTCTGGGTATTTACTGATAGAAGAGGTAGCGGTTGTCCTCAATCTTGGCCTTGCGCACCAGGGTCTGCATCATACCGTTGAGGATGCGAGAATAGTTGTTGGCCAGCTGAGTCTCTTCCTGCTTCTGGTCGAACTTGCCTTGGAGCTTGTTCTTGCTGAGTACCTGGAAGGCATATACGCCACCTTCGCCTCTTACGCCAGTGACGAACTGTCCCTTCTCGGCTTTTGCTACGGCACCGCTGAGGGCGGGTTCGCTGCTGGCAACCTTCTGCACGAATACGGGAGCCGCGAAGGTGATGTGGCTGACGGTGTCCTGAACGGCACCGGCCACCTTGGCTACCTCGGCTACGCTCTTCATGCCCTGAATCTTTTCGATGAGCTGAGCGGCCTTCTTGTCCTTCATGACTTCCTCCTTCAGGATGTTCTGCAGGTTGTCGTCGTTGTAGTCACGTGCACCCTTCTTGTGGATGGCAGAGAGCATGACCACGAGCAACTGGTCGTTGGCATTGCCGGCCTCGTAGAGTTCGCTGACGTCGCCGACCTTGCTCTTGAAGACCCAACGCAGGGCGTCGGTGGTACCGCGTACGCCACCGATGAAGTGGTCGCCGCTGCCCACGTACTGAGCGGTCTGAACGGTGTAGCCCTCCTTGGCAGCGTTAGCCTCGATGTCTTCCATCTTGCTGTTGGCAGCCAGGAACGAGCTGAACTTGTTCCAGATGGCATTGTGTGTCTCTTCGCTGAAGTCGATGGCGCGCTTAATGATGGCCACGTCGTATTTGTCGATGATGTTGCGGCGGTCGGTAACCTTGACGATGATCTTGCCGCCGGTGATGTCGATTTGCTTCAGGGCACCTGCAGGTGTGGTGAACAGGGCTTCTACGAAGGCCTTGTCATCGTCGCGCAGGTTGCTGCCGTCAACCTGGGCAGAGGTAATCCACTGAGACTCGGCCGACTGGTTGTACTTCTTGGCGATGGTGTCGATGGGAGCACCGGCCTGGAGGGCCGTCATGATGCTGTCGGCGGTCTTCGTAGCCTTCTCGTCGGTACCGCTGACGCTGATGACGCGATACTCAACAGAGTCGGGCTGCTGCACCTTGGCGATGTACTTGACTACGTTCATGGTGTTTTCTGCTGCGTTCACCGTGGGACCGGCGATGGTGCCGGGAGCCATGCTGTCGAGCTGGGCAGCAATGTCGCGGGGCAGAGAGTTGCGGCTAACGGGCACACCGCTGTAGCTGATGCTCGAACGGCTTTCGCGGATGGTGTTGGCGATGTTCTCGCTGGTCTGCAGTGCCTGAGCGTATTCGGTCATTTCCTTCTGCAGTTCGTCCTTGTCTGCTTGGCTGGCGGTGACGGGCACTACGATGTACTTGATGTCGCGAGCCTCCTGCATCATGTCGAACATGTCGGGATACTGCTTCTGCATCTCCTTGTACTTGGCCTTCAGCTCAGCCTCGGTGGGTTCAACGTCGGTGTCCTTGACGGTGGTGTAAGGAATGGCTGCCAGCAATACCTGGCTCTCGTTGTTGCGAGCCTCGAATGCGGCCTTGGCGCTGACGGGGTTAGCGAGCAGACAGTTGGAGAGCAGAGTCTGGTACTTTTGTGCCAGGGCCTGCTGAGCCACCTGCTTTTCGATGAACTTCCAGTACTTGTAGTATTGCGTCATCGACTCCTTCTGTGCCTCGGGATAGTCGGGGTTGTTCTGAATCTCCTCGTAGTTGGTGAGGAACTGCTTCAGGACGTTGGCGTCGAATTGGCCGGTCTGCTGGTTTACGAACGGTGTCTGGCGCAGGATGGGGCTGCTGCCGGTGGTGATGAGGTTCTGCACCTCTGCATCGGTGACGTACAGGCCCAGCTTCTTAGCCTCGTGCTCGATGACCTTCTGGCTGATGAAGTCGTTCCAGACCTGGTCGCGCAGCTGGATGGTCTGTGCCTCGCTGAGGTTCTGGCCGCCGTTGCTAAGTTTCACGGCGTTCTCATACTCCTCGATGAGCGTGTTGAAATCCTGATAGTTTACATTTTCGCCGTACACCTCGCCGATGACTTGGCGGCTGGCATTACGGCTGGAAGAGAGGGCACGTACCAACTCCTCCGCGATGAAAGCGAACAAGGCCAGACCCAGAATGAGGATGAGGGCAGTACCTTTGCTTCTGATTGTTTGTAAAGTTGCCATAAATGTTATTGTTTTATTTGTTTATTATTCATTAATAAGTGCACAATCGGGCGCAAAGTTACAAATAAGTGAGGGGAAAACCAAATTTATTTGAATTTTTCCGAATGAGAGTAATTAAATTTGTAGGATAAAGTTGCAAAATAAAGTTGAACAGAGATAGATGATAGCTGTAAAATCAGCTTTTAATGACTTTCAGCCGTACAAGTTCTATCTTTGTCGTCGTGTTCTTCACAATCTTGGCCTCCCAGTTCCCGAATCGCACTACTTCGTTCAGTTTGGGGAAACTTTGGTACTCGTGCAGGATAAGTCCGCCCAGTGTCAGATATTCCTCGCTCTCGGGCAGGTCGAGGTCGAAACGTTCGTTGATGGTCTCTATCTCCAGTCGGGCCGACAGCAGGTATTCGTCTTTGCCCAGGTCTTTGGCCGTGTATTTGTTGCTGTCGTGCTCGTCCTCGATTTCGCCGAACACCTCCTCCATGAGGTCTTCCAGCGTGACGATGCCCGATGTGCCGCCAAACTCGTCGACGACGACGGCCATCGACTTTTTCTCCTGCATGAATTGTTTCATCAGTTTCTGTGCCGTCATGGTTTCGGGGACGATGGGCATCTCGCGTATGCTGCCGGTCCAGGCGTCGCCTGCCTTCAGTCGGAACATCTCGCTCGAATGCACGAAGCCCACGATGTCGTCGATGTCCTCGCGGTAGACGATAATCTTGGAGTGACCGCTCTCTACGAACTGATTCTTCAGGGTCTCCAGTGGGGTGTCGATGCTGACGGCGTCTATCTCCGTTCGGGGCACGATGCAGTCGCGTATCTTTGTCGTGCTGAAGTCCAGCGCATTTTGGAATATCTTCACCTCCTCGTTTATCTCGCTCTCATCGCCTACGTGGTCGATGTTGCGCTGAATCAGGTCGTCGAGGTCAACCTTCGAGAAGGACTTGTCGTTGGTCACGGGTTTCACCTTGGCTCCCACCATCCAGAGCAGGGTCTTGGAGAGGCCGCTGGTGAACTTGCTGATGGGGTAGAGCACGATGTAGCACAGGTAGGCCGGAAGGGCGAAGGCATTCATCATGCCGTTGGGGTTCAGCCGGAATATGGTCTTGGGCAGGAATTCGCCCGTCACCAGGACAATGATGGTGCTGATCACCGTCTGTATGGTCAGTTGCAGCGGTCCGTCGTCCTGCCATCCCAGGGGATTGAGGATGAATTGGTCGATGATTTGTGCCATCAGTATGCCGTATACGACCAGTGCGATGTTGTTGCCCACCAGCAGGGTGGAGATGAAGTTGTTGGGGTGGGCATAGAAGATGCTCAGGATGCGTGACGTTATGCCCTCCTTGGCGGCTTTGTCCATTTCGACGCGCAGCTTGCTGCTCGAAACGAAGGCTATCTCCATGCCGGAGAAGAAAGCCGATGCCAGCAGAACTAAGATACAACTTATGATTAACATAGATATATTTTCTATTCTCAGTTATCTGTTACTTCCAGTGCCCCTCTTGCTGCCGTGGTGCAGGTTTGCCGGTGGCTGTGTGCTTGGCGCGGTTGGGTTCGTTGGTGGGTGTCGTGGCGGCCACCGCGGCAGCCGTGTCGGTAGGCTGTTCGTCGGGCTTCTTGTCGAAGTCGCTTGCCGGGAAGGCTCCCTCGGAGTTCGATACGTAGTAGTCCGTCATCTGCTCATTCGAGCGGAAGTCGGTGCCTTCCAGCTCCTGGTCTGTGGTCTTGATGCGCATGTACTTCGTACTCCACATCTTGTGCTCGTTCATGTCCCAGAAGAGTTCTTCGGTGCGGAACAGCGTCCCCTCCACATTGTGGATGACTACGCGTCCGCGCAGTTCCCACAGCCGTTGTTCGTGCAGGTATGCCGTGTCGGCCTCCACGTGCAGGTCGATGTGGAACTGCTCGTCGAAGCGTTCCATGAGCATGCCCTTCATGAACTTCCACGTCGGTGGGTTGGTGTTGGTGTATATGTCCCACTCCTCGGCCACCAGCTTATAGCGCAATATGCCCGAGTCGGAGATGAGTGTGCTGATGCCGCGTGAGCGCATGAAGGCTGCCGAGTCCTCGGCACTGATGGAGGCAGGCATGCGTTCCTGCTCGTCCTGACAGGAGAGCATGAAGGCGTGCGAGAATGAGAAAACCAGCAACAGGGGAAGCCATGTCAGGCCCCTCCGTCTACTTGCGTCGCTGTTGTCCTCCTTTCTCATTTTCTCATTTTCTCATTTACTGGAATCTGCGTTTCATGAACCATGTCTCGTTGACGGAGATGCCCACGTGCAACATGAAGTAGTTCTCGCGAATCTGATTCGACACGCTGGGGTTGCGCAGGAGCCATTCTGCCGAAACGTTGATGAGCGAGAGTGAGCCCGTCTTCAGGGGCAGGGCCGTGCCGGCCGTCAGTCGCAGTTCGCTGGGCCCCTTCCTGCCGTTCACCTTGGCATAGGGCGTTGTGTACGAGGCGCCCAGACGGAAGTGCATGCGTTCGATGTACTTGCCGTAGGGGTTGTGGATATAGTCGGCGCCCACTGTGGCACGGTGCATGTTCTGGTACTGGTCGGTGGAGACGATGATATCCGTGTTCGTCGCCGTCGACTGCGACACGGGCAGTCGGCATCCTTTCCACAGCTGTATGGCATAGTCGGCACCTACGGTCAGTCGTTCCTTTCTCTTCCAGGTCAGACCGCCGCTGATGGTGTAGGGCAGTTCGAATGCCTTGTCGGCCTTGCGCTCGATGGTGTCGCCCTGGCTGGTATATCGCAGCAGGGTGACGTTGGAGCCGATGCGGTGTCCGATGCCCACTGTGGCACCCACTGTCAGTTCGTTTTCCTTGTCAATCTGTATGGGATACTGTACGCCGATGTCCATCTTATAGGTGCGGATGTCCGACGACCATTCCTCGTTCTGTGTGTTGTAGTTCAGGTTGCTTGTGGTGGAACTGCCCTCGAAGAACTGCTGCGCCAGGCTGTTGCTGTACGGGCCCCACAGGTAGCCTATGTTCGCACCGATGCTCAGTCCGGCCACGGGGTTCCATCCCACACCCATGTATATCTGGTGCAGACCGCCGTTGCCGTAGTAGGTCGTCTTCGACGTTATGGTCTGTCCGGTGGTGTAGCTGCTGCCCACGATGTGGCTTTCGTTGAAGTTGTAGCCGATGTTGGAGTAGGGCACAAAGCCCACCGACATGCCCATTCCGCGGCGAAGACGGAAGCCCGTGCTCACGTAGTCGAGCATGGCGTTCATCACGTTGATGCTCGTTTTGTTGCCCGTGAGGCGTCCCGTTTGCACGGTCATGCCTGCATCGAAGATGAACGTCAGCGTGTCGATACACGAATACGAGGCTGGGTTCTGCATGTTCACCTGTATGGGGTTTCTCAGTCCCTGCGCCACACCGGCCATGCCACGGTTTTGGCCAAACGACTGTTCGCACAATGTGCCCAGTCCGAATCGTGAGTAAGACGAGTTGCAACCATTGGTCTGAGCCTTAGCGATGCACGCCGTCGCAGCGATGATCAGCAGTGCGAATAATCTCTTTATCTGCGTCATTTATTGTAGTTCAATATCTGGTTAAGTCCACGAGGGACAAGAAAATCGTCGGCAAAGATAGTGTAATCCGAGCGAAAAGCCAAATCCTGTTTGGCCTTTTCCGAGGAGAAGCCTATTTTCGCGCCTGCAAAGTTAGTAATTTTTGGCGATATATCCAATTTCTTGACGTCTCCGCCCGTTAAAAAAACTGAAAGACCTGGATATTTCTTCTGAAAAGCCCTGATATAGCCCTCGATTTCGTACTTCATGCCCCAGACTACGCCGCTGCGCAGTGCCGTATCGGTGTCGTAGCCCAGTTCGGGGCATTCGCCGTCGCGACCGATGAGCGGCAGTGCCGCCGTCCACTTGTTCATGGCCTTCAGTCGCATCTCCAGTCCCGGCGAGATGTTGCCGCCCAGATAGTGGTTGGCATGGTCCAGGATGTCGATGGTGATGCACGTCCCTGTGTCCACCACCAGCAGGTCGCCCTCCGGCTGCAGCGAGCGTGCCCCCACGATGCCTGCGATGCGGTCGGCCCCCAGTGTCTCCGTTGTGTGGTACATGATGTTCACGGGCACGGGCGTCTGGCCCGTCAGTTGCATCATCTCGAACCCGAGCGATGCCAGCACGCGCTTTCCTTCGTCGGGAATGTGAGCCGTGGTGGAATAGATACCACGCTGGCACCCAGTCCGTTTGGAAAATTCCTCTACGCCTGCCAACGTGTGTCCCGTGGTCATGCCCTCCACGATACGGTCGCCTTCGAAGGCAAATACTTTCGCGCGTGTGTTACCTATATCTATAATGAGGTCCATATCTGTATGTGTTATATGTTTTCGTAATAATTCCGATATCTTCATTTCGCCTGCAAAGATACGTCAATCTGCGCACATTTTCAAATTCTCGGGCCACTATTCTCAACGACGTCCCGTCGACTTCTTCCGCCATCGCCGATGAATGTACGTTCATCGTCGGTGTCCGTACATCCATCGTCGACGTCCGTCCGTTCATCGGCGATGGCGGAACTTTTCCTCGCGAGCCTGTCGAGAATGTTGCATTTGGAAATCATAAAAGATATTTGGAGAATCAGAAAATAAGTCCTAACTTTGTCGGGAATAGAGGCAAAGATTATGCTTACAGACAACGAACGACAAGAGATACTCGGGCTGTTGCACCGCGAGGTGGTGCCCGCCATTGGATGTACGGAACCCATGGCCGTGGCCCTGTGTGTGGCTCGTGCAACGGAACTGTTGGGCCAGTCCCCGCGGCACATCCACCTTTGGCTGAGTGCCAACATACTGAAGAACGCCATGGGAGTGGGCATACCGGGCACGGGCGGCATGATAGGACTGCCGATAGCCGTGGCCTTAGGGGCCGTGGGCGGAAAGTCGTGCCTGGGCCTGGAGGTGCTGCGCGACTGCACTGCCGACCACCTGGCAGCAGCCAAACGATTCATCGAGGAAGACCGTATCGAGATAGAGCTGGAGGAAAACGACCCCGACAAACTGTACATCCGCTGTGTGGCAACGGCCGACGACGGGCACCAGGAGGAGACCGTCATCAAGGGCAGCCACACGAACTTCATGACTCTCCCCCCGCCCTCCCTTGTAGGGAGGGAGCAGAATGTCCTGCCTCATGAGCCTGGAAATGTAACCACTCCCTCCCTACAAGGGAGGGCGGGGGGAGGGTCCGAGTCTTCCTTATCTCTGGCGAAGGTCTATGAATTTGCCACATCGGCGCCCCTCGATGACCTTCGTTTCATACTCGAAGCCAAACGGCTCAACGAGGCCGCCGCTGCCGACGGCCTGCGCGAGAACTACGGCCATCAGTTGGGCAAGACCATGTGCAGTCCCCTGGGGCGCGGCATCATGGGCGACAGCATCTTTGCCAAAGTGCTCAGCGAGACCAGTTGTGCCTGCGATGCCCGCATGGCCGGTGCCAAGATCCCCGTCATGAGCAACAGCGGCAGTGGCAACCAGGGCATCTGTGCCACGATGCCCGTCGTGGTCTTTGCCCGCGAGAACCACAACACGGAGGAAGAACTCATCCGTGCCCTCACGCTCTCGCATCTCACGGCCATCTACATCAAGCAGTCGCTGGGCACCCTGTCGGCCCTCTGCGGATGCGTCGTGGCCAGTACGGGCAGCAGTTGCGGCATCACCTACCTCATGGGCGGCGACTACGACCAGATAGCCCATTCGGTGAAGAACATGATAGCCAACCTCACGGGCATGATTTGTGATGGGGCCAAGCCCTCCTGCGCACTGAAACTGACGACGGGCGTCGGCACCGCCGTCATGTCGGCCATGCTGGCCATCCAGCATCGCCATGTGACGTCGGCCGAAGGCATCATCGAAGACGACGTGGACCGCAGCATCCACAACCTCACGTCTATCGGCAGTAGGGGCATGGACGAGACCGACCGCTTTGTCCTCGACATCATGACGCATAAGCAATAACCTTACCCTTTGATGGTAATTAAACCTATTCCTATGAAAAAGATTCTTTTCCTCATGACCGCAGCAATGACACTCCTGGCATGCAACGAACGCCAGAATCCCTTCCTCTCCGAGTGGGATACCCCTTACGGCATTCCCGCCTTTGCCGACATCCAGACGGACGACTACATACCCGCCATCCAGGCTGGTATAGAGCAGCAGAACAAAGAGATAGAGGATATCGTGAACAACTCTGAAGAACCGACCTTCGAGAATACCATCCAGCCCCTGGAACTCTCTGGCAACATCCTGTCGCGGGTGGCTGGCGTGTTGTACAATATCCATGAGACCGACCGCACGCCCGAAATCGACTCCGTCATGGAGCTGGCCATCCCTCTCTTTACCGAGCAGCAGAACAACATATCCTTCAACAAAGCGCTCTATGAACGAATCGCCAAACTTTACAAAGCCGACCAGAGTCGGCTCACTCGCGAGCAGCAGATGGTGCTGAAGAAGCGTTTCGAGGAATTTGAGCGCAACGGCATAGGACTGCCCGAAGATAAACAGGCACGCCTGCGTGAGATTAATACAGAAATGGCCTCGAAGACGCAGAAACTGGGCAACAACATCCTCTCCGAGAACAATGCCTTCAAGGAGAAGTTCGGCATCAGCATATCCGACTACCCCAATGCGATGACCACCACTCAGGACCGCAACCGCCGTCAGCAGATGCTGCAGGCCTATACCCAGCGCGGACACAACGGCAACGAGTTCGACAACCGTCAGCTCGTACTCGACATCATGCGCCTTCGCATCGAGAAGGCGAAGATTATGGGTTATCCCAATCCCGCAGCCTACATCCTGGAGCCAAAGATGGCCCACGACACGGAGACGGTGGATGCCTTCCTTACCGACATCATGAAGGCCGCCGTGGCCAAGGCCAAGGAAGAGGTGGGTGACATGCAGAAACTGATGGACGCCGACGTGGCCGCCGGACTGCTCCCTGCCGGCAGCAAGATAGAGCCTTGGGACTGGTGGTACTATGCCGAGAAGGTGCGCTCGCAGAAATATGACCTGAACGAGGAACTCACCAAACCCTACTTCAAGTTGGAGAACGTCGTGAAGGGTATCTTCATCGCTGCCCACACGCTCTATGGCGTGAATGTGGAGGAACTGAAGGATGTGCCCTCGTACAATCCCGATGTGGTCACCACCTACAAGGTTACAGATGCCGACGGCCAGTTGCTGGGCATCTTCACCACCGACTACCTGCCCCGCTCCAGCAAACGCGGCGGTGCATGGATGAACAACATTCGCGAGCAGTACGTCGACGCCCAAGGCAACATGGTGCGCCCCATCATCGTTAACGTGGCCAACCTGGAGGAGTACCTCACCATCGACGAGGTGCAGACCGTATTCCACGAGTTCGGACACGCCCTGCACGGCCTGCTCACCCAGTGCCACTATCCCTCGGTCAGCGGTACCAGCGTGACCCGCGACTTCGTGGAGACCTTCTCGCAGTTCAACGAGAACTGGGCCTTCCAGCCCGAGCTCCTGGCCCAGTATGCCGTGAACGAGAAGGGTGAGGTCATCCCCGAGGAATTGGTAGAGAAAATCAACAACTCCCTGAAGTTCAACCAGGGCTTCATGACCACGGAACTCTGTGCCGCCTCCATCCTCGACATGAAGTGGCATGAGCTGGAGAGCGTCGAAGGCCTCGACATCGATGCTTTTGAAAAACAGGTATGTCAGCAGATGGGATTGATACCGGAGATTGGTCCCCGCTATCGCACCACCTACTTCAACCACATCTTCTCCAGCGGCTACAGTGCCGGTTACTATGGCTATCTCTGGTCCGAAGTGCTGGACAAGGACCTCTTCTCCGTCTTCGAGGCTTCGGGGAACGTATGGAATCCCGAACTGGCCGCCAAATTTAAGCAGACTTTCCTCGAGAAGGGCGGCTCCGAAGAGCCCATGACATTGTTCCGTCAGTTCTGCGGCCGTCAGCCTGACAATACCGCCTTCCTCAAGGGGCGCGGACTGAAATAACGGACGATTCCTGCCCCTATTGTTCGAATATTCCCTGACAAGTTTGGAATATTCCTTATTAATTCGTATCTTTGCGCGCGAATTTGTACATAAATTATTGTATTATGCGCGTGCAAAGGTACGTTTTGGTGCTTCTTACGGTGCTCGCCAGCCTGGGGCTGAGGGCGCAAACCGACAGCCTGCGGGTGAGCCTGCTCACCTGTGCGCCAGGTACTGAGGTGTACCAACTCTACGGACATACGGCACTGCGCGTGCAGGATGTCGGTCGGGGCATGGACGTCGTGTTCAACTACGGCGTCTTCGACTTCAAGGCGCCGAACTTCATGTGGCGCTTCATCCTGGGGCAGTGCGACTACATGGTGGCGGCCTATCCGTTCCAGGGCTTCCTGCAGGACTACGAAAAGCGCGGTTCGCAGGTGACGGAACAGGTCTTGGCCTTGACGAATGAGGAGAAGGCGCGGCTGGTCAGCAACTTGGCCACGAACTCGCTGCCGCAGAACCGCACCTATCGCTACAACTTCCTGCTGAACAACTGCACGACCAAGGCCCGCGACATGATAGAACAGGCGGTGGACGGCCATGTGGTGTACCCCAAGCAGACCGAAAACCCCACCTATCGCACGATGCTGCATCGCTACTCTCACGACTATCCTTGGGACGAGACGGGCTGCGACCTCCTGCTGGGTGCCGCCTGCGACACCGTGCTGTCGGACCGTGCCTGCCAGTTCCTGCCGGAGCACCTGATGCAGTGCATGGATGGGGCGCAGATTTACGATGACGACGATAACCGCCGCCCATTGGTGGGCGAGACGAACATCATACTGCCCGATATGCCGGAGAAACGGATAGAGCCGGCTGCCACGACGTGGCAAGGACGCCTCTTGGAATGGATGACGCCGACCCGTGCGGCTTTATGCCTCCTCGTTATCTGCCTGCTCGTCATGGCAGCCGAATGGTACTGGGGCCGGATGTGGTGGGGCGTCGACATGGTGCTGATGACGGTGCAGGGCATCATGGGCATACTTGTGTGCTTCATGTTGCTCTTCTCGCAGCATCCGACCGTCGATTCCAACTGGCAGGCATGGGTGCTGAACCCGCTGCCCCTGCTGTGCATGCCCTGGGTGGTGCGCTCGGCCCGTCGCAAGAAGACGTGCCCCTACCACTACTTCAACCTACTGTGGTTGGCCCTGTTCGTATTGTTCATGGCCTGGATTCCACAAACTTTTTGTGCACCGATGCTGCCTTTGGCACTCGTTTTGTTGACACGTCCTATTAGTTACTATCTCAATTATCACCGATGACTACACGCCAGCATCATCTACTGACCTCCCTGGTCTTGCTCATGTCCATCATGGGCGCTGAGGCACAGACGACACCCGATGTGCCTCGTCTGGTGGTGAGCGTGATTGTCGACCAGTTGTGCACCGACTATCTGGATGCCTTCGCTCCCCTGTATGGCGAAGAAGGCTTCCGGCGCCTGCTGCGCGAGGGTCGTGTCTATCAGCGTGCCGAATACCCCTTTGCCCAGCCCGACCGGGCCTCGTCGGTGGCCTGTCTGGCCAGCGGGGCCGCTCCGTACGAGAATGGTATCGTGGGCGAACGGTGGCTCAGTCGTCAGACCCTCCATCCCCAGTACTGCGTGGGGGAGGGCACACCGGCGAACCTGGCAGTGAGCGCCCTGGGCGATGAACTGAAACTGGGCACCGAAGGACGTGCCTTGGTCTACAGCGTGGCACCCAACAGCGACGCTGCCGTGCTGGCCGGCGGACATGCTGCCGACGGTGCGTTCTGGATTAGCGACGACAACGGGCAGTGGGTGACTTCGGCCTACTACGAATATCCTGTGTGGCTGACCTCGTACAACCGGGGCGAGCATGCCGCCAACAATATCAAGAAACTGCTCTGGACACCCATCAACAACCAGGTGGCCGAGTTCAGCTATTTCGTGTCGGAGAGCATGAAGAAGCCCTTCCGCCACATGTTCCGCGGCGACAGACAGTTCCGCGAGTTCAAGGCCAGTGCACTGGTCAACGAGGAGGTGACGGACTTCGTCGGCCACTGTCTGCAGAATACGCAGATGGGCAACGACACCTTCACCGACTACCTCTCGGTGACCTACTATGCCGGCAACTACGACCACCACACCGTGGCCGACTATCCCATCGAACTGCAGGATACCTACGTGCGCCTCGACTACCAGATAGAGCGCCTGCTGCGCATGATAGAGGAGAAGGTGGGCCGCGAGCGTGTGCTCTTTGTCCTGACCAGTACGGGCTATAGCGATACCGACCGTTCCGACGGCGACATGGCCCGCTACCGCATACCCACCGGCGAGTTCAATATCACGCGTGCGTCCGGGCTTCTGAATATGTATCTCTCGGCCCTCTATGGCCAGGCACAATACATCGAAGGCACGATGGGCAACCAGTTGTACTTCGATTTGAAGGGCATCGAGAATCGTGCCCTGAATATCAGCGAAGTGCTGGAGCGCAGTGCCGAATTCCTCGGCCGTCTGTCCGGTGTGCGCGATGTCTTCACCGCAACACGTCTGATGCTGGGAATCGGCACGCCAAGCGTCCGCGCCCTGCGCAATGCCTACAACCCGCGACAGTCGGGCGACATACTGATACAGGTGAGTCCGGGCTGGACGCTCGTCAACGAACAGACGGGCGAACGCCGCCAGCAACGCGACTCGTACATGACATTCCCCTTGGTATTCTTCGGAAGGAACATCGAACCGCAGGTCATTGTGGAGCCGGTCACCGTCGACCACGTGGCACCCACCTTGGCCCGCTGCCTGCGCATACGTGCTCCGAGTGCCAGCAGCGCCGCTCCCTTGACGGGAATCCGTTGAAATGAAGAATAAATAGTATATTTTAAATCGCTAAATAGTAAATTACAAATATGAAGTTTATAGATTTTTTGAGTAGTATCTTCGGCAACAAGGCCCAGCGCGACATGAAAGCCATTCAGCCGCTGGTGAATCAGGTGAAAGCCCTTTACCCCGAGATACAGGCACTGTCGAACGACGAATTGCGTGCCAAGACGTTAGAGATAAAGAAACAGGTACAGGATGCTCCGGCCGACTTGCGCCGCCAGATTGCTGACCTGAAAGCAAAAATCGAGCAGACCGAACTGCAGGACCGCGCGCCCATCTTTGCCCAGATAGACAAACTGGAGAAGGAGGTGCTGGAGGTGCTGGAGAAGGCTCTGGAAGAGGTGCGCCCCGTGGCCTTTGCCATCATGAAGAGTACGGCCGAACGCTTCACCAACAACGAGAACATCGAGGTGACGGCCACCGACTTCGACCGCGAACTGGCTGCGCGCCACGACTTCGTGGACATCGAGGGCGACAAGGCCATCTACCACAACCACTGGGTGGCCGGAGGCAACGAGACCGTGTGGAACATGGTGCACTACGACGTACAGTTGTTCGGCGGCACCGTCCTGCATCAAGGCAAGATTGCCGAGATGGCTACGGGTGAGGGTAAGACCCTGGTGGCCACGCTCCCCGTCTTCCTGAATGCCCTGACGGGCAACGGCGTGCATGTCGTTACCGTCAACGACTACCTGGCCAAGCGTGACTCCGAGTGGATGGGTCCCCTCTACATGTTCCATGGCCTGTCGGTCGACTGCATCGACAAGCACCAGCCCAACAGCGAGGCACGTCGCAAGGCCTACATGGCTGACATCACCTTTGGTACGAACAACGAGTTCGGCTTCGACTACCTGCGTGATAACATGGCCACCGACCCGGCCGACCTGGTGCAGCGTGCCCATAACTATGCCATCGTCGACGAGGTCGACTCCGTCCTGATTGACGATGCCCGTACGCCTCTGATTATCTCCGGTCCCGTGCCCAAGGGCGACGACCAGATGTTTGCCGAATACCAGCCCCTGGTGGAGAAACTGGTGAACGTGCAGCGCCAGTTGGCTACCCAGTATCTGGCTGAGGCCAAGACCCTCATTGCCCAGGGACAGGCAGAGAACGATAAGGAGAAACTGGAGCAGGGCTTCCTGGCACTCTATCGCAGCCACAAGGCACTGCCTAAGAACAAGCCCCTCATCAAGTTCCTCTCCGAACCCGGCATCAAGTCGGGCATGCTGGCCACCGAGGAAATATACATGGAGAACAACAACCGCCGCATGCCGGAGGCTGTGGAACCCCTCTACTTCGTGGTCGACGAGAAGCAGAACAGTGCCGACCTCACCGACAAAGGACATGCCTGGCTGGCCAGTCAGGTGAACGATAAGGATCTCTTCGTGATGCCCGACCTGGCCATGCAGATGGCTGAGCTGGATGCCCTGCCCGAGGAGGAACGCCTGCAGAAGAAAGACCAACTCTACACCGAATACGCCATCAAGAGCGAGCGCATGCACACCCTGCAGCAGCTCCTGAAGGCTTACGCCATGTTCAACCTCAACGAGGAGTACGTCATCATAGACGGCGAGGTGAAGATTGTCGACGAGCAGACGGGCCGTATCATGGAAGGTCGCCGCTGGAGCGACGGACTGCACCAGGCCGTTGAGGCTAAGGAGCACGTCGAGATTCAGGCTGCCACGCAGACCTTTGCCACCATCACCCTGCAGAACTACTTCCGCATGTATCACAAGCTGGCTGGTATGACGGGTACTGCCATCACCGAGGCCGGCGAATTCTGGGACATCTACAAACTGGATGTGGTGGAAATTCCTACCAACCGCCCCATCGCCCGCAACGACATGGACGACCGTGTGTACAAGACGCAGCGCGAGAAGTACAAAGCCGTCATCCAGGAGGTGGAACAGATGCGCACCAGCGGACGTCCCACACTGGTGGGTACCACAAGCGTGGAAATCAGTGAAATGCTGTCGAAGATGCTGCAGATGCGCAAGATACCTCACCAGGTGCTGAATGCCAAGCTCCATCAGAAGGAGGCCGACATCGTGGCCCAGGCCGGTCAGAGCGCAATGGGCAATGCTTACATAACGACGGACGGACGCGGATTCTGCGAGAAGAGCGCTGCCGTCAACTATCAGGCTCGCCTCGAGGAAGAGGCCGCCAAGAAGGAGAAGCGCGAACCCCGCGATGCCGCCAGTCTCGTGAAGACGGAGGAGCGCATGCTGGGTGCCGTCACCATTGCTACGAACATGGCCGGTCGTGGTACCGATATCAAGCTCAGTCCGGCGGTGAAGGAAGCCGGCGGTCTGGCCATCATCGGTACGGAGCGTCACGAAAGCCGTCGCGTCGACCGCCAGTTGCGTGGTCGAAGCGGACGTCAGGGTGACCCCGGTTCCAGTGTCTTCTACGTCTCGCTGGAGGACAAACTGATGCGTCTGTTTGCCTCGGAGCGCATTGCCAAGGTAATGGACCGACTGGGATTCGAGGACGGTGAAATGATTGAGCACCCGATGATTTCGAAGAGCATCGAGCGCGCACAGAAGAAGGTGGAGGAGAACCACTTCGGCGTGCGTAAGCGCTTGCTGGAATACGATGACGTGATGAACAAGCAACGTACCGTCATCTACGAGAAGCGCCGCCACGCCCTGATGGGCGAGCGCATCGGCATGGACATTGCCGACATGATATGGGACCGCGTATGCAATATCCTGGAGAATAACGACTTCGTGGGATGCCGCGAGCGCTTCCTTGAGGTCTTCGCCATGGAGTTTCCCCTGACGCAGGACCGTCTGGAGGGGGGCAAGATGGACGACCTGGCCGAGGAGGTATATCAGAAGGTGATGGACCGCTTCAAGGAGAAGACCAACCTGATGGCCGCCAACGCCAACAAGGTCATCTCACGCATCTACGAAAGTCCCCAGGGACAGCAGTTCGAGAACATACGCGTGCCGGTGATGGACGGTCGCCACGTCTATCAGATATTGGTAGGCATGAAGGAAGCCTATGAGACAAAGTCGCAGGCCCTGGTGAAGGCCTTTGAAAAGGCTATCCTGCTCCACACCATCGATGAAGCCTGGAAAGAGAACCTGCGCCTGCTGGACGAACTGAAGCATTCGGTACAGAACGCTTCGTACGAACAGAAGGACCCGCTGCTCATCTTCAAGCTGGAGAGCGTGAAACTGTTCGACGACATGGTGAACCGCATCAACAACAAGACCATCAGCATCCTGATGCGTGGCCAGGTGCCCGACGTGGACGTGGAGATGCAACAGACTCCGGCACAGCAGGCTCCGCGCCAGCGTCCGCAGTACACCGAGAGCCGAAGCGACCTGACCGACCCCGCACAGCGCGCTGCCGCAGCACGCGACACCCGCGAACAGCAAGGACCCGTGCAGCCCATCGTGACCGAGAAACTGCCCGGACGCAACGACCCCTGTCCCTGCGGCTCGGGTAAGAAGTTCAAGAACTGTCACGGACGCGGACTATAATTGCCAATAATCAATTATCTATTATTATGGAACCCACAGCACAAACCTATCAGCAAATTGAGCGAGCCATCCGCCGGATGGCAGCGAACTTTCCGGCAGAAAAGGATGCCGTGATGACCGACATCCACCTGCAGGTGAAACCATCGTCGGGCGAATTGCTGGCCTTCGACGACAACGATGAGGAACTCACCCGAGTCGTCGTGGAGCAGTGGATAGAAGCCAAGGACGACGACTTCTACGAAGAAGCCGCTACGCAAATCTGTCATTGCCTGGACGAGGTGCGTAAGGCCATCCTCGACAAGATGTCCGTCATGCACCCCTTCTCGTTCGTGCTGATGGACGAGGACGGCGAGACACTGCGCGACCTGTATGTGGTGGACGAGGATACCGTAATCCTGACTTCGACCCTGCTCGAAGGACTGGACGAGGACCTCGACAAGTTCCTGGCCGAGCTCTTGAAGACTTAGCATATTACTAAGAAAAAAAACGATACAAAAGATGAAAAGATTGCTATTAATGGTCTCGGCTTTCGTGCTGGGCGTATCGGCCGCCATGGCCGTCCCTGCCAAGCCGGGCGTGAAGAAAATGCTCACCCTGAAGGATGGCTCCCGGGTGGAAGCCACCTTGCGGGGTGATGAGCACGTGCATTTCTACGAAACTGCCGACGGACGTGCCTTCCAGATGATGGAAGGGCAGTGGCAACAGGTAGACCGCCAGGAACTGGCCCAGTTGCATACCGAACGCCTGCAGGCTGCCAATCAGCGCCGCGCCGCCCGTCGCGCACCTCGTCGTGCGGGCACCGCACCTGCTGGTGGGTACACCGGTACGCGACGCGGATTGGTCATTCTCGTAGAGTTCGCCGACGTGAAGTTTACCTATGATAAAGCCACCTTCAACGACTATTTCAACAAGGTGGGCTTCAATCTGGATGGCATGCGCGGTTCTGTCCACGACTACTTTCTGGAACAGTCTTACGGAAAGTTCGACCTGGAGTTCGACGTGGTAGGGCCTGTCACACTCACCCAGAAAACTACTTACTACGGCTACGACATGTCGACCAAAACCTCCCAGAACAAACGCGTGGCGCAGATGGTCAACAATCTCTGCCGCCAGGTGGACAACGAAGTGGACTTCTCGCAGTACGACTGGGACAATGATGGCGTGGTGGACCAGGTCTACGTCATCTATGCCGGATATGGTGCTGCACAGGGTGCCGATAATACCATCTGGCCCCACGAGTGGAGCGTGCGCGGCGGTGTCAACAGTCCGTACAAGACGGCTGAAGGCGTGACCATCAACACCTACGGCATATCCTGCGAACTGCGAGGCGACGGCTTGAGTAACAAGGGACACATCGACGGTGTCGGCACATCGTGCCACGAGTTCAGCCACTGCCTGGGCTTGCCCGACTTCTACGACACGAGTGAGTCGGGAAGCAACTTCGGCATGAACGCTTGGGACCTGATGGACGCTGGCTGTTACAACGGCAGCACGAATGGTAACAGTCCCTGTGGCTACACGGCCTACGAACGCTGGTTTGCCGGTTGGCTGCAGCCCACTGAACTGACCTCCAGCTGCCAGGTTGTGGACATGCCTGCCATACAGGACGAGCCGGTGGCCTACATCATTTACAACGACGGCAACCGCAACGAGTATTACATGCTGGAGAACTACCAGCAGAAAGGTTTCGATACGTCCGGTGGCGGACATGGCATGCTGGTGCTGCATGTCGACTACAACACCGACGCATGGTCGTACAATACCGTGAACCAGGAAAGCAGCCGTCAGCGTATGACCATCATTCCTGCCGACAACAACTATTCGTCGAAGTCTTTGGCTGGCGACCCCTTCCCGGGCCTGAAACTCAAGACCATGCTCACCGACACCTCTTCGCCCCGTGCTTCGCTCTACAATACGAATGCCGGAGGCAGCAAGCTGATGAACAAGCCTATCACCGACATATCTGAGTTCAAAGGGCTCATCACGTTCAACTTCATGGGTGGAGTGGCTGTAGAAACTCCGGTCGTGGGCAATCCCACCAATATCACAGAGAAGGGCTTTACGGCCAACTGGGCTGCCGTGGACGGAGTCAAGGACTATACCGTCAGTCTGACCCAGACCTTGGACGGAGAGAACGTGGAGACGTTTGACATCTTCGAGGAAGACTTCGAGAAGTTCGTGGCCAGCACCCTGTCGTCCGATATCTCGCGCAGACTGGACAGTTACACCAACGAGCCCGGATGGACGGGTAAGAAGTTATACCAGTCGCCCCACAAACTACAAGTGGGCAAGACAGCCAATGTCGGTGAACTGCTCACTCCCTGGTTCGATGCACCTGTCCATGACACATTGGCCGTTCTTGTTGCCCCCATCAGTGTGGACCCACTCACAAGAGCTTCCCTGCAGATCCGTCTATTTGCAGAATCAGGCGGCTATATGTATGCCGACCTCGACGATATACCTCTGCTGACCGATGAGGATGCTGGCTCGGCCTGGGTGCTGAATGCACCGTGGTCGTACGGCGGATTCCAGGTGGGCATCTATCCCAGCGAGTCAGGGGCAGGCGTATACATGGACTATCTGGCTGCGGCTGACGGACAAATTGTTGTTGACGAAGAGGAAGCTCCCGCCTTGGCGCCGAATATGGCTGGAAAGGTGCAGGTGAAGGAACTCAGCGACCTCCAGTGGAAGAGCGTCGACCTGAAGCCGGCAAAGAAGGTGGGCATGCGCCGCGCTTCTCGCACCACCACTGCGTTCTTCACGACCACCGACACTTACTACACGTTTACCGATCTGCTGCCTGCAGCCTACGTGTATAAGGTGCGCGCAAACACAGAGGATGGTGCTTCGCCCTGGAGCGAAGAACGTACCGTTGACCTCATTACGGCTATCCGTTCCATCAGCAGCGACGAAAAGTCTTTTGCTGACGATGCCATCTACGACCTCATGGGCCACCGTGTGAATGGCAATGTCCTGCCTCGCGGTCTCTATATTCGCAATGGTAAGAAGTTCGTGGTAAAGTAAGCGAATAGGGTAGTGCCAGTCATTGCCCATCACAAAAGGATTACCCTGGGAAGCGTTGAGCGTTCCCAGGGTAATTTCTTTTTATCCCTTCCCTTCTCTATTCCTTTGTCCTTAGGTTCACGAACCATCGTCCTAAGGTTTACGAACCATCGACGTTAGGTTCACGATGCATTGACGTAAGGATTACTAATGCTTCGCCCTTTGCTTCACTATGCATAGTCAATGGCTTTTCGTGCTTTACCTGTAGGGGCATCGGATTATGATGGGGGAGTATAACAAAAAAAAGCCCCGAAAGTCGGATATCGACTTTCGGGGCGTAATAGTTTTATGGATTATCCGCTGGGCTTATTTCAGCGCGCGGTTAACCTTGATGCGTGCGGCAGTGCCCTTTACGGACTGGGTTTCCTGCAGTTCCTTGTATTTCTCGGGCAGTACAACCTCGAATGCCTCATTGTTATTGCCATAGAAGCTCCATGCACCGTCGTTGTAAGCCTCCATGAGGACGTGGAAGCCCTGAACCGGGAAGGTGATGATGCCGTCCTTCAGCGTACCTGGCTTCACGGATCTTACCCAGAACATGCCGTAGCCCCAGTCGAGACCCAGAGGCTGGGCTGCAATGCTGACAGCCGTGGAGTCGGTGGCGTCAATCTCGAGCAGGTAGTCCTTGCTGTCGTCCCAGTCACCCGGTTCGTTGTAGGGATAGTTCTCACCGTAAGCATTAACCAGACGGTACATACCGGGCTTGCTGGCCTTCTCCAGAATTTCAACCTCGTAAGAGATGGGTGCAGCACTAAAGATGCCGCAGACTAAGTCGTCGGTGTAGAGACCTACGCCCAGGTTGTCCCACTTCTCAATGAGAAGGGTGTAGGCAAACTGTCCGTTGGTAGCCCAGCTGCTGGAAGTCTCGGGCTGGATGACCAGTTTGTAGGTGATGTCAGCCTCAGCCTTAGAGAAGTCAACCGTGAAGGTAGCGTCAGATTCGCCATCAGCGAAGACAGCGTCGCTCACTACGAACATGTTGTTGGTGTTCTCTATAGCTTTGAACTTCACGGTCATATTGCCGACAGTGTCTCTGCGGTGAACATTGAATGTCTTGGTCGTGGGAGACGTCGGGTCGAGAATTTCGTTGAAATACAACGAGTCGGCTGCGAAATAAACAATGTCGCCGGTAGCGCTTCCGTCCCATGTGCCAGGCTGCAGTTTGTCGTCGTCGTTGCTACAAGCGACGAATGCCATGGCGAAGCCTAAGATAAGGGCTAATTTGCTATATATTTTCATAGTTTTTACGTTTTAATAGGTTTATTAGTCTGTCACACCGTCGCGAAGTTCGGGATTCTGTCCGGGCTTGGGCTGTTCGCCACCTTCGTTGTTCACGATGGCCGAGTTGTTGTTGGTCTCCTGCTCGGGGAAGCGCAGCAACATGTAGCGGTCGCCATAGGCAACATTGAAGCGGTAGTTGTCGGGATAGGGGTCGCTGTTGCTGTGGAAGCGTACGACGGGCTTCTTCAGACGCATGATGTCGGGCATGCCGAAGCCTTCGCCCCAGAGCTCGACGCGGCGCTGGAACCAAATCTCATCGGCCAGCGTACGCTGCATCACGGCAGACTCTACGTCGTAGTTGGGATCGCGATAGTTCTTCACGAAGTCGGAGAGGACGGTCTTGGCTTCTGCCTCCTTGCCACTCTTGGCCAGGCCTTCGGCCTTAATCAGAATCATCTCCTCGACACGCATGAAGGGGAAGTCGTTGTCGTTGACCTCAGAGCCAATGCCGCTGTACATACCGAACTTGACGTTCGTGTAGGCGTCCATGGCCACCTTCTGGTCGTCAATCTCCAGCGTAGCGATGTCGTCGCCCGTGGCACCACCCCAAGAGATGGTCTCCAGCAGGGGAGAGTGGAGGTTCTCGTCGAGCCACCAGCCCTTGCGCACGTCAGTGGCAGGAATCTTATCGTAGAGCAACTTGTTGATGTGGGTGTACACACCTGCGCCGGCTGCGTATGCCCAGGCAGAGAACGAGCAGGTCCAGCTGCAGACAGTAGCGTAGCGGGCAATCTGCTGCTTGGCCACGGTCATGTCGTAGCCCCAGAGCCAGTTGTGGTCCTCGATGTCGTAGAAGCTGGGAGTGCTGACCTCGTCGATGCTGGCGGGCTCGGCACCCGAGAGTTCGATGGCCTTGTCGGCATCGGCAGCTGCCTCGGCCCACATCTCCATGTTCAGGTGTGCACGGGCACGCAGACCGTAGGCAACGGCACCGCTGATCATGTTCTTGTTGTCGGGGGTGTAGTTCTCCAGAACCTCGCAGGCGTAGTTCAGGTCTTCCATGATTTGCTTATAGATATCCTCAACCGTAGCACGGGGATTCGTGGCAGCGTCCTGAGTCTTCTCAGTTACCAGGGGAACACAGGGGTCAGACTTGTGGTCGACATAGTTGAACTGGAAGAAGGGGGCCAGTGTCAGATAGTCGTATGCGCGGCAAGCCTTGGCCTGTGCGATACGGTTCATGGCCGTGGAGTCGGTGGTCTCCTCAGGATAGCTGTTGATGACATCGTTGGCAATCTTGATTTGCTTGTAGGGAGCAATGTAGCGGATGTAGGGGTTGGCGTAGTTTGCATTGCGGCTACTCCATGCGCCACATACCGAGAACCAGTTGTAACCGTTGTCGGGAATCCAAGCGTCGGCACCTTCGAGGTCGTTCGACAGGCAGGTCATGGCAAAACCCCAGTCGTCGGGACGTGTGCCACCCAGGCTGTTGCCGGGTTCGGCCATCATGGTGAACATGCCGGAGAACGTGGCTTCGATACGACTCGCAATAGCCTCGTTCGTCTCTTTCAATTGGTCGGCAGTCAGACTGCCTCCCTCGTACACCTGCTCGTCGATGTCGTTGCAGGCAGCAAACGTCAGTGCAGAGAGGGCAACAATTGCATATTTTGAGATTTTCATATTCTTTATTGGTTTATGTTGATAATGGATTAGAAGTTAACGGTGATGCCACCGGTAATAGCGCGCATGGCACTGTAGTTACCCGAGCTTGCACGGCCCTGGCCGTTGGTCATGGAGCCGATGCCGAAGGCTGTCAAGCGTGGGTCGAGACCCTTGCGGCAGGTCAGCAGCATCAGATTCTCACCAGCCACGTAGATACGTACATTGGTCAGGCGGAGCTTCTTCAGGACATCCTTGGGCAGGGTGTAGCCAAACTGAGCATTGTTCAGGCTCAGGTAGTTGCTCTTGGTCAGGAAGTAGTCGCAGTTGCTCTGGCCCAGGTTACCCCATGCGAAGTTGTCCCAGCGGGGGATGGTAGAGTTGGTGTTGCTGGTAGACCAGGCGTTCAGGGCATCCTTGTGCATGGTGTTACCCGTGTTGTCCTGAGTCCACATCAGGTTCTGGTACTGACCGTCGTAGATCTTACCGCCCAGCTGGTAAGAGAAGCTGGCGCTGAGGTCGAAGCCCTTGAACTCGAAGGTCAGGCCGAAGCCGCCGTATACCTTAGGCAGTGTGGTGCCGCACTCGTAGCGGGTGGCTGCCGTGGCATCGGTGGTGGTGGTAACTTCCTTCACGTATTCGATCTGCTCGTACATCTGCTTGCCTTCGCTGTCCAGTTTAGGAGTGCCGTCGGCATTTGTCAGGGGCTTGGTCAGGTCGTCCTTGGTGTCCAGAACATCCTTGTAGTAGAGGGCAGAACCGTTCTCGTCCAGACCGGCGAACTTGTACATATAGGTCTCGTAGATAGAACCGCCTTCGCGCAGGATGGCGTTGCTGTACTTGATACCGTCTTTCTTATACTGCTCGTCGAGCGTGAGAATCTTGTTCTTGTAGTGGGTCAGGTTGGCATTGAGGGTCAGTTTGAAGTCCTCGGTGCTGACAACCACGCCTTCCAGGTCAAATTCGATACCGTGGTTCATGACCGAACCGACGTTGACGGGCAGCTGAACGCTCGTACCGAAACCAGAAGACAGGGGGAAGTCCTTGTAGAAGAGCATGTCGGTGGTCTTGCGAACGAAGTACTCGATGGTACCGTTGAAGCGGCTCTTGAAGAAGTTGAAGTCGAAGCCGACGTTGATGGCGTGGCTCTTCTCCCAGGTCAGTTCGTCGTTACCCTTCTGGACGAGTTGGTTGGCATATTCGCCAGTGCCCTCGTTGAGGCTGGTGCTGTACATGTCGGCATAGACATAATAGTTGCCCAGGCCTTCGTTACCCTGCAGACCGTAGCTGGCCTTGAACTTCAACATGTCAATCCATGAAGCATTGCTCAGGAAGTTCTCCTTGTTCATCAGCCATGCGATACCTGCGCTGCCGAAGTTACCCCAACGGTGGCCGGGAGCGAATCGGCTGCTGGCATCGCGACGGTAGCTACCGCTGACGAAGTACTTGCCGTCATAGTCGTACTGAACGCGGCTCAGGATACCCTCGAGCATGTGCTTGTCGGTGTAAGAGGAGAGCTGGCGGTTCTTCTGCGACTTAGAGTTGTCCAGTTCACCTACGTAAGGGCTGTAGAGGTTGGTGTTGCGGGCATTGAGATACTGGTACTTGTACTTGTACTGCTCGTAACCTACCATGATGTCCAGGTTGTGCTTCGAACCCTTGAAGTCGGTCTTATAGTCGGCCAGCAACTGAGTGTTGACGCTGAACGTGCGACCGTGGCTGACAGAGGTGTAACCGTCGGTGGTAGAGCTGCTGCCGAAGACGCTGCTCAGGTAGTTGCTGCGCGTGTTGCTGGCGGTGAGACCCAGGTTGCCGCTGATGGTGAGGCCCTTCACGGGATTGATGGCCAGGCCCCAGTTGCCGGTGAAGGTGTCGTTGTAGAACTTGTCACGGTCATACTCGTTGTCGCGGATAGCGTTGCCCACAACGTTGGCGCGCTTGAAGGGAGTCTGGTTGGCATCGTAGACGATGCGGCCACCGTCGCGCATGATGTTGCCCTGTGCATCGCGAACATACAGAGGATAGATGGGGGCAATGGTGTTGGCAATGTAGAAGATGTTGCCCGAACTTGCCCAGTCGTCAGTGGTGTAAGAGGGCTGCATGCCGTCGCGGTGCGAATAGTTCATGTTGGTAGACAGACGCAACCAGTCGGTGGCACGGTATTCCATGTTCAGGCGACCCGTGTAACGCTTCATCTCAGAGTAGTTCACGATACCGCCGTCCTTCAGGAAACCACCACCAGCATATACATTGATGCGATCGCTGGAACCGCTTACCGAGAAGTTGTACTCCTGACGGAAGCTGTTGTGGAAGGCATTGTCGTACCAGTTATCGGGCTGGTAGAAATAGGTGCCGTCTGAGTAACCCAGGCGGGCATTGGGGTTCAACTGCATGTTGGTACCGATGAGGTTCTGGCCCTCGGGCAACGTGTAGATCTGGTAGCCTACACCACCGTTGGCAGAATCGTAGAGGCGGGCATTGGCGTTGCTGTAAGCATAGGCAGCGTCGTAGCCGCTGGCGATGTTATTGTTATACAAGCGCTGGAACACACCTAAGTAGTACTGGCCGGGATCGGTCACTACGTCGTAGTTGGGCACCAGACGGCTGTTCGAACCCCACTTGGCATCGAACTTCACGTCGGCCTTTTGGCCCTTTTTACCCTTCTTGGTGGTAATCAGGATGACACCATTGGCACCACGTGCACCATAGATGGCAGCGGCAGAGGCGTCCTTCAGCACGGTCATGCTCTCCACATCCTGAGGGTTGATGGCCGAGATGGAACCGTCGTAGGGCACACCGTCCACTACGTAGAGAGGTGAGTTGCTGGCGTTGATACTACCGATACCGCGGATGCGGATGGTGGCACCGTTGCTGGCAGGGTCGCCGTTAGAGGCAATGTACTGCACACCGGGAGTCGAACCGGCCAAGGCCGATGTAACATTGGTGGCAACTTGCTTCTCGATGGACTCAGCACCTACAACCGATGCCGAACCGGTGAAGCTGGAGCGGGTGGCTGTACCGTAAGCCACAACCATAACCTCTTCCAGAGCCTTGTTGTCGACCTGCAGTTCTACAGTCACAACGGGCTTCACACGTACCAACTGCGGAACCATACCCGAGCAGGACACTGCCAGACGCTTGGCCGAGGCGGGTACTGTGAGGGTGAATTTACCGTCCGCATTGGTGACAACACCCGTCTTAGTGCCTTCGATCAGTACTTGGGCACCAGGGATGGGTTCACCGTCCTCTACGCTCACTACGGTACCCGTAACGCGCGTTTGGGCGATGGCCAGGCTTGCTATCAT
>CAMOUQ010000011.1 GCA_946626595.1 uncultured Prevotellaceae bacterium | reverse complement strand
TGGTCTACTCCGCCTCGTTCATGTTCTCGTGGGGCCCCATCTGCTGGGTGCTCATTGCCGAGATATTCCCCAACACCATCCGCGGAGCAGCCGTAGCCATAGCCGTGGCCTTCCAGTGGATATTCAACTTCATCGTGTCCAGTACGTTCGTCCCCATGTTCAACATGCACCTGACGGAGGGCGACGACTTCGGCCACTGGTTCACCTACGGACTCTACGGCACCATCTGCCTGCTGGCAGCCCTGTTCGTGGCACGCCTGGTGCCTGAGACCAAGGGCAAGACGCTGGAGGACATGACCAAACTGTGGGGAAAAGGAAAGACGGAGAAGTAAAGATTACACGTAAACCGAAAATTAACAATCACATTAATAAACTTAAAAACTAACTGACATGAATTGGAATTCAACTGAATTCATTTGGCTCGACTGGGCGGTTCTCGCCATCGGCCTGATTGGCGTAGTATGGGCAGTATACCATGCTATCGTCAAGGACAAGAAAGCCCAAAAGGGAGAGGACTCAAGCGCTTATCTCTTTGGTAAGGGCGAACCCTGGTACGTAATCGGTATGGCTATCTTTGCCGCCAACATCGGGTCGGAGCACCTGGTAGGTCTGGCCGGTACGGGTGCTAAGGACGGCGTCGGCATGGCCCACTGGGAAATGCAAGGCTGGATGATTCTGATTCTGGGTTGGCTGTTTGTACCCTTCTATCAGCTGATGATTAACAAGATGGGCAAGATTATCACCATGCCCGACTTCCTGAAGATGCGCTACACCCAGCGCACAGGTTCTTGGTTGTCAATCATCACCCTCGTGGCCTACGTGCTGACGAAAGTGAGCGTGACGGCCTTCACGGGCGGTATCTTCTTCAAATTCCTCCTGGGCATCCCCTTCTGGTATGGCGCCATCGGTCTGATTGCCATCACGGCTGTCTTCACCGTCTTCGGCGGCATGAAGGGTGTGATGACACTGTCCACCATCCAGACGCCTATCCTCATCATCGGTTCCTTCCTGGTACTGTTCCTGGGCCTGTCGGCCTTGGGCGACGGCAGCATCACGCAGGGTTGGTCCAACATGATGGCTGCTTGTAATCAGGCACACGAAGGTTTCGGTACGACCCACATGTTCCACACCGACCCCACCGACCCCATGTATCCTCAGTTCCCCGGCTACGTGGTATTCCTGGGCGCATCGATTATCGGTTTCTGGTACTGGTGTACCGACCAGCACATCGTTCAGCGTGTCCTGGGCCAGGTGCCTGGTGAAGACAACGCCGAAGTGATGAAGCGCGCACGTCGCGGTACCATCGCAGCTGGTTTCTTCAAGATTCTCCCCTGCTTCATGTTCCTCATCCCTGGCATGATTGCCTACGCCCTGTCTCAGAATCCCGACAGCGGCATCGTGATGGACATCACCGACCACGAGTCGACCGACGGTGCCTTTGCCATGATGGTGAAGAACATCCTGCCCGCCGGCATCAAGGGCATCGTGACCATCGGTTTCGTATGCGCCCTGGTGGCTTCGCTGGCAGCCTTCTTCAACTCGTGCGCCACACTGTTCACTGAGGACTTCTACAAGCCCATGAAGAAGGGCATGTCGGAGGCTCACTACGTGTTCGTAGGCCGCGTGGCCACGGTGGTTGTCGTAGTTCTGGGTCTGCTGTGGATGCCTGTCATGATGTCGATGGGTAACCTCTACAGCTATCTGCAGGACATCCAGTCCTTGATTGCTCCCGCCATGGTAGCCGTCTTCACTCTGGGTATCTTCTCTAAGAAGATTACCCCGAAGGCTGGTGAATGGGGCCTCATCGGTGGTTTCGTCATCGGTATGGTTCGTCTGCTCACCAACGTGCTCACCGACTCGGGCAAGGCCGTCATGGAAGGTGCTTTCTGGGAGAACACGACATGGTTCTGGCAGACCAACTGGCTCATCTTCGAGTGCTGGTTGCTGGTGTTCATCATCTGCCTCATGGTATGTGTGAGCTGCTTCACGCCCGCTCCCTCTAAGGCTCAGGTGGAAGCTATCACCTTCACTGCAGACTTCAAGAAGTCAATCAAGGAGAGCTGGGGCGCATTCGACATCATTGGCACACTGGTTGTCATTGGTCTCTGCTCTTGCTTCTATTGGTATTTCTGGTAATTAATTAAGCACAGAGGACGCAGAGAAGACTGAATCAACGTTCCACGACTGATAGATGGAGTAAAAAGAAGATTAAACGGCTAAGCATCTTTCTCTGTGTGCTCCGTCTTCTCTGCGCGCTCTGTGCAAAAGCATAAAATGATTATGTTAGAAGAACTCAAACAAAAAGTATTCAAGGCCAACCTCGACTTGGTAAAGCAAGGATTGGTCATCTTCACCTGGGGAAATGTCTCGGGCATCGACCGCGAAAAGGGCCTCGTTGTCATCAAGCCTTCCGGAGTTAGCTACGACGAGATGAAGGCCGAGGACATGGTTGTCGTTGACCTGGAGTCGGGCAAGGTGGTAGAGGGCGACCTCAACCCCTCGTCGGACACTCCCACCCACCTCGTCCTGTACAAGGCATTCCCCAACATCCAGGGCGTCGTACACACCCACTCCACCTACGCCACCGCCTTTGCACAGGCCGGACGCGACATCCCCAACATCGGCACCACACACGCCGACTACTTCTATCAGGACATCCCCTGCACACGCGACATGACAGAGGCTGAGGTGAAAGGTCAGTACGAACTGGAGACGGGCAACGTCATCGTGGACGAAATCCTGAACATCCGCAAGATCAACCCCGACCACACGCCTGCCGTGCTGGTGAAGAACCACGGCCCCTTCTCGTGGGGCACCTCTCCCGACAACGCAGTCTACAACGCCAAGGTGATGGAACAGTGCGCCAAAATGGCCTTTGTGGCATTCTCGGTTAATCCCAACCTGACGATGAATCCCCTGCTCGTCGAGAAACATTACATGCGCAAACATGGTCCCAATGCATATTACGGTCAGAAAGGACAAAAACATTAAACCTTAATTACTAACAATAGACCCATTACCCCTGATTGGTCCTCCCCCTCGGGGGAGTAAGAGAGGGGCTGATTATGTTTGAAAATTTAGAGATTTGGTGGGTGACTGGTGCACAGTTGCTCTACGGAGGCGATGCAGTCATCGCAGTTGATGCACACTCAAAGGAGATGGTGGAAGGTCTGAACAAGAGCGGAAACATCCCCGTGAAGATTGTCTATAAGGGCACGGCCAACAGCTCGAAGGAAGTAGAGCAGGTGATGCTGGCTGCCAACAACGACGAGAAGTGCGCAGGTATCATCACCTGGATGCACACCTTCTCGCCCGCTAAGATGTGGATCAAGGGTCTGCAGCAGTTGCAGAAGCCCATGCTCCACTTCCACACTCAGTACAACGCTGAGATTCCCTGGGCCACAATGGATATGGACTTCATGAACCTGAACCAGTCGGCTCACGGCGACATCGAGTTCGGCCACATCTGCACCCGCATGCGTGTTCCCCGCAAGGTGGTTTGCGGCTACTGGAAGGACGAGCAGGCTCAGAAGCAGATTGCCGTTTGGGCTCGCGTTGCCGCCGGTGTTGCTGATGCTCACAACGTTCGCTGCCTGATGTTCGGTATGAACATGAACAACGTTGCCGTTACCGATGGCGACCGCGTAGAGTTCGAGCAGCGCCTGGGCTACCATGTCGACTACTATCCCGTCAGCTCTCTGATGGAGTACCTGAAGCAGGTGACCGAGGCCGAGGCTGACGCCCTGGTTGAGGAATACAAGAAGCTCTACACCATCAAGATTGACGAATCGGGCGAAAAGGTTTACTGGGAAAAGGTGAAGAACGCCGCCAAGGCCGAAATCGCCATCCGCCGTGTCCTGAAGGACGAGGGTGCAACCGCCTTCACGACCAACTTCGACGACCTGGGTGATGCCAACATCGACGCTCCCGACTTCTTCGGTTTCGACCAGATTCCCGGCCTCGCTTCTCAGCGTCTGATGGCCGAGGGTATCGGTTTCGGTGCCGAGGGCGACTGGAAGACCGCTTGCCTCTATCGCACCCTTTGGGTCATCTCTCAGGGCCTGCCCACCGGTTGCTCATTCCTCGAGGACTACACCCTGAACTTCGCCGGCGATCGCAGCAGCTGTCTGCAGAGCCACATGCTGGAGGTTTGCCCGCTCATCGCCAGCGACAAGCCCAAGTTGGAGGTTCACTTCCTGGGTATCGGCATCCGCAAGCAGCAGACCGCCCGCCTCGTCTTCACGTCCAAGACTGGCCGTGGCATCAAGGCCACCGTTGTCGACCTGGGCAACCGCTTCCGCCTCATCTCTCAGGAGGTTGAGTGCATCGAGCCGAAGCCCATGCCCAACCTGCCCGTTGCCTCTGCCCTGTGGGTACCCCAGCCCACCTTCGAGATTGGTGCCGGTGCATGGATTCTGGCCGGTGGCACACACCACAGCGCCTTCTCCTACGACATCACCGAGGAGTACTGGGAAGACTTCGCCGAGATGGTTGGCATCGAGTATGTCAAGATCAACAAGGAGACGAAGACCAGCGAGTTCAAGCAGACCCTCCGCAACAACGAGGTTTACTACATGCTGAACAAGGCACTGAAGTAATTACATCTGCACATATCACAAAGGAGCACCCCGAGTTTGGGATGCTCCTTTTCCATTCTCTTCCAACCCACAAAACACCCATACACATGAAGAACAGAGGATTCCACATGCAAGAAGAGGCCATGCGCTGCCTACTTTGCACCGACGCACCCTGCTCCAAAGCCTGCCCCAACGGCGACCCCGCCCGCGCCATCCGTGCCATCCGCTTCGGCAACGAAGGCCTGGCCAGCCAATGGGTGGCCCAGTGCACCACCGACGAACTGCAGGCCGCAGAACAGGCCTGCATCCACTACGACCGGCCCATACGCATCCAGCAACTGCTGCAGACAGCCTGCAACAAGTCATCCGCAACAGACAAGGCACTGCCCTCGCTGGCCATCGACTTCTGCGGCATACCCTGCGAGAATCCCTTCTTCCTGGCCTCCTCTGCCGTGTGCACCAACTACGAGATGGTGGCACGCGCCTTCCAGATGGGCTGGGGCGGCGTCTTCTACAAGACCATCTGCCTGCAGGACATACACGAGGTGTCGCCCCGCTTCGATGCCGTGCATGACAACGGCAGCCACGGCTCGTTCTATGCATTCCGCAACATGGAGCAACTGAGCGAAAACCCCGTGGAAGTGGACTTCGACATCCTGAGCCGCCTCAAGCGCGACTTCCCTAAGAAGGTGGTCGTAGCCAGCATCATGGGGCAGACCGAGGAGGACTGGATAAAGCTGGCCAAGATGGCAGAGGAGGCCGGTTGCGACGCCGTAGAGCTGAACTTCTCCTGTCCGCAGATGCGACTGACCGGCATGGGCAGCGATGTAGGTCAAGACCCCGAGCTGGTCACCTTCTTCACGGCTTATGTCAAACGGAATGTCCGCATTCCCGTCATTCCCAAGATGACGCCCAACATCGCCCACATCTGCGACCCTGCCATGGGGGCCTACTTTGCCGGCGCCGATGCCATATCGGCCATCAACACCATCAAGAGTGTCACCCTGGGCGAAGGCTCCGATGTCAGCGGTTGCCAGACCGGCTCCGGCCTCTCGGGCCGTGCCGTCAAGCCCATTGCCCTGCGCCACATCCTGGCCATGGTCAAAAATCCCATCATGAAAGGCGTCCAATTCAGTGGCATCGGCGGCATCGAGACGTGGCGCGACGCCTTGGAGTTCATCCAATTGGGTTGCCGCAACGTACAGGTCTGCACCGCCGTCATGCAGTACGGCTACCGCATCATCGACGACATGATTCTCGGGCTTCAGCACTACATGGCCCAAAGAGGCATCGCCCGTGTGGATGACCTTGTGGGCGAGCGACTGTCTCGGTTCCAGCAGCCCTCCGAACTCGACCGCTCCACCATCGTCTATCCGAAGATTGACCACGACGTATGTATCGGCTGTGGCCGTTGCTACACCTCCTGCCACGACGGCGGCCACCAGGCCATCACCTTCGACACCGCCACGCGCCAGCCCCACATCGTGGGCACCCGCTGCGTCGGTTGCCACCTGTGCCGCCTCGTCTGCCCCACTGGTGCCATCGGCCTGACGAAGCGCATCAAGAAGAAGGAACAAAACTGAAGCCGTAGGCCATTCCTGGCCAAGAAACGCGGCAGATGTGTGTGTGCATCATTAAAGGGCAGCAGGCCGATTGGCCTTGCTGCCCTTTTTGCATTTTAGAGGGTTCGTCTTACTTCACCAGCACTTTCTTCGCCGTGCCATCGCTCTGCCGAACGATGTTCACGCCGCGCTGCATCTTTTCCTGACGGCGGCCGTCCAGCGAGAATCGGCCTGCGAACTTGCCAGGGATATTCTTCACGGCCTTAATCTCGTTTGTTTGGCGATTTATGCTATAGAAGATGGTATAGGTAACAGATTCAGACTTACTGTCCACCTCAAATAACATGTAAAACTTTCCATTAATTTTCATTACGGTAAAGTCATCATCCCAAAGGTAAGGATCTGTAACATCAAACGTAATTGATTGGAGTTCTGTGCCATCTTCCGATACAACACGAAAACCTATAGTTTTCCCTCTTTCATCTTTAAGGGGCATAACGGCTTCATACTTTTCATCTGCATTAAAAAGAGTCTGAGTAATCTCAAATGCTTTTTCAGGAGTTGAATTGTCATCAAGGTCTAAGAAATAGCAACCGAAACTGCCATCAGGCAAAGTAAACGATTTCACGACCTCAAGTTCATCGTTATATATAGTCATTGCCGTAGTATTATCTTCACGATTACTCTTTCGGCCGTAAAGATAGTTCTTCCCATCATAAGTGAAAGCTTTAGGGATAAATTGGTGAACCAACTCTCCAGGAACGGCCTTTCCTTCACCCACTTGTGCATTCATTGTCATTGGCGCAGCCACGAATGCTGCTAACACGAACAGTTGTTGTAATGTCTTTTTCATTTCCATTTATTTTTAGTTGGTTAATAATAATGTGTAGCCCATAACACTTGACACTAAAAGAAACGTGGACTACTTACTTCGCCTATGTCCTATCTGGTATCGCCAAACACCATGACTGCATTTACGAGTAAAAGCCCACGCCATCGGCGTGAGCATCCGTGCTTTACTCTTGCAGTCCTTTTGAAATTGGCGATTTCGATAGAACAAGATTTTAAGCGGACGCTTCTTCCTAATATGTCTTTACATTAGTTTATCTACTCATTGGCATAAGGTTTTAATGTTTTGCACTACATAGGACTCTAATATCGTTATCCGAAGGCAAATATACGAACAAATTCCGAGAAACGTGAAAAGATGAAAGGAATTTCTACAATTTCGGGGCGAAAACTTTGTTGGTGTCGAAGAAAATCAATAATTTTGTGGGAGATAAACATTTATTACCTTAAAAACTAACTTATCAGACTATGACAGCAAAACAAACTATCGAAGCGGGCAAGGCCATCCTTGGCATTGAGTTTGGCTCGACCCGCATCAAGGCTGTTCTCATCGACCAGGAGAACAAGCCTATCGCACAGGGAAGCCACACGTGGGAGAACCAGTTGGTAGACGGTCTGTGGACCTACAGCACCGAGGCCATCTGGTACGGACTGCAGGACTGCTATGCCGACCTCCGCAAGAACGTGCAGAAGGAATACGACTGCGAGATTGAGACCCTTGCCGCCATCGGCTTCTCGGCCATGATGCACGGCTACATGGCCTTCAACGAACGGCAGGAGATACTGGTGCCCTTCCGCACCTGGCGCAACACCAATACGGGCAAGGCCGCAGCCGAACTCTCCGAACTCTTCAACTACAACATCCCCTTGCGCTGGAGCATCTCGCACCTCTACGAGGCCATACTGGACAACGAGGAGCACGTGCCCGAAATCAAATACCTGACCACCCTGGCCGGCTACGTCCACTGGCAGGTGACGGGCCAGTTCGTACTGGGCGTGGGCGACGCATCGGGCATGATTCCTGTCGACCCTGCCACGAAGACCTACGACGCCACGATGGTGGAGAAGTTCGACAAACTCATCTCCGTCAAGAACTTCCCCTGGCGCCTGCTCGACATTCTGCCCAAGTCGCTGAATGCCGGTGAGAACGCCGGTTTCCTCACCCCCGAGGGTGCCCTGAAGCTCGACGTCAGCGGTCACCTGAAGCCCGGCATCCCCGTTTGTCCTCCCGAGGGCGACGCTGGCACGGGCATGGTGGCAACGAATGCCGTACGCCAGCGCACAGGTAACGTCAGCGCCGGCACCAGTTCGTTCTCCATGATCGTACTGGAGAAGCCCCTGTCGAAGCCCTACGAGCCCATCGACATCGTCACGACGCCCGACGGTTCGCTGGTGGCCATGGTGCACTGCAACAACTGCACCTCGGACATCAACGCATGGGTCAACATCTTCAAGGAATACCAGCAGCTGCTCGGCGTGAAGCAGAGCACCATGGACCTATATGGCACGCTGTTCAACATCGCCGCACAGGGCGATCCCGACTGCGGCGGCGTGGTTTCGTACAACTATTTCTCTGGCGAGCCCGTTGCCGGACTCATGGACGGACGTCCCCTCTTCGTGCGCTCTGCCACCGACAAGTTCAACCTGGCCAACTTCATGCGTGCCCACCTCTACGGTGCCATCGGTGTGCTGAAGCTGGGCAACGACATCCTGTTCAACGAGGAGCACATCCGCGTGGACCGCATCATGGGCCACGGTGGCTACTTCACCACGCCTCAGGTGGGTCAGCGCATGCTGGCTGCCGCCCTCAACTCCCCCATCAGCGTCATGTCTACGGCAGGCGAAGGTGGTGCCTGGGGCATTGCCCTGCTGGCAGCCTATGCCGTCAACAATGCTGACAAGTTGAGCCTTGCCGACTATCTCGATCAGGTTGTCTTTGCCGGCAACACGGGCGTGGAGGTTCGCCCCACTGCCGAAGACGTGGACGGCTTCAACCGCTACATCCAGAACTACAAGGCCGGTCTGCCCATCGAGCAGAAGGCCACCGAGTGCAAGAAATAAGATTAAACCCTAAGGACCTTAAGGCCCCTAAGGGCTTTAAGGGCTCTAAGGACTTTAAGGGCTCTAAGGGCTCTAAGGGCCTTAAGGGCCTTAATGAAAAAAATCCCCCAAGGCTGTGATGGCCTTGGGGGATTTTTTTTGCCTTATCCGATTTACCATGCCTCGCAAGGCAAGCCGAAGACATCGGCCACAGCCTTGTAGACCACCTTGCCCTCCACGATGTTCAGGCCGAGGGCCAGTGCCGCATCGTCCTGGCAGGCCTTTCGCCATCCCTTGTCGGCCAGGGCCAGGGCATAGCGCAGCGTGGCATTGGTCAGGGCCAGCGTCGAGCTGTTGGGCACCGCACCGGGTATGTTGGCCACGCAGTAGTGCAGGATGCCCTCCTCCATGTAGACGGGTTCGCTGTGCGTGGTGGGATGCGAGGTCTCGAAGCATCCGCCCTGGTCGATGGCCACATCCACGAGCACGGTACCGGGCTCCATCAGGTGGAGCATTTCGCGCGTAATCAGATGCGGAGTCTTGTCGCCCGGCACCAGCACGCTGCCCACCACGATGTCCACCGTGGGCAACTGCTGCCGGATGTTGTGTTCCGAAGAATAGAGCGTGTAAACGTTTGGCGGAGTCTCGATGTCGAGTTGACGCAGTCGAGGCAGCGATATGTCGGCAATCGTCACGTCGGCTCCCAGTCCGGCAGCCATGCGCGCCGCAGCCTCGCCCACTACGCCTCCGCCCAGCGCCAGCACCCTGGCCGGGCTCACTCCGGGCACGCCGCTGATGAGTTTTCCCTTTCCACCCTTCGTCTTCTGCAGATAGTAGGCCCCGTTCAGCGTAGCCATACGGCCAGCCACCTCGCTCATGGGCTGCAGCAGGGGCAGCGAGCCATTGGGCAGTTGCACGGTCTCGTAGGCCAGGCACACGGCTCCGCTGCGCAGCATGGCCTCCGTGAGTTCGCGTTCGCAGGCAAAATGGAAATAGGTAAACAGGAACTGCCCCGGTCGCACCAGTTCATACTCCGGTTCGATGGGTTCCTTCACCTTCACTATCATGTCGCACTCGCGATACACGGCTTCGATGGTGGGCAGTATGCGTGCCCCGGCCCTCACATAGTCGTCGTCAGCGAATCCGCTCCCCTCGCCCGCCGTGTGCTGTACGCTCACTTCGTGGCCGCGGCGCGCCAGTTCTGCCACTCCCGCAGGGGTCATGCCCACGCGGCTCTCGTTGTTCTTGATTTCTTTTGGAATTCCGACTTTCATGGCTCAAGTGTTTAAGGTTAAACATGTCTCCGTGCCACAAACTTACACAAAATTCCTGATATTCGCCACAAAACGAGGCAAAAATTTTCATTCAACCGAACATTTATTTGCAGACAACCGACGATGGTGCGGAGACAATACTAAGGTTGGGCCTCAGACAATACTAAGGTTTGAGCTCAGACAATACTAAGGTTGGAGCCCAGACAATAGTAGGACCTGAACCGAGGCCCTACGGAGACAAAATCTGTTGCACATATTTGTGCGTTTCGTTTGCAGTTTTGCCTACTTATTTGTAACTTCGCAGCGTCAAGAAAACAAAGAAGCACCATGGACGTATGAAGAAGAAGGTACTATTTGTCTGTCACGGAAACATTTGTCGCAGCCCGATGGCGGAGTTTGTAATGAAAGACCTTGTGCGAAAGGCCGGACGCGAGGACGAGTTCGAGATAGCCTCGGCAGCCACCTCGACGGAAGAGATCGGCAACGAGGTGTACCCGCCGGCGCGGCGGAAACTGGCCGAGCACGGCATCGGCTGCAAGGGCAAGACCGCCAGGCAGATGACCCGGCAGGACTACGCCCACTACGACCTGCTCATCGGCATGGACTCGTGGAACATCCGCAACATGCTCCGCATCTGCGGCAGCGACCCGGAGGGTAAGATACAGATGCTCATGGACTACACCCGGAGGCCCGGCGATGTGGCCGACCCGTGGTATACCGGCGACTTCGAAGCCACCTGGCGCGACGTGCTGGAGGGCTGCCAGTGTCTGTTGGCCAGATACTAAATAAGGACAAAAATATTTGGAGATACGAAGTAAAACTATTAATTTTGTAGCGGATGTAAACCTAACCCTAATTTTAAGGCTTATGAAAAAGTTCTACTCGCAACTATTATTGCTGGCACTGCTCATTGCAGGTGCAGCAGAGTGCCTGGCACAGAGCACATCAGGTAAGGTATATTTGGGATATGCCAAGTACGACGACTACCTCTACGAGTACGATGGTATCTACCTCGACCACGAGGCCAAGGTGGGATGCGCCATCCTGCTGACACGCGACATACTGGAGCCCTACCTCGGCGGCACCATCACACAGATGCGTGTGGGATGGGGCACCAGTCAGCGCACCAGCAGCTACGAAGGCTTTGTGCGCCAGACCTTCAATGGCGAAGACCTCAGCACGGGCAAGGCCACCGTGAGATACGACTACAGCAGCGCCACGCCCGGATGGAACAACATGACGATGTCGCAGTACGAAATCCCCGAGGACGTGGACCAACTGGTTGTGGGCTTCACCACGAAGATTAAGAAGGACGAATATGCCATCCCCACCCTCTATCCGCACGGGACGCCCAACAGCTGCTACCTGTGGGTGGACGGCGACTTCGACCAGGAGGGCAAACCCATGTGGAGAGACATGAAGGAGCTGGGCATCCTGGCCATACAGCTCGTCATCAAGGACGCGAAGGGGACGTTCAACTACGTGCCCCTCATCACCCATCTGACAGACAACGGCATCGAACAGACGGAGACGGCCGGCGACGTGCTCATGCGCATAGCCAACCATGGCTCGCAGGCCATCAGCAACATTGAGGTGACCTCGCGCCAGGGCGACCAGTCGTGGAGCAAGCAGATTACGGCCAGCGTGGGCGTGGGCAAGACGAGCCGCATCTTCCTGGCACCCATCTACTGCTTCCACTCGGGCGACGTGGAACTGAGCATCACGAAGGTCAACGGCAGGGAACTGGCCAAGCCCGCCACACAGAAGGTGAACATCATCGGCGTGCCCAAGGATGTGGCCTCGAAGTACAAGCGCCGCCCGCTGGTGGAATACTACGAGTCGGAGAACAGCTACATGTCGGCCCGATACTACGACGACTACGTGGAATCGCCCATCATGAAGCGTTCCAGCAAGATAACCTTTGTCTGCCAGCACCTCGACGACCAGTTCATGACGGGCGACGACGATGCCACCAGCCTGTGCGTACGACTCTGCAGCGGCGACTCGTCGCAGGTGAGCATACCCTCCATGACCATCGACCGCTCGATGTCGACCGAGAACTACCTCTTCCAGATTGCAGGCACGCCCAACCCCATGTTCCCCGTCTACACGGCCGAGGCTGAGACCTACGCCCTGGCAGCCCTGGACGCCGCAGCCAGACGTCCGACATTCGTGAGCCTGAACGTGAGCGGAACCCTGCAGGACGACCAAGAGACCATCAACGTCAGCGTGGACGGCGACATTGCCCCAGGCATCATGCCCGAGGGCGAGAAGCCACGCCTCACCGTGTACCTCATGGAGCGCGACGTGGAGAGCGACAGCCAAATGTTCTGGACCGAGAAAGAGAAGGAACAGCACATGGGCAACTACACCCACGCCAACGTCATCCGCGAGATACTGTCGGCGACAGAGGGCGACGAGGCTGGCGAGGGCCAGTGGAAAGCCACCTTCCAGACGACAATCGACCCGACCTGGAACCCCGAGAACCTCTACCTCGTAGCCTTCGTACACCGCGACGGCAAGTTGGGCGGCAAGCACATGCAGGTGTTCAACACCGCCAAGGGCAACATCGAACTGACCGATGGCATCCAGGTGACGAAGACCGAAGCATCTGGCGCAGAGCATAAATTCATCTACGACCTCAGCGGCCGCAAAGTGGAGAAACCCGGCCGAGGCCTCTACATCACAGGAAACAAGAAGGTCGTAATCCGTAATTCGTAAGCATCATGAAACGCCTCATCCTGTCTCTTGCCCTCTTGCTGGGCATGGCAACCCTACAGTTTGGCGGTAGCGCCTGGGCACAAGTGCCTTACGGCTACGCCCCGCTCACGGCCGACGAGGAAGACTTGTCGGGCCTGGGCAGCAACAAGAACCAGTTTGTACAGGGCATGACGCTGTTCGACCCCACCACCGACCCCGTCCTGGGGCGACTGAAGGGGCGGGAGATTCGCGGCGTTCGGTGCTACCTGCGGGCCGACTACCGACAGGCACGGCAGAAGCGTTCGGGCATACTGGCCAGCCAAGGCAAGGTGGACAACTTCGTCCGCACGCAATATGTCGACCTGGTGAAGGGGTGGAACGACATCCTGTTCGACGAACCCCTCACCATCGGCGACGAACCGCTCTATCTGGGCGTACAGGCCTACGAGACCCTCGGCTCGCCCTATCCGCTGGTGGCATACAACAAGGCCGTGGTGCCCCAGTCGTGCTGGATCAACCTGGGCAAGAAGGCGTGGGAGGAATACACCGACCGCGGCACGTTGCTCATCATGGCACTGATTGACGACGACGCTGCCACCGCCATCGAACGAACGGCATACGCCCAGAACACGACACACCCGCAGACGGTGGCCCCCGACCGCGACTTCACCGGCGGACTCTACATTCACAACTGCACGCCTCTCCCCATCCAGAGCGTGGAGATAGCCATGCAGGGCGAGGGGGCCCAATCCCCCACCCTGCGCACCATCGAACTGCCCACCCCCATTGTGGCATACGGCAGCACCGTGGTGGAGGCATCGCTGCGTGCCGGCAGCACCGAAGGCACCAGTGTCAACTGGACTGCCACCGTGACCCAGATAAACGGCCAGCAGGCACAAGCCGGCCGACCAGGCACGACACAGCTGTACGTGACCCAGGACGACTTCCAGCGCACACCTCTCATCGAGGAATTCACCAGCCAGCGCTGCATCAACTGTCCGCAGATGGCCTACTTCCTCGACAAGGCCCTGGAGGAGTACGAGGGCGACTACGTCTACATCAGTCACCACTCGGGATTCCAGGAGGACGCCTTCACGACACAGCCCGACCGCGAGATTCTCTACGTCTTCGGTGGCTACGAGAACGAATACAACCCTGCCATCATGTACAACCGAGCCATCATGGAGGGCGAGAACCAGATTATCCAGGGGGTTCGCGACATGTCCCCCACCCCGTACCTCGAAGCCTTGGCAAAGGCCTACGACATGCCTGCCATGGCTGAGGTGAACATTGAGGTGGGCAACGGGGAGGTGCACGTCTCCGGCCGTGTGGCACGCGACCTCGTGGGCACACCGCTCTATCTGTCATGCTATCTGGTGGAGGACGGCATCTCCACAAAGGACTACTTCCAGAAGGGCATGGACGATGCCGATGCACCGGCCGACCTGCAGGACGTATTCCGCCACAATGGGGTCATCCTGCACTACTTCACCCAGGAGGCCATCGGCGACCTGATTCAGACCACCGAGAAAGGCACCTACGACATCGCCTACCCCATGGTGGAGAAGGCCGGATTCGGAGGCACGGCACGTCGGCTCGTGGCCTTCGTCCACAAGGTCAACAAGGGCAACCTTCGCGACAATGTGGTGCTGAATGCAACGGAATTCCATCTCGGCGCAGACGGCATTGAGGCAATTCACGATGCACAAAGCACAATTGGCAATGAGGGCCGCGCAACGTACGACCTCAGCGGTCGCAGGCTCTCTGTGCGCTCTGCCTCCTCTGCGTCCTCTGTGCTCCCGAAGGGAGTCTACATCATCGGCGGAAAGAAAGTAATCAAATAACATTTAATCAAAATACACAAGCAAATAGGAATATCATTGCTAAACATGACTTCTAAAAAGACAATAGCCATCGTATGCGGTGGCGACACTGCAGAGCACGATGTCAGCATGCGCAGCGCGGCAGGCATCGAATCGTTCCTGGACAAGGAACGGTACATAATATATAAGGTAGAGGTACACGCCCGCCACTGGGAGGCCATTCTCGCTGACGGGTCGCGCAGTCGCGTGGACAGGAACGACTTCACCTTCCAGAACGGCGACCAGACGGTGAAACCCGACTATGCCTACATCACCATCCACGGTGCCCCAGGCGAGAACGGCGTCTTGCAGGGCTACTTCGACCTCATCGGCATGCCCTACTCCACCTGCAACGTGCTCGTCGAGGCCATGACCTACGACAAGTTCGTTCTGAACAACTACATGCGCGGCCTGGGCGTAAGCGTGGCCGACAGCCTGACTGTGAAGATTGGTCACGACAAGGAAGTGAGCGACGAGGACATCATCTCGCGCATCGGTCTGCCCTGCTTTGTCAAGCCCTCGCGCGGCGGCAGCAGTTTCGGCACCACGAAGGTGAAGACGCCCGAACAACTGCGCCCGGCCATCGAGGTAGCCCTGAAGGAGGGCGAGGACGTGATGGTGGAGGCCTTCATGCAAGGCACGGAACTCACCTGCGGCTGCTACAAGACCCGTACGGGCGGACATGTGTTCCCCATCACCGAGGTCGTATCGAAGAACGAATTCTTCGACTATGCCGCCAAGTACAACAACGAGAGCGACGAAATCACACCGGCACGCATCTCCGACCACCTTACCGAACGCGTGCAGAAACTGACCTCGATGATCTACGACATCCTGGGTTGCCACGGCATCATCCGCATCGACTACATTATCACCGAAGGCGAAAAGATAAACCTCCTGGAGATTAACACCACACCGGGCATGACGGGCACCAGCTTCATCCCTCAGCAGGTGCGTGCTGCCGGACTGGACATCAAGGACGTGCTGACAGAGATAATCGAAGACGTATGACAACGGAATTTGACCAAATCCGCCCCTACAACGATGACGAGGTCCGACCTGCCATCGACAGCCTGCTGCAGGACCGGCAGTTCTCGCACATACTGAAGAACTTCGTTCCCATTCTGCCCTTGGGCATGAGCCGCGGCGTGCTGAAACTGGCCACACTGGGTATACACTCTACGCTCGACTTCCAGCTTCGCTTCATGAAGCCCGTGGTGAACTACGTCCTGCGGAAGTGCTCGACGGGCCACACCTTCCGGCACGACGGAATTGCACCTGGTCCGGAGCGCTACACCTTCATCAGCAACCACCGCGACATCGTGCTCGACAGTGCCATCCTGGACGTAATGCTCCACGATGCCAACTTCCCCACGACGTGCGAAATAGCCATCGGCGACAATCTGCTCATCTATCCCTGGATACGCACCCTCGTGCGACTGAACAAGGCCTTCATCGTGCGGCGCAACATCTCGCGGCGCGAACTCTATGAGAGCAGCCTGCTGATGAGCCGATACATGCACCATGTCATCCAGGAGAAACGGGAGAACATCTGGATAGCCCAGCGCGAAGGCCGGGCCAAGGACTCGAGCGACCACACGCAGGAGTCGCTGCTGAAGATGCTGACCCTGGCGGCCACAGAAGGAACAGAGAACGGACAGAGCAGCGAGAGCCATCGGACTAGCACGAATGGCCGAGTCGCGTCGGACGAAGGCAAAGCCAAGACGGAGATGCTCATTGAGAGTATTCGTGAGCTGAACCTCGTGCCGCTGGCCATCAGTTACGAGTATGACCCCTGCGACTATCTGAAGGCCAAGGAGTTTCAGCAGAAGCGCGACGACCCCGCATGGAAAAAGACGAAGCAGGACGACCTCACAAACATGAAGACGGGCATCTTTGGACAGAAAGGGCACGTCCACTACCAGACGGGACGCCCCGTAAACCAGTGGATAGACGAAATCGTTTCTTCTATACGCTTGCGTAACGGAGAGGAACAAGAAGTGGAGAAGTCGGAATTCTTCGCCGAACTGGCCCGTCGCATCGACATTGAGATTTATCGCAACTATAGTCTGTTCCCCGGCAACTACGTGGCCGCCGACCTGCTGAAGGGGCAGCCCACACACGCCCAGCACTACACTCACAAGCAACTGCTTGACTTCGAGAAATACATCAAGGCACGCATCGCACTCATCGATCTGCCCAACCGCGACGAGGACTTCCTGCGCGAACGCCTCTTGACCATGTATGCCAATCCTGTACTGAACTATGAAAAGGCCCGTTAGGTTATCATTTTTTATTCTTAATTTTTCATTCTTAATTTCGTTGTCGTCATGTAGCAATGACAACGACGACACCCCCTACCCCAACCTCATCACGGAGATGGCTGACTGCCCCACCGACAGTGAGGGTACGATGAAGTCCATCGTGCTGGACGACGACACGCGCTTCTCCATCACCAACCAACAGACCAACCTGAAGCCCAACGTCACCTATCGTTGTCTGGCGGACTATGTCGTCGAGGGCAACGGACAGGTCACGCTCTACGGCCTGAAGAGCTGCCCCATACTGCGCGACTCCACGGCCATAGCCCAGTGCGACCCCGTGAATGTCGTCAGCATGTGGCGGACACGACGTTACATCAACATGCACCTCCGGCCCATGACAATGGACCAGGAGATGCATGACTGGGGATTCATCACCGACAGCATCCGAGGTCGCCATGCCTACCTGCGGCTACACCACCGGCAGGGCTCCGACCCCACGGCCTACAGCACCGACCTCTATGCCTCACTGCCTCTCGCCCTCGTGGAGGCCGACACCATCACCCTGCGCATCCGTACCTTCTCGGGCACGAATGAGCAGACCTTTCCCCAGTGATTTCATGGTTTCTTCGGTTCCTTGTTCAGTCGCCAGACAACATGGGCCAACACATAGCGAGGCATGACGTTCGTCCATGTCTCGGTACGACCCTGGGCATTGACGGTGCGCGTCACATTGGAGAGTTGTCCGAGAATATCAAACCCGTCGAGCATAACGAGTAGGCGACCTTTGGCAAAGGGGCGACTGAGTCGGGCATTCCACACCACATCGTCGGAGTTCATCAGACGGTCGGCATAACCACGTCGGCCATAGAGCATGAGGTCAGTGGTCAGGTCGAGTTTCCACGGCAGGTGGACGATGGCATCCGCCCCTATGCGATAGTTGTTGGCCGTCATGTCGTGGAAGTCGGCCCGGTGACTCGCATAGCGGTTCATTGTCACCTGCGTGACAAAGTTCAGCGTGTGCTTGCCGAGTACGAACTTGAGTTTCGGGGCGATGCTGAAGGAGAGCGTGCGGACGACGGAGCGGGAGAGGGGCTGCGATGACATCGCAGCATAGGAGACAGGGGCAGGAGAGAGGGGGGACTCTTCACTCATGAGGTCCACGCTGTGCTGATAGCCGAGACGGGTAGATATGCTCAGGTTGTGATTGTGCTCCGTGAAATTATAGTTGAGTTCATGTTGCATGCTGGCCTCCCAGTTGCCGTTGATGTTGTCGGGCCGATAGGTGCGGACGCCCGTCGTGCGGTCGTAGGTCTGTCCCATGGCAATGGCACGAAAAGTCGGGGCATAGTTCAAACTTAGCATGTTTGCGGCGTTTCGCTTCTTGTTCGACTTAGAGTAGGTCAGCCCGTAGTCGGTGCTGATGCTGCTGCGCAGGTCGGGATTGCCCAGGCGCACGTTCATCGGGTCGCTGTCGTCGCGGATGGCCGCCTTGTTCACGAGGTCGGGTTGATGGATGTCAATGCTCGAGGCAAACATTATCCAACTGTCATTCGTGAACCTTATCCAATGCTGTGCCCGTAACGAGAGCGTGGGGGCAGTGCGATGGAGCACGGTGTCAATGGCGCCGCGCTGGTAATCCATGCGTTGCTGCGTAATGCCGAACTGCGCGTCGAACTGGAGGTAGGCGGTGCCGTAGTCTTTCTTGTCGAACTCATATCCCACATTGGCAAAGAACTGGTGCTGATTGTCCACGTAGTGACTGCGGTGGCTGTTGGTGCGGTCGAACGTATGTCGGTATTCGCTCAGGCTGGGCAGTTCGTTGATGGGACGGGCGAAGGAGGAGTCAGCACCCGAGAGTTGGTCGAGCCGATAGAGCGATTCGCGCTCTCGCTGGTCAACGTGGAGGTACTGATAGTATGTGAAGAGTTGGCGCCAACCCTGACCGAGCGGCAAGGTGTAGCCTATCATGCTGCGCATTTGCCACTTGCGACTGGGCGGCAAGTCGGCCAGTTGGTGGCGGAAGAGGGGCTGGGGGCTTACGGCTGCTTGAGGCTGCGATGGCATCGCTGCATACTGGACCTGCTGGCGCGAGAACAACTGGTGCGCCCGTTCGTAGTAGCTGCCGTCGATGGCGAAGCGCAGGACATCGTTGCTGTTCTTCAACTTCAGCGTACCCCAAAAGTTGAAGTCGCCATCGAAGTCATGCCCTGTGCCAAGGCTCTCGCGCAACTGACGGTTGATGAGCGTGTCGCGGAGATTGGGGCGCGGCGACATTGGCGAGAAAAGGTCGTCAAGCAACTGACGGCTGACCTCGGCCACGGGAGCCGTGAATGAAGCCGAAGCGGAGTTGCCGGTATTGCGGTAGCGATGGTAATCGATTGTCGGTGCTAACTTCAACATCACCCGTTCATTCTTGTAGGTCAGGTGCTGGTAGGTATTCAATTTCCAGTCTTCGTTGCGGTTGTTGCTGAAACGATGCTCGTAGGTGTCGCCTGAGGCAAGAAAGTTCTGTGCCGTGCCCACCTGTTCCTTCCGCTCCGTCGTATGCTTGGCCGTCGCATAGCCCCCGTAACTCCATTCCTTGTTGCGACTCTCGATGTTCACTTGAACGCCGGCCAGTTCGGTACGGCGCAGGCCGCTGTTGCCACCGTTCCACTGATTCTGGCTGTTGGGATGGCTGTCGTCGTCCAGATTGTTGGCATTGCCGATGAGGGCGATGCGCGAGTGGTCGGTATGGCGCATGGCGAAGAGACGGGCAAGGTAAGGCGTATGGTCTTCACGATAGCCCGAACCCGCCTCCATGTTGGCCAACCAGCCCACCATATACTCCTTCTTCAGACGGACATCGATGACGTAGCGCTGCGTCCTGAAGTCTTTCTTGCCCAGCCACTCGTTTTCCTCCGTCTGCTTGTCGTAGAGAGCAATGTCCTTCACCGTGTAGGCTGGCAGATTCTCGAGCAACAGTTTGCGGTCGCCCTGAAAGAAGGCCTTGCCGTTCACAAGTAAGTCGTCGACGAACTTGCCATTGTGATAGATGCGTCCATCGCTCTTCATCTCCATGCCCGGGATTTGGCGCAGCAGTTCGTCCAGCATCGAACCCTCGGCCAACTGGAAGGCATCGGCATTGTACACGATGGTGTCACCTTTATAATAGAATCGCACGCGCGAGGCCGTGACTGTTACTTCCTTCATCACCACGGCCTGCTTCTGCAAGTAGAAGGGCGGCAAGTCGCGAGCCAGTTCGCGCCGACTGATGTGCTCCAGGGCATAATCAACATAGGTCGTCTGATACCCGTCGAGCGAGATGCGGAAGATGTACTTCGCAGGCACTGCCGGAACGGAAAAGGTGAACTCCGACCTCTCCCACGTAGCCCCGATGTCGCTGCTGTAGCGCCGGGTGGCCGTGAGCGAATGAATGAGGGTGCTGTCCTCGCTGAGCAGGTCAACGGTGGCGCCGAGCAGTTGGTTGTGGGCTCGCGTGTCGTTGACCGTTCCGTTCAGTTTCAGTATGCGCGGCTTGCGGTTGCTGTCGTACTGGACAATGATGCAGCGGTCCCGGGTCTTTACCTTCACGGGCTGCCCCTTCGTCACACGGGTCACGGCATCAGGGATGCTGAGGTTACGTATTCGCACACTGACGGGCAGCGAGTCCAATTCGCTCGTGACGCACTGAATGTCATACTCGCTCGTGGCAGCAGCCAGTTGGGTCAGCGCCTCGGCCAGCGTCGTGTTGCGGAAGTCGAAAGAGACGGTTTGGGCAAAGGCTAAAGTGAAGTTGAAAGCTATCAGTATAAGAAAGAATAATCGTTTCATTGTCCGTCCTCCCCTTCCCTTATCGTTACAAACAAAGTGTCGCGCTCGTCGCTAACGCTGAAACCCTCAAAGTCGTTCAGCATCGACACGAATGTCTCCAGCGGTTGACTCACGTGCCATCGGGCCAAGACTCGTATGCTGCCCAGGCTATCGTCCAGGAAGCATACCGAACGACTGTAATGCTGACCGACGATTTGCAACACGCTGTCCAACCGTTCGCCGCTGAACAAGCGCACGCTGTCTGCCGATATCGCGGTTTTGTCCACAATGACCGAGTCGAGAGAAACCGGACGAGGCTGTGACGTTCTCTCCATCCTCGCCAGACGCACTGCTCCCCAAGCCAGTCCTCCGACAAGGAGGGCCACGACCACAACTGCGGCTATGCGGGAAAGCCACAGAGGCTTCCTTGCATGTGGCGACAAGAACTTGGTTGCGTCTTGCGAAGACGACGCGATGGCTCTCTTGTTGTCCTCAAACACACTCAGGGCTTCGGCCCATAATTGTTTGTCTGTTTTCTGTTTTTCCATCGTGATATTTCTTTAATCCTTCACCTTTCGCCATTCATCCTTAACTCCCTAATCAACGCCTCCTTGGCACGACAGGCCATGACGCGCACGGCACCCTCCGTCGAACCCTGTATGGCGGCTATCTGACTATGGCTCATGCCGTCGATATAGCGCATAGTCAACAGCGCCTGGTAGTGCTGTGGCAGTGCCGACATGGCCCGTTGCACACGCCGTTCCTCCTCACGTTGCTCCAGTGTGGTGTGTGGGTCACGCTGACGAGCAGACAGGGTACGCACCGTGTCGGTAGGCAGTTCGTCCAAGGGCAATGCCTTGTGCCTCTGCAGACGCTTCGCCTTGTTCAGGCAAACGTTTCGCGTGATGACGACTGTCAGCCGCCGTGCATCGTCCTCGTCCACAACTCTTTCGCCCATGCGCCACAGGGCCACAAGTGCATCCTGCACTGCGTCGCGGGCATCTTCCTCCCGATGGAGAATACGCATTGCAAGGGCCATCAGCGCGGGGCGCATTTGCGTAGCAAGGGTGATAAATCGTGGTTCTTCCATACTTATATAACAACAAAGTTAGGAAAATGTTACGGTAAATCTGTGTTTTCGCTCGCTTAATCGTACCTTTAACCTGCGGTTTTAGGTACTCACGCTCGGAAAAAACAAAAGTTCTTTGTTTTTTCGCTCGCTTAATCGTACCTTTGCAGTCGATATGAAGAATATAGCAGTACTGATTTCGGGCGGCGTGGACAGTGCCGTGGTAGTTCACCAATTGTGCGAGGCAGGATATCGCCCCGACCTCCACTATATAAAAATAGGTATGGAGGGCGAGGATTCGTCGTGCTCGGCAGAGGAGGATATTGAACTTTCTCAGGCCACGGCAAGGAAGTATGGCCTGAAACTGGAAGTCACCGACCTGCAGAAAGAATACTGGGAGAAGGTGGTGGGATATGCCATTGGGCGCGTGAAGGAAGGGCTGACACCGAACCCCGACGTAATGTGCAACCGGCTCATCAAGTTCGGAGCCTTCGAGGAACGCACCGGCAAGGACTACGACCTCGTGGCAACGGGGCACTATGCTACGCGCATCCTTGCAGACGGACGCACCGAGACACTGAACGACCTGGAGACCAGTCGCGAGGTGCAATGGTTAGGGACTGCCCCCGACCCCGTGAAGGACCAGACCGACTTCCTGGCACAACTGACCCGCGAACAATTCCAACATACCATTTTCCCCATCGGGCACCTGATGAAGGAGGAGGTGCGCGACATTGCCGTCAAGGCAGGACTGCCCAGTGCGCGCCGCAAGGACAGTCAGGGAATCTGCTTCCTGGGCAAGATAAACTACAACGACTTCCTGCGCCGCTTCCTGGGCGAAGAGGAGGGCCGCATCATCGACATCGAGACGGGCAAAGTGGTGGGCAGGCACCGAGGATTCTGGTTCCACACCATCGGGCAGCGCAAGGGGCTCGGTCTGAGCGGTGGCCCCTGGTTCGTGGTGAAGAAGAACGTCAAGAAGAACATCGTATTCGTAGCCCGCGGCTGGGACACGCAGTTGCAGTATGGCCACGACTTCCGCCTGGCCGACTTGCACTTCATTACAAGTAATCCGTGGGAAGAAAAGACGAATGAAGAAGAGAACGTGAAGCGCGGAGAATCTGAGTTACTCCGAAAGGGCTTACCCATTTCGTTCAAGATTCGGCACGTCGACCACTTCATGCCCGGTATCATCACACTGGACGACGAAGGCTACCACATCCACTCCGACGAACCCATCCAGGGCATCGCTCCTGGCCAGTTCGGATGTATCTACGATGCCGAACACCGCATCTGCTACGGCAGTGGCGAGATAGCCATATACAAAGACCGCTAAAAAGCATGAAAACGGGGCTTGGGATGTTAAAATACAATAATTAAATGAACTTTTTACCCCTTACATGTGTCATAATCGCAAATAATAACGTAATTTTGAAGCCGTAAATCGGGAATAAAAACCTTTTAAACGAGAAAGAATATGAAAAAACTGTTAACAATGACCTTGCTCGTAGTCACTGGATTGTGCCTGACGAGTTGTGCAAGCAAGAAGAAGTTGGCTGCCTGCCAGACTGATTACAACACGCTCATGGAAAAGTTCCAAGGCACACAGCAAGAGCTTTCCGAAGCCAAGCAGAAGCTGTCGGCTTCAGAAGTGCGCGTCACGGGACTGCAGGAGCAACTGACCACAAACAAGCGTGCCATGATGAAGATGGAAGAGTCGAACAAGGCTCTGCAGGCATCGCTGAACAAGAGTCTGTCGAACGCCAGCCAGAACAACGTAAGCATCGAGAAACTGGTAGACCAGATTAACGAATCGAACCAGTACATCCGCCATCTGGTGGAGGTAAAGTCGAAGAGCGACTCGCTGAACATGGTGCTCTCGAACAACCTCACCCGTTCGCTTTCGAAGGAAGAACTGAAGGAAGTAGACGTACAGGTGCTGAAGGGCGTTGTGTATATCTCACTGGCCGACAACATGCTGTACAAGAGCGGTTCGTACGAAATCAACGACCGTGCCGCTGAGACGCTGTCCAAGATTGCCAAGATTATCAAGGACTACAAGGACTACGACGTACTCATCGAGGGTAACACCGACAATGTGCCCATCTCGAAGACGAACATCCGTAACAACTGGGACCTCTCTTGTCTGCGTGCATCAAGCGTAGTGCAGGCCCTGCAGACGCAGTATGGCGTAGACCCGAAGCGTCTGACCGCCGGTGGCCGTGGCGAATACAACCCCGTACAGGGCAACGACACCGAAGTGGGCAAGCAGCGCAACCGACGCACCCAAATCATCATCACGCCGAAGCTGGACGAGTTCATGGAACTCATCGGTCAGGCTCCCGAAGAGGACAAGTAATCTCACGAATACCGTATAAACAAAAAAAGAAGCTATGTCGAAACCATCGACATAGCCTCTTTTTTTTATCCTTAGCCTAATGTGGCATCATCAGCCTTTTTCCTTTATATATTCCCTCATCGCAGCCTTCTCGGAGCGGTTGTTACTGATGAAGTCGTCGATGACCCATCGGTCGTCCTCAGAAACCATGACAAGGTCAAGGGGTATGGTGGAACCACAATTCGTGACATGCGTATGTACGAGAGCATGGCTGTCATCCTTCATTTCGACGGAATCGATACCCAGGGCGAGGTCTTTGTCCCAGTCCTGACCCTGGACCCAATGGTCGTACTCGAAGAAGAATGTACCATCGCCGTCGGTATCCAGGCGGATGACGGAGGAGAGCACTTGCCAGTAATCCTTGGAAAAGAATGCTTCATTGTCAAAGTCGTTCTCGCAAGGGTCGTCCACATGAGCGAGATACCAGCCAAACACCTCATCGTAAATCTCCTTCACCCTGAGCTCCACAGCCTCGGCAGACTGACGTGCGGAAGCCGGATTGGGGGTCTCGTCCTTGACAATCGAGCGTTCGTCGGCTTGCCAAGCAGTGATGCCGCCCTTGAGGTTGGTAACCTCGAAGCCTGCCGCCGTCAGCATACCAGCCGCCATAGCCGAGCGTCGACCGCTCCGGCAATAGACAGCTACAGGATGCTCGGCGGAAAGCTGGGCCTTTGCCTTTGACAGAAAGTCACCATCCTTCACATCAATGAGCACGGCACCGGGGAGATGCCCCTCGGCGTATTCCGTGGGAGTGCGGACATCCACCAGTTGAACATCGGTTTCGTTCTCCAGCAATTGAGCGAACTCAGCCGTTTCAACAGACTTGAAACCAGAAGTCTTGCCGTATACCAGCATGAAACCGCCAACAACGAGGGCAATGAGGACAGAGAGGACTATCATCTTTTTCATCATATTATTTCTTATTTCAGATTAATTACTTTGGCGCGGCAGGCGCTTGGCACGACGCAGAGCTTCGGTGATGATCCACTGCAACTGTCCGTTGGTGGAGCGAAACTCATCGGCAGCCCATGCCTCGATGGCCGACATCGTGTCTGCATCGATGCGCAGGATGAAGTTCTTTGTCGTATTCTCCTTCTTAGCCATCAGTCGTTATATTCACGCTTCAGAAACATGTTTCCGCCTTCCACGGCCACCAGTTCCCAACCGTCGTAGCCCAGTTGATTCAGTTTTCGCTCAGTTTTCCAGAGAACGTTAACCACCTTATATTCATATCGTTTCATATCCCAAATCTCTAATCTCTATTCCCTAATCTCTATTCTCTAATCTCTATTCCCTAATCTCTATTCCCTAATCTCTATTCCCTAATCTCTAATCTCTTATCACTAATCCCGGAAACTTCATCAATGATTCAACGTACCAGCGTTTACCACCGGCTGTGCCGAATCGTCGCCACAGAGCACGACAAGCAGGTTCGAAACCATAGCCGCCTTCTTGTCGTCGTCCAGTTCCACCACGTCCTCATTGGCCAGTTTGTCCAGGGCCATCTTCACCATCGACACGGCACCCTCAACAATCTTTTCGCGAGCCGTGATGATGGCTGAAGCCTGCTGACGGCGCAGCATGACGGCAGCAATCTCCGGTGCGTAGGCCAGATAATTGATGCGAGCCTCAACAACCTCGATGCCTGCCAAGGCCAGGCGGTCGTCAAGTTTCTGCTCCAGCAGATCATTGATATCCTCGCTGCCCGAGCGCAATGTCAGTTCACCTGCACCACCATCTTCGTCATCGTAGGCATACTGCCCAGCCACCTGACGCAGGGCGGCATCGCTCTGCACACGCACGAACTTCTCCAAGGCGTTCATAATGCTCTTGACATCGGTGCCTACCTGGCCCTGGGCCGAGGTGGCCATCGTCTGCGTATCAACCTCAAACAGTGCCTTGTACGTATCCTTCAGTTTCCACACCAGCACCAATCCGATCATTACGGGATTGCCCACCTTGTCGTTCACCTTGATGGGTTCGGCATCCAGGTTACGGGCGCGCAGGGAGAGCTTCTTAGTGCCATAGAAGGGGTTAATCCAATAGTAACCAGCCTGGGAAAAGGTTCCCGAATACTTGCCAAACCAGGTGATGACGCGTGCTTCGTTAGGCTCCAGCATCATGAATCCACACCAAAGGATGATGGTGATGATAATGCCAATGAGTCCTGCTACGATGTAGGGAACGGGCGAACCGTAATCACTGTCGATGAGTACAAGCCCATAAATAAACAGGGCCGGGCAACCGAGCGTAAGCACCAGATTAACAAACAACATGAAAAAACCATTCAGGACGGTTCCTTCGAAACGCTTTTCTTTTGTCTCCATAGTTCTGTTATTACTAAAGGTTAATAATGTGATATCATTTTGATATTGCAAAGATATACAGTCCATGCATAAGTGCAATGGACCCAATGCACTTTTAACATTAATTTAACATTTCGCGGACGCCATCATGCTCCTCCAGTTGCGATAACCGAGGATGGCGATGATGACATAGAGCGCATAGAGCGAAGCCTTGAAGGGAATGTCCTTGTAGAAGTAGAGCACACAGGTGACCACGTCAACGGCTATCCAGATAAGCCACTGTTCCAGATACTTATGTGCCAATGCCCAGATGCCCAGGATGCTGAGTGCCGTCGTGAAGGAGTCGGCCAAGGGCACATTGGAGTTGGTGAACGTAACGAGTAGCCAATAGATGACAGCCCACACCATAGCGGTCAGCGCAAGCCAAGGCAGCACCAGGCGGGGCGGGAAATGGCGAATGGGCAGGCTTTGCTTCTCTGCAGAGCCATGCACCCAGCGCCACCAACCATAGACGGTCATCGAAAGATAGTAGAACTCCATGCCGCAGTCGGCATAGAGTCCTTTCTGATAGTATAGTATGATGCCCAGGCTCTGCATCAAGAAGCCAACTGCCCACATCCATAAACTGGCTTTGTACTCCAGGAGGATGTAGGCCAAGCCGAGCACTGTAGTGACGATGTCAAGCCAATGAGCGATGATAAAATTCATATTAGGGATTGGGATTAAAGATTAGAGATTAGGGATTAGAGATTAGAGATTAGAGATTAGAGATTAGAGATTAGGGATTAGGGATTAGGGATTAGAACTTGAGCGTAACGCTACCCATTGCCGTGAAACCAGCCATGGGGACATAACCAATCTGGTAGTAGCGGTTCTGCTCGGGATAGTCGCTGCCGACGATGGCCGAATAGACCCATCCGCTGCTGGCATAGCGACGGTTGAAGATGTTGCGCAAATCGACACCGAAGACGATGCGCCTCATGCCCATTTTCTTTATCTCATTTTCTCCTTTTCTCAATTTCAGTTCGTAACCCAAATGGATGTTGGTTTGCGTGTACTTAGGCAGCGAACGGTCCTTGTTGCAGGTGTTGTCGAGATACTGGCGCGAGACGAAGTTGGTGTGCCACGTAGCTTCGAAGCCCTTTACATGGAAGTCGGCAAAACCATTCAGTATGGCCGTAGGCGAGAAGGCCAAGGTGGAGTTGTCGTAGTGCACGGTGGTGGCGGGCAGTTCTTTCCAGTCGGCATCGTAGGTCTCTACGACCTCGTCGAAGTCGCGAATCGTATTCTTGCTGATGGCGGCATTGGCTTCCAGCGAGAACCACTTCGTCACATCCACTCCGGCGGACAGCTCCATGCCCAGTCGGTAACTGCGATGGATGTTGGTGGTCAGTTTCTCACCGATGTCGCTGTAGAGGCCCGTCTGCACAAACTGGTTGTCGTAGTACATCGAGTAGAGTCCAATGCCGGCATGCCAGCGACTGCCCTGATAGTTGTAACCCAGTTCCACGTCATGCAGGCTCTCGGCCTTGGGGGCAGGATAGTTGCCGTTGTCGGTGAAGTTATTACGCTCCGGCTCGCGATGACTGAGGGCATACGACACATAGGCCGAATGACCGTTCTGGTGGAACGAAAGGCCCACCTTGGGGTTCACGAAGTTGTACTGCTTCTTGATGTCGAGGAGATGGGCTTTGTAGGTGCCGTCCGCCTGCTTCACGAAACTGTCGTGTGTACCGCTGGTTATGTATCCCACATGGCGATACTGCACGTCGGCAAAGGCATCCCAAGCCTTCGTGATGTGGAACATTCCCTTGAGGAAGATTTGTCCGTCGGTCTTCGTGGCATCGTTGTCGTAATAGTGATACCAGCCGTTCTTGTCGTGGAAGAGGTCGGCCTGCAGCTGGTCGTTGCTGGTGTATGTCAGGTAGCCATAGTGGTTGGCCTCGAAGTTCTGCAGCGAGACTCCGCCGATGACATCCCAACGGTTGTCCTGATAGTTGACGTTCCACACCATTCCGTAGCCCTCCTGCGTCATGCCTTTGCGGCGCACGTAGTCGGCCTTGCCCAAAGAAGAGTCGTCGGAGAGCACCTCGGGCAGACCGAACTTCTTGGGTTTATTCTGTAGACGGAAACTTTGGTAGTAGCCGTGTCCGTGGGTGTAATGGAGCGTTCCGCTGGTCGTCCAGTGGTCGCTGATGTGCCACGAGAGGTTCAGCAAGTTATGGTTCTGCCAGAAGTTGTCGGTAGCACCGGGATAGGAACTTCCGTCTTTCATCTGATAGCGGCCGACAGTCCATCCGCCGTTCCAGTCGGGCGTAAAGGCTTCGTAGAGTTCGTTGTAGCGTCCGAGCCCCATATTGTAGAGGTCCTTGTAGGTCTTCACCCCGTCGTAGGAATTCAGGCTATAGTCGCCGTCGCCTGGGCAAACGCCGTTCCAGGCCTGTCCCGTTCGCTCGTAGTTACCGATATTCTTGTAACTCAGTTTCAGCGTCCCATCATTATTAATATAGGTAAGGCCGCCATAGTAACTGCCGCTCCGTCCGTCGGTGCCATGGATGAATCCGTCGGTGCGACTTCCGTGATAGGCGCCGTCGATGATGACACCGCCACCACCTCTCATGCTCTCATCTTCTCCATTTCTCAATTTCCGCTGCAGCAAGCCGCTGGAGAACGAACCGCCGAAGTTCCAGGTGTTGTAGGAACCGCCCGAAGCCGAAAGTTCGAGCGAAGGGAAGGGATTCGGGGCCTTCGTCTGCAGGGCCACCGTACCGCCAAAGGCACCGTCGCCATTGGTAGAAGTACCCACACCGCGCTGTATCTGGACGTTGGAGAGCAAGGCTGCGTAAGAGTTCATGTTGGCCCAGAAGACACACTGGTCCTCGGGCGAGTTCAGGGACACACCGTCCAGAGTCACGTTGATGCGCGAGTCGCCCGCCCCACGGAGGCGCATGTAGGTCGTTCCCGTACCCACACCATTCTCACTCCAGGCCACCACGCCCGGAGTGCGTGCAAACAGGAAGGGCAGTTCCTGGCCCGTCCGGGAGAAAGTCTCCAGTTGTTTACGGTCGATTTTCGTCACGGCGAAGGGGGCATTCGCAGGAGCCTTTACTGCCTTCACCACCACTTCGTTCAGAGCTTCCATCTTCAAGGAATCACGTTGTGAATTGTCTTCTTGGGCAAAACCCATCTGTGTCATGCCCAATACGAGCACGACGGCTAAAAATTTTTGCATAGTCTTATAAGTTAATAAGTTGTTCATACTCTCTACGCCGGCATTATCCGGTTCAGATTCTTAGGGTCTGTTCTTGCTCCGCTGCGTTACGCAAGCGTACTAAAGAAACGCTCTCTCAGCCACGCCAAAAGGCGCAGCACCCCTGATTAACGACTGCAAAGGTACAAATAAATCTGTGGAAGACAAAATTTCCAAGTCATTTTTTCAGACAAGGAAGCCCCTAGGACATTATTTCTTCGTATCGCTACGAGAATAGATGCGGGCAACAATCGCCCCGCTGATGTTGTGCCACACACTGAAGATGGCGCCGGGGATGGTGGCCAAGGGATAAGCGGCAAAGTGGAGGGTGGCCAGCGAAGATGCCAGACCCGAGTTTTGCATCCCCACCTCGATGGAGATGGCTCTGCGCTTGGCACTCGGAAGGTCGAGCACGCGCCCTATGGCGTAGCCCGCTGCCAGACCAATCACATTGTGGAGCATGACCACCAGCACGACCAGCATGCCGCCCGTGAGCAGGCGGTCGGCCGTATGCGACACGACCAAAGCCACCGCGAAGGCTATCACCAACGTGGAGAAAGCGGGAAGATAGGTCACGATGCGCTGTGTGAAACGAGGGAAAAAGTGTTGCACCAACAGACCTACGGCTATGGGGGCAACAACCACATAGAGGATGGAGAGCAACATGCCCACGGTGTCGACATCGACCATCGTGCCTGCCATCAGCCACACCAGCAGCGGAGTAAGCACCGGAGCCACGAGGGTGCTCGTAGCCGTCATTCCGACCGACAGGGCGAGGTCGCCGCGGGCCAGGAACGTGATGACGTTCGACGCCGTGCCGCCCGGACAACAACCCACGAGGATGACGCCCAAAGCCAGTTCGTCAGGCAAGGCAAACAGTTTCACCAGGAGCCAGGCAATGAGGGGCATCGCCGTGAACTGGGCCAGGCAACCGATGAATACATCCTTGGGATGCTGAAAGACGACACGGAAGTCCTGTGGCTTCAAGGTCAGTCCCATGCCAAACATGATTACTCCCAACAGGGGATTTATCATCCACATGTCCAAGGGCAGAAACACCTCTGGCGCTAACACGGCCACAATGCCCGAGAGCAGCACCACGACGCCCATCCAGCGGGCTATGAAGTCACAAACGGTCTGTATCATCTTACTTTGTTAAAAAAACGGCAGACGAGCACATTGGCATCTGGCCAAGGTGCCCGTCTGCCTATATTCCTCTTTTTTATGCCTGACGGTAGCTGTCGATGCTTTCGCTGGTCATGCGGGCAACGAGGGTGCTGTTCTTCTCCACGTCGGCCTCGGCCAGGTTGACATACACCTGCAGGCTCTTGGCAAAGAGTTCGGGACACTTGACGGCGTTCTGCAAGAGCAGAAGCGACATGATGGTGTCACCGGCCATCTCGTAGAGGTGACGGGCACAGAGGTCGTGGACGTTGTTCTTGTCCTCGCCTGCAGCCTCGGCACGCTCCTGGGCTTCCTTCACCTGGGCAATGGCAGCGTTGAACTTGTCGGCCATGGCACGCAGGCGTTCTACATAAGCCTGACACTCAGCAGGAACCTCCTGAGCCAGCATTTCCTCGATGACCTGGCTGTACAGGCCCGTAGTGACATAGCGGATGGCTGCTACGGTCTGCAACTGTGTGGTACCCTCGTAGATGCTGGTGATGCGGGCGTCGCGATAGATGCGCTGGCAGGCATATTCGAGCATGAAGCCGCTTCCGCCGTGCACCTGGATGCAGTCGTAGCCGTTCTGGTTGGCATACTCCGAGTTCATACCCTTGGCCAGAGGCGTGAAGGCATCGGCCAGGCGGCTGTACTTCTTCAGTTCCTGACGCTCTTCGGGCTCCAGTTTGCGGTCGCGGGCGATGTCCTCCAAGGCCTTGTAGATGTCGACGTAGCGAGCGGTCTGGTACAGCAGGGCACGACCGGCATCCAGTCGGGCCTTGATGTTGCTAATCATCTCTGCCACAGCGGGGAACTCGATGATGGCCTTGCCAAACTGCTTACGGTCGCGAGCGTAGGCCAGAGCCTCGTTGTAGGCGGCCTGGCTCAGACCCACCGACTGGGCAGCGATACCCAGACGGGCACCGTTCATCAGCGACATGACGTACTTAATCAGACCCAACTTGCGGTCGCCGCAAAGTTCGCACTTGGCGTTCTTGTAGACGAGTTCGCAGGTTGGCGAACCATGGATGCCGAGTTTGTTCTCGATGCGGCGCACGTCGACGCCGCCGTCGCGCTTGTCATAGATGAACATCGACAGGCCACGGCCGTCGCGCGTGCCAGCCTCGGAGCGAGCCAAGACGAGGTGGATGTCCGAGTCGCCGTTGGTGATGAAGCGCTTCGAGCCGTTCAGTCGCCAGCAATCGTTTTCTTCATCATAGGTTGCCTTGAGCATGACGCTCTGCAGGTCACTGCCGGCATCGGGCTCGGTGAGGTCCATCGACATGGTCTCGCCCTTGCAGACGCGGGGGATGTACTTTTGGCGCTGTTCCTCGTTACCGAAGCAGTAGAGCGTTTCGATGCAGTCCTGCAGGCTCCAGATGTTCTCGAAGCCGGCATCTCCTGCGCTGACGATTTCGTTGGCTGCCGTATAGACCGTGACGGGCATGTTCAGACCGCCGTAGCGGCGGGGCATGGTGACACCGTTCAGACCTGCCTGGCGCATAGCCACCAGGTTTTCGTAGGTCTTCTCGGCATAGCGCACACGACCGTTCTCGCAGTGGGGGCCTTCGGCATCCACAGCCTCAGCGTTGGGCGCCACGATGTTACCCACAATGTCGCCCACGACGTCCAGTACCTTGTCGTAGGTGTCCATGGCATCGGCCACGTCCTGCGGTGCTTCGTCATACTGGTCCTTGTCGGCGAAGTTGCGTTCTTTCAGTTCCACGATGCGCTGCATCAGCGGACTGTTCTCCAGTTCGAACTTTATCTCTGGAATATCAGTATAGTAATTACTCATAATCAGCCCCCTCCCCGCTCCCCCTTGTTGGGAGAGAGTAGAATGATTTGTGGGAGGGTATTCTACTTCAAAAATATAATAATAATGAAATGTAACCGCTCCCCGCCCTACAAGGGAGGGGCCGGGGGCGGGTCTTTACTTGCTATTCTGTTTATAGTATTTAATCATCTTCGGAACCACCTCCTCGACGGTGCCCGTGATGACGTAGTCGGCAATCTGGTTGATGGGGGCATTCTCGTCGCTGTTGATGGAGATGATGATGCCCGACTCCTTCATGCCGGCAACGTGCTGGATGGCACCGCTGATGCCGCAGGCGATGTAGACCTTCGGACGGACGGTGACACCCGTCTGCCCAATCTGCAGGTCGTGGTCGGCAAAACCGGCATCGACGGCAGCACGGCTTGCACCGACCTCAGCATGCAGCACCTTGGCCAGTTCGTAGAGCTGGGCGAAACCTTCCTTCGAGCCCACACCATAGCCACCGGCCACGATGATGCTGGCACCCTTCAGGTTGTTCTTGGCAGCCTGCACGTGGCGGTCCAGCACCTTGGTGACGTACTCCGTCTCGGGCACAAACTTGGCCACGTCCTCAACGATGACCTCACCCTTGTAGTTGGGGTCGAGCACCTCGGCCTTCATGACGCCAGAGCGCACGGTGGCCATCTGCGGACGGTTTTCGGGATTGACGATGGTGGCTACGATGTTACCACCGAAGGCGGGACGAATCTGGTAGAGCAGATTGTCGTAGTGTTTGCCAAGCTTCTTGTCCTCGTGGGGACCTATCTCCAGAGCCGTGCAGTCGGCGGTCAGTCCGCTGTGCAGGGCACTGCTAACGCGGGGACCCAGGTCGCGACCCACCACGTCGGCGCCCATCAGGCAGATCTGGGGCTGTTCCTGCTTGAACAGGTTCACCAGCACGGCCGTATGGGGCTTCGAGGTGTAGGGAGCGAGGCCCTCGGCATCGAAGATGTGCAACTTATCCACGCCGTAGGGCAGAATCTGGCTCTCCACCTTGCCCGTGATGCCGCAGCCCGCAGCCACGGCCTCCAACTGCACACCCAGCGTGTTGGCCAACTTGCGGCCCTTGGTGAGCAGTTCCTGACTTACTTCGGCAACCTTTGTGCCTTCAAGTTCACAATATACGAATACAGACCCTCCCCCGGCCCTCCCTTGTAGGGAGGGAGAAGTCACGTCTACTTCTTGTATCTTATTCATATCTTATTCGTTTTACAAATTATTATTAAACTCTTCCCCTATTTTCTCCCCTCCCTCCACGGGAGGGGCTGGGGGAAGGGTCTTTATATCGTTCGGTTGGCCATCAGTTCCTTGACCAGTCCGTTGATGTCCTCATCGGAACCGGTCAGTTGCTTACTCTCCTTGGCCTTGAAGACGATGTTCTCCACAGCCTTCACCTTCGTGGGCGAACCGGCCAGACCGCACTGCTGCAGGTCGGCATTCACGTCGGCCGTGGTCAGCTGACCAATCTTCAGGTACTGCTTGCAACCATACTGGTCGGCGTATGGCAGATCCTCGTAGGTCTGTCCCTGCGGCAGCTCCAGGGGAGCCAGGGCACGCTTGAACTTCATCAGGCGCTTCACGTTGCGGGGGCGGCAGGGAGCGGCCGATCCGTTCACCGTCAGCACGCAGGGCAGAGGGCTCTCCACCGTCTCCACGCCGCCGTCGATGTGGCGGGTGCAAACGACAGTTCCCACATTGGCAGCCTTGGTTCCCTCCCCATTAAGGATGAGGGCCTTTATCTCCTCCACATAGGTCACCTGGTTCAGTCCTAACTTCTCAGCCACCTGGGGACCCACCTGGGCGGTATCGCCGTCGATGGCCTGACGACCTCCGACGATGAGGTCCACATCGGGACAAACATGCTTGATGGCCGTAGCCAGTGCATAGGAGGTAGCCAATGTGTCGGCACCGGCAAAGGCGCGGTCGGTCAGCAACCAACCGCCGTCGGCACCGCGGTACATAGCCTCGCGGATGACCTCAGCGGCGCGTCCGGGGCCCATGGTCAGCACGTTCACAGTCGTGCCGGGGAATTGATCTTTCAGTCGCAGAGCCTGCTCCAATGCATTCAAGTCCTCGGGATTGAAGATGGCAGGCAGCGCGCTGCGGTTCACGGTGCCTTCGGGTGTCATGGCATCGGGGCCCACATTGCGCGTGTCGGGCACTTGCTTGGCAAGTACAACAATCTTTAAGCTCATATCTTTTTATATATTAAATATGTATTAATCCACAAATTCGCGTGCAAAGGTACGAATAAGCGAGCGAAAACACAAATATATCACTCAAAAACATTTGGTTTTCTCGACTCTTATACTTAACTTTGTCCCATAATAACCTTAAAACAAGAAGAAAAGCATGAAACGCCTGTGCCTCATCCTGACAATTCTGTGGGCCGCAACGTCGGCTGCAGAGGCCCAAGAGTCCAAAAAACTGGTCTACGAAGGACGTGTAGTCAACACGAAAGGCATCCCCATCAAGGACGTATTCGTGGGAACCATCAAGTCGGGCACCTCTGCCAACACTGGGGTGGACGGCATCTTCCGGCTTGAACTGCCTGCTGAGGGCGACTCGGTGGTCGTTTCCAAGAGGGGACTGACGGACTACCGGGCCTACCTGCTTCCGGGCTTCGACATCGTCTTCATCCTGGGCGAAGGCGGCAGTTCGTGGTTGCCCTACGTCGAATATCGGGACAAGATGAAGGAGACATCGCAGGTGTATCTGGATCAGGGTCTTAAGTTCCTCTCCGAGGAGGGCGGCCAGGACTACAACAAGGCCTTTGCCTGCTTCTTCCGCTCGGCCTGCATGGAGAATGCCCAGGCGGCCTACCAACTGGGTCGCATGTACGAGGAGGGCCTTTGGGCTACTCAGGACTATCCGAAGGCCATCGACTGGTATAAAAAGGCAAAGAATGTGGCAAAAGCCAGCACCCGTCTCGGCATCCTCTACGAAGAGGGAAAGGGCGTGGAGCAAGACTACAAGAAAGCCATCAGCTATTATCTCAAAGCCACAGGCCTCGGCGACAAGGAGGAGGCCGCGAAACGGGCTGAAAACATGTACGCCCAGAATCTGGTGGAGCGCGAGGTGGAGAACGACAGAATTTTTGACATCCCCGAGGAGGCGGCCCAATTCCCCGGCGACGTATATGCGTGGGTCTCCCGGAATGTCCACTACCCCCCCAAGTGCCAGCAATACGGCATACAGGGGCGCGTCATGGTTCAGTTCATCATCAACAAGGACGGCAGCGTCACGGACGTGAAGGTGCTCCGTGCGCCCGACCCCGCCCTGGCGGCCGAAGGCAAGCGCTTAGTCAGCACCATGCCCAAATGGAAGCCGGCCACACAGGGAAACAAGCCTGTGCGTATGCGCTTCGTCATGCCCGTCATGTTCAGGCTCAACTAAGCCACAGCCCCCCACCTTCTGTTCCACATAGTGGAAGAGTTACAATTTCTGTGATATCTGTGATTTCTGTGTGAGGAGCACCAATAGGAGCCGCCGTCCGAAAGGACGGCGGCTTTTTTTGTGCCTGTACCCTACCCCTGCATTGGCCTCCCGACAGACAATACGTCGATTGAGCTCAGACAATACTAAGGTTGGAGCTCAGACAATACTATGGTTGGAGCTCAGACAATACTATGGTTGGAGCTCAATCGACGTATTGTCGAAACCGATGCCTCCCGAGAACGAAAAAC
>CAMOUQ010000010.1 GCA_946626595.1 uncultured Prevotellaceae bacterium | reverse complement strand
AGGTGGAACAGGTCAATCCGTCCAGCGGACTCAGCCTGAGCACGCCGCCTAAGCGTCAGCCACAAATGCCTATCGTGGTGCCTGCCGGCGGTACACGCATTCTCACTCCTGCTGAGATTCGTGGTCTGTTCAACCACATTCCGATGAACGAGATTAAGGCTCCTGCCGGCCTGTTCGATAACTATGCCGATGGTTCGTTCGGACTTCTTCCTGAGGGACAGTACGAAGTACACCTTACAGCCTATCATTGGGACCTTACGGGTGAACCTTATGTCGTGAGCAACCCTGCCAGCGGCATGGCTTACTTCAATATTTGCTACAAGGCGCAGGCCCCTGTATTCCTAACCCCCATGGCCGTTGGCCAGGAACAGAATGCACTGAGCGTGGCCGAGATGGATCCGCTGTCGCCACAACTGACATGGCAGGCGCCCGTCATCTCCTGTAACCCCACCTTGATTCAGTACGAATACAGCATACGCATTGTGGAACTGTTGCCCGGACAATTCCCCGACAACTCCATGGACCACAATCCTGTAGTCTACCAGATATCGAATCTGGCTTCGCCCATGTGTATGATACCGCAGTCTGTCGTGAAGCAGATGGACAGCAGCAAGACCTACGCAGCACAGGTGACAGCCACCCCCAGCGCCTCCAACAACAAGATGCTCAACTATGTCAGCGTGGAGAATAAGGGAAAGAGTACCTACAAGCTCTTCCGTATCAAAGCCACAGAGAAAGTGGGCAATGAAGAAGAACCGAAACCTAAAGTTCCTGAGGTAGAGGAGGCAAAGGACGATGAAAAGGGTGAAAAGGGTGAGGAAAAGGATGATGAGAAGGGTGGAAAAGGCAAGGAAGAGGAAGCCCAGAATGAGGACAAAGGAGAAAAGGACGAGGATGAGGAAGACGATATCATGGTAGAGATGGGTGACGTAAAGACGAATGAAATCATCGAGGACTCGCTCTATACGTTCCGCAATCCCAAAATCGTTGACCCCTTCTTCCTGGAATCGAACGGTGCACGCAAGCGTTTCGTCGAGGGTTCCATAGAAGTGGCATGGGATAGACCACAATTCGCTGGTGGCGAAGGTCAGCAGAACGATACTATCCAGATTGAGTACGAGGTACAGCTCTTCGACAATGGCGAACGTGCCGATCGGGAGGATGCTGTAAAACAGGAACCCATCTACACTTTCCGCACAAGCGAACAGAAAGATACAATTCAATGGGAGGACATCTCCGAGAAGGTGGAAGCTGGAGACTACATGTTGCTGCGAATCAAGCCTATTGTAGTGCATGGAAGCAGTGTGGCATTCACGGGCGATGACAATGTAGTGGACTTCGCGCTTGTCAACCGTCTGAGCCAGCAATATTTCCAGTGCTCCAGCACTACAGAGATAGAGAATACGAAACCCACCACAAAAGCTGCCTCCGACTTCAAGGGCAAACAGGTATCCATTGGTGAATACCTGATGACCATCGATGATATTTCAGGTAACGGCAATGACGGCTTCACGGGAAAGGGCCGAGTACAGTGGGAACCCTTTGGACACAAGGTCATGGTCTGCGTCAAGTTCGATAAGATGAAAATCAATATCGACAATGTAGTTTACGAAGGTATTGCCGAAAGCTATGCTGGTCCGCAGATATCTGATATGGCGATGGTCGATACACTATTCTCGGAATGGGGTATCGATAACCTCATTGGCGATTCAGGCCTCCCATACGCCAACATGTTGCAGAACAAGGCTACGGGAGCTGTGAAGACTCTGGCAGAGCAGATAGACCTTGGAAAATACTATAAGGCTTATCAGGACAGCAAAAATCTCTATAAGTTCGTTACTTCGGAAGATATAGAACAGTGCTATATGCCCATTGGCTTCCCGACGGAGGTCCTGCCGAAGGGATGGGATGTGGTGGATATACAAATCGCGGGCATGAAGTTCGCCCCCACCTACGCCACGATGAACATCATCGGACAGTCCATACTGCCCGAATGCGACGTGCTGAAGAGCAAGATTCTCGTCTTCGGTGCACCGCGCGTATGTATTTCCCCCAAACGATTCCTCCCCGAGTCGGGACACATAGCCCTGCTCGGTGACTTCACACTGGCTCCCAGCAGCAACTTCGAGATAACCTTCAAGGCTCCGAAGGATGTGCTGGAACCGAAGGACGGCTGTTACATATCATGGCATGCCGACACGCTGGAACTCCTGGGCATCGACGCCGACATGAAGGTGGCAGGCATCGTTAAGGACGTCAACGGTAAGGCTACAACCGAACGGCCCAATATTCATCTCCAGGCCTCGTTCGGTTCGTGGAGCGACTTCATGGTGGACGACATCTCCATCGATGACTTCCAGGTGGAAGACTTGCCCGGATGGACCTTCACGGCCAGCAACATCGTCTATGACCACTCCATCAAACGCAACTCCCAGCACATGGGCGCCTTCCCTGAGCGTTACAGCAAGACAAAGGCTGGCATCAAGGGCAACGACGAATCGTGGCAGGGACTGCACATCGGTGAGATTGGCATCAAGTTCCCGACATCCCTCGAAGTCGGTGTGGGCAGTGGCGACGAGGAGAAACGTCTCTCCATCAAGGGCGAAGAGATGTTCTTCGACAACAACATCACCCTGAAGATGAGTGCCGAGAACATCTTCTCGGCCAAGGAAGGAAAGATGGGCGGATGGGGCATATCGCTCGACAAGGCACAGTTGCAGATTATCCAGGACGACTTCGACAACTGCATGTTCTCCGGACAGCTCAATGTTCCCATCTTCGGCTCTAAGGAAAAGAAAAAGGATGACAAGGGCAAAGAGAAATTCGGCAACATAGACTATACGTGCGAAATCCGTCGCCTGACCGACCCGCGCCCGCGTTCGGCCTTGACCGAGGAGATTAACCCGACCGAACTGCAGAAAACGCGCTATTCATACGTCTTCCTGACAGAGCAGGTTGAAGACCTCAACTTCAATTGCTTCGTGGCGCAGGCCGAACTTGACCACAAGCAGACCTACTTCCTGATAGAGGCATACGATGATGAGAAGGAAGATAAGATAAACACCCAGGTGGAACTGTGCATCGGTGGTACCATAGGCATCGGTGGCGTGGATAAGGCCAACGAATGGCTGAAGGAGAAGACCGCCAGTCTGCCGCTGGATGTGAAGATTCCCGACATCCACTTTACGAAGATGCGCCTTTCGAACGTGAAACGGTCCGAATGGCATAGCATCAGCGAACTTGCGGCCAACAAGCGTAAGGAACGCGAGGCGCGCGAGGAAGAAGTGCTGAAGGAACTGAAGAAGAACAAACTCTACTACCAGATAGCAGAGAGCGAGGAGATGAAACTCGGCGAGAACTGTTACCTCGACCTCGGCGAATGGTCGCTGGCTTCTGCCAAGAAGCGCTTAGGCCCGTTCTCGTTTAACCTCGATAAGTTCAAACCCTCGCTCAAGGGTAAGGCGCTGGCGCTGGAGGTGAGCGGCTCGATAGGCCTGATTGAGGACAAGATAAATGTCGGGGCCGGTATCACGATTAGTGCTGAACTGGATATGCCGGGTATAGACATCTCCAAGTGGAGCATTGGTAACGGTGATATTAAGTTCGACACACTGGGACTTGATCTCGACTTCACAGCCTTGCACCTAAAGGGTGGCCTGAAGGTCGTCGAAGACGGCACGGAGAAGGGATATCGTGGTGACCTCGACATAGACATCACAGGCTTGTTCAGTCTGAAGTGCAATGGTGGTTACTTCGAGCACGAAGCAGACGCAAACTCTGAAGCTGGGATGAAGGAAGATGGTGTGGACACGAAGGGGTTGGATGCCGGTGACAAGAAATATTCTTGGGGCTATTTCATGGTGAGGGCGGAAAGCTCCACGGGCATACGTATCGACCCGATTGTCATCAACCGCATTTCTGGTGGTTTCTTCTTCAACTGTCGCCCAACAAAGGGTAAGGACGAGAAAACCGACAAGTTCGGTGGTACGCCAGAACCATTCTATGGCAACATTGGTGTAGCATTGGGCATGACACTCTCCAGCTCGGCGGGTGAAAAGACCCTCTCGGCCAACATGGACCTCCTCGTTTGCTATGACAAGAAGAACAGTTGTCTCTCCACCTTCATGTTCAACGGAGACCTGAAAGCCGTGGGTGGCATCATCAATGCCAAGGCCAGTCTCGTTTATGAAAATCAGAAAAACCAGGCAGGTGTAACGCAGAACCGATACCTCTGCCTCAACGTCACCGTAGAGGCCGGAGCCGACACCAAGGCCCTCATTGCCGACTTGACGAAGGCCAATGCCGCACTGAAGAGTTTGAAGGATCAGATGGACGAGTTCCAAGGGAATGTTGACGACTGGGCCAACAAACTCACCGTCAATCCCTCGCAGGGCTTGAAGCAACTTTCCGGAAGCTATGATGGCGAAAAGAGTAAGGAAGTGGCAGAAGATGACACGGAAGACGAGAGCATCAGCGAAGAAAATCTCACGAAAGAACAAGCTAAGGCAAGGGACGATCTTGGGGCTGAGGCCATGAAGACCAAGATAAGTCTGGAATTCAAGATAACCTGGGTGAAGGATGGTCAAGAATACAACACACCGAAGTGGCATCTCTACCTCGGTGAACCTGCCAAGGACAAACGATGCACCTTCACTTTCCTGAAATACAGCGGTAAGATTGTGAAAGTGGACATCGGTGCTGATGCCTATCTCTGTTTGGGTAATGAACTGCCTGACAACGGAGTACTGCCCCCCATTCCGAGTAAAATTACCGAGTTCCTTTCTGGTCATAAGAGCAGCAGCACCGACATGGGCGGCGAGCTCGGGAAAGCCGAGCGCAGTCGTAAGCGTGCAGCTCAGGCCCTGCTCGGCAACGATGTAAACGGTGGTGTCATGGTCGGTGCTTCGGCTTGGGGTTATCTGAGTATAGACCTCGGCCTGCTCTATGGCTCCATCGATGCTATGGCTGGCTTCGACTGCTCGCTGATAAACTATGGCAACAGTGCCTTCTGTGTCAACTCAGGTTCTGCAATGGGTAAGGATGGCTGGTACGCCATGGGTCAGTTCTACGCTTACCTGGCAGCTGAACTGGGCATCCACGTGAAGATTGGATCATTTATTAACGAAAAGATATGCATCTTCCATGCAGGTATCGGCGGTGTCCTGGAGATAGGTCTCCCCAATCCCACTTGGGTGGAAGGTCAGGCCCGTATCAAGATTAGCCTCTTGGGTGGTCTCTGTAAGATTAACAAGAAGTTTGAGTTCTCAGCGGGCGACCATTGCGTACCCTTCAAGGGCAACGCCCTGGATGGCTTCGAGATGTTCCAAAGCGTCAGCTACGGATCAGACAGTCTCTATCAGGCTCTGATGGATCCTACCTTTGCTGTCTCGCAGGCTGAAGCCAAGAACATGACCTTTACCACCTCCTCCAGCATCGGTAGCCACTATCGCCTGCTCGACCCCTCGTGGACCGACGAGATGATGGACCGTGCAGAGACCGACGAGGAAGACTTAGCTGAGAAGATTGCCCAAAATGCCAGCCGTACCTATGTCTTCGACATGAATCAGGATTTGAACGAGAACAACATGAAGATGGGTGTCCGTCTCTTTGACCTCGGTACTGAACCCACCGAATGGCTTGCCAGCGGGGAGGATATTTCCGAAGACGAATTCCTCAAGAAGATGGGTAAAACCAGGGAGAAGAATAGTTATAAGAACATGCGTGAAATGGTGGCCTCTTACTTCAACACTCGTGAAAAGACCATTTGCGAGTCGAGTAAGAAGAGAAAGGGCCGGGATATCTCTAAGGGTTCAGATGGTTATCTCCACACCGACAACCACTCTTCCAACATCGACCAGTTCATGAACATGGATTATTTTAATCCATTTGGAAATGTTGGTTGGATAGGAGATAATTTAAGATGGGGTATTGAAGAGAAGAATGAAGTGGACGTAAGCTTCCGTGAGGACAAGGGAACGACGTTCCACCTGACTAATATGGACCTGAAACCGGGTCACAGTTACGCGCTCATCCTGTGCGCTGAGGCCTTTGAAATAGAGAATGGCAAGCGCGTATGGTGTTATTATGTTAATCCCGATACCAACAAGGACTGCTACATCCAGTGGCGTCAGCATAAGGCATGGTTCTTCCGCGTGAAGAGTGACGAGGAAGAGAAGATTATCACTGACTCGCTGCGCAACCTGGAACCCTACATCGCTCTGGCCTATCCCAGCACGAACGGCACCCGCGTGGTGGACACCCGTGGAGAAGGAACCATTACAGCCTATTATGAAGATATCATGAAGCCCACCATCGCCCTGAATCGCGATATTTCCGCATCCCTGCCTGCGGATAAGATGGAATGGCGACTGACAGGAATAACGGCTGCCGGAGACACGCTCGACACGCAAACCCGCGCGGCAAAATACATCACAGACAATGGATGCATCAATCTGGAACCCGCAAGCAGGTTTAGTAGTTATTACGACTTCACGTCGTCGAAGAATGCAGCCATCAATGCTGGCAAGTCTTATGACTACAACAACGAAATCTATCATCTGGAACTTTGTTACACATACCGGCATAAATACTACTCTAAGACAGGAACCATTAAGGACAAATATGCCCAGTACAAAGACAGCACCTTCCACCTTGTGGACTTGACACTGACCACATTGCCGCATGATGTAAAAATCAACAATAATACCTACACCGACTCTTGGCAGGTGACCACCACAAAGGCTATTAATGAGCCCCTGCCATACAGCTATCCCTTCGTCGGAGCTCGCATCAGCAGCCAGCCTGTCATTGACTATGAGGCGGATTATATGACTGAAACGAAACTGTCAAATGGAGGTATAAAAAGGTCAGAAAATTATACCGATGAGGACTTCGTGTTCAAGAATGTCAAGTATTCCCCGTATAACCTGCCTTATCGACTCATCGACCCGTACATGTACTTTGCCTATTTGGGCAAGTGGGTATTCATCGGAGACCGTGAGATTAGTCCTTATAATTTTGACGAGATTGGCTGTAAGTTCGGTTCTGAGTCCCTCATTTTCAACTACAACGGAACGGTAGTGAACGTCGAGTTTCTGAAGGACATAAAGAACAAGTCGCTCTATCAGGTGCGCAACCAGATGTACAATGTCTGGAACGACTGGTACTACAAGAACAAGAATATGCCTCGCTTCCCGCTGCCAGCCACGTCGAAGAGTGTAGGCGGCATCACCGCCAACAACCAGGATGGCAAGGCAAGCACAGTCACGCCGCTCAATGTCAACCACTACACGGACTACACCTACTGCTTCCAGGATTTGGTGAAGGACTACACTGCAGTGTACGACGTGGCAGACGTCTTGTGCAACAAATTGAAGAATGAGACCCAAGAGCTAACAGACAAATTCTTCTCGTGTGCTCAGACCTATACTAACACGGGCAGGGACAAGGATAAATTCAACAAGGACCTGAATGCAGCCATCAAGGAGCTTACACGAATGAACCGTGGTAAATACATAGAGGTTGAAAAGCGTGGCTATAATGTCAAGATACCTTGGTACCAGTTGCCGCTTATTTATGGCGACTGCTTCGGTGGCGATGCAAAATACGGTAACTGGGATTTGGATAGGAATGACCGTTCGTTCCGGCAGTCTATTGGTGAGAGTGACATGAAATCGGGTGATGCTGAAAACGTGAACCTGAGTAAACGTTGGCGCTCTGAAGCCTCCAACCTGTTATTCTTCCGCCTGAACACATCTGGTGAGTTGTCCTATAAATATAATAATGATGCGGGATGGCCAGGCCTCATCTACCTGCGTGACAATAACAAGTACAACGAAAGTTATGAGGGAGGAACAGGCACAAGCTTGAACGTGAAGTGGGACCAGTTCCGCGAAGACAAGGCCCTGGAGGCCGTCAGCGAGTTCTCCGTCTATATGTATCGAGTCAATGCCTATGACATTGCCTCGGGGCTGTATGTTTACGAAAGTAATCGCGGCGGCGGTCCCTCGCCAAAGACGTTCAACATCGACGCCAACAATGGTACGGCCACGAATCTGGGCGAGATGACTTCGGCCATCACGGCACAGCAGAACCACCTGCGCACCCACTACGACCAGCCACAATTACAGGCAATCTGCACAATTGACGATGACTATGACTATCAGCTATATTTCCTCTATTCTGACTCTATTTATAATCCTAGCTACAAGTTTAAAGACGGAAATATAGTCTATTATTGGCATGGCGAGGAAGACTTTGAGAACGTGGCATGGCAAAAAGTAAAGGCCAAGTGCTTTGCCGTCACCTTCGATAAATCGTTCAAGGATGCCGACATCCGAACCACTAAGTCTTGGTTCCGGAGCTTCACGGCTTTGAAAGAAGTCTATAACCTCCGTTTCTATCTGAACACGACAAACGTGACCGACATGTCGTACATGTTCTATAACTGTTCCAAGTTAAAGAGCCTATACATGAAGGATATGAACACGGCTAAGGTGAAGAACATGTCGAAGATGTTCACCGGATGCTCAAGTCTTCAAACTGTGGACATGACTGGATGGAACACCGCGAATGTGGATGACATGCAAGCTATGTTCAGTGACTGCAGTGCGCTCACGACGATAAAAGGCATTGACGGGTTTAATACCCAAAAAGTGGGGGGCATGAGTGGAATGTTTATGGGTTGCTCTTCACTGTCAAGTCTCACGTTGAACAATTTCACCAGTGAATCGTTGACGAATGTCAGCAATATGTTCAAAGGATGTGGGGCGCTGACCGAGCTCTATTTGAACGGATTGGAGGGTATGAAGCTGACACGCACGGCTAATATGTTCACAGATTGTGCAAAACTGAAACGTCTGGACATCAAATGCCTGACGGGTAACAGCGAGAACTTCACCTACAAGGATTACTATGGCGGCATGTTTACCAACGTGCCCAACACACTCACGAGCAACATCAACTATGGGCTGGTGGACAAGATAAAGGATCAGATTCCGGGCAATCCTTCGGCCACATTCGACGACAATTACAAGGCCATTTATGGTACTGTAACAAGTCAGGGACGCAATGTGCTCATCTTCCTTCGCAACACTGAAAACTACCAGAAGGGTACGAACTACAACATTAGTTGCAACGGAACGACACGTGCGGTCAAGGTTATCGACATCTGGAAAGGAAAGGATGTGCTGAACACGAAGGAGAACAATTCATCCTCTATTCCTTGGGTGAACTACAAAGAGAACATCAAGGATGTGTACATCAACACAACGTTCGTACAATCTCCGTCGAGCACGAGTTATTGGTTCAGTGGTTGCTCGAATTTGGAGAACATCTATGGATTGACAAACTTGAACACCTCACGCGTGAAATCGATGAGAGGCATGTTCAAGGACTGCGTGAAGCTGAAGCAACTTGACCTTCGGAAATTCAGTACTGCCAAGCTGACGGATATGAGCAGCATGTTCTATGGCTGTGAGTCCATCGAGTCACTGGGATTCGGCTACAACTGGAAGACGGAAAACGTAACGGACATGAACCGTCTGTTCTACGGGTGCAAGTCTCTGAAGGATCTCTCATTCGTCTATGATTTCGATACGAAGAACGTGACGGATATGTGTGCCATGTTCAATAATTGCCAGAGTCTGGAATATGTTGACATGAGTTTCAACCAGGAATTCGATACAGAGAACGTGAAGGACATGAGTTACATGTTCGATAACTGCAAGAAACTGAAGCGGATACCGGCACTCACATCGACAAAGAGCGTGACAAGCATGAATCAAATGTTCTATAAATGCGAATCGCTGACGGAACTTGACTTCACGAACTACGACTTGAGCAAGGTGACGAACATGGACTACCTCTTCTACAACTGTGGGTCGATGACGAACTTGAACCTGAGTACCTTCATGGGTGAGAAACTGACACGCTGTACCTCCATGTTCTCAGGGCTGAACCGCCAGTGCTACATCTACATCCCCTATAAATGTAAGAAGATGGTTCTCGACCAGTGTCCGAAGTCCACGTTCCCCAACCTCGTGCTTATCTATCCTGCATACATCATCCGATACAAAGTGGGTGGTAACACCGAACTTCTGTTCCTCGGATCTGAAACTACGCTGAAGGTGGGCGACAAATACAATGGGTACACAATCGACTATGTCTGGACCGGTACGGATGTGATGACACACGACCTTTATTGGAACAACTGGACTTCAGATAGAGACAATCCCGTTGTGAAAGTTACCATTGACCAGTCGTTTGCACAAGTGCCTCTTGCAAGATGTAAAAGCTACTTTGCTTTTGATGCAGGTAAGCTGGAGAGCATTACAGGCCTTCAGTACATGAATGTGAAGAATGTGAAGGACTTCAGTTGGATGTTCAATGGCTATAATGGCACCACCCTCAATTTAAGCAGTTGGGACACCTCCAGTGCCACCGACATGTCATACATGTTCTATAAATGTGCGAACCTGAAGACGCTCACCCTTGGTGGCAACTTCAAGACCGATAACGTTACGAAAATGACTGCAATGTTCTCGGGCTGTCGAAGTCTGACGGGTGTCAACCTCACATCGTTCAATACGTCGAATGTACAAGAGATGGGCATGATGTTTAGTGGGTGTCGCAGTCTGACCAACCTCAACCTCCATAATTTCGATGTATCGAATGTCAGGGATGGTAACATGTTTAGTCTATTTGATAATTGTCGGAACTTGAAGAGCATTGACATCTCTGGATTTGACTTGAGCAAACATACTTCCATGCTCGGTTGGTTCTCTAATTGCCAGAGTCTGGAGAGCCTTGACTTGGGTAGTGTTGATCTTTCAAACATGAGAGACATACCGATGTTGCTGGATTCTTGCATATCGCTGCGCAAGTTAGTTGTCGGTACCTTGTTCAGTCCGTCAAATATTCATAAGTCGGACTTCTATGGCAAAGCAGGCTCGTTCAATGCTGTCCACGACCTGGTAGTGGTTACCCCGCCAGACAAGTTGGAAAGTATCCGCGACTGTTTCATCGAGAAATTAGGCTTCGTGGAGGGTGTAACGGGCACGTTCTACGACAAGGAACCCGATAAGGTGGCCCAGGCCATTTGGACAGCCGACACGAAGACGCTCACCTTCTACTATGGTTTCCCCGTAGGTGACTATTTCGACGGTCAGGTGGTGACTCAGAAGTGGCAAGGCGATGAGGTGCTCAAGACCAGTTCAGTATTCCCAGTATGGAAAAACACCGTGAGTGGCAAGGTGACCACCGTGGCCTTTGATCCTTCGTTTGTCAATGCCCGTCCCACTTCCATGAAGGCGTGGTTCATCCATTGTGCAAATTTGAATGAGATTCGTGGCATGAAGTACTTGAACACCTCCGAGGTGACCAACATGGAGGATGCGTTCAGCGGTTGCACCAGCCTGAAGGAAGTCGATTTGAGTAACTTCAACACGTCGAAGGTGACAACAATGTCGCACATGTTCTACAATTCGGGATTTGAGAAACTGGATGTCTCGAAGTTCAATACAGCGAAGGTCACCAACATGATGTACATGTTCAACTCGTGTAAGAATATCAAGTCGCTCGACCTTTCAAAGTTCAACACGACCTGTGTCACCAATGCCACCAATATGTTCAGATACGCCAATAATCTGAAAACACTGAAACTTGGGCAAAACTTCACCTTCCCCAGCTTGAACGGCAAAGCCTATGGCTTCGTGGGCATGTCGGGCATAGTGGTAGAGGTGCATTCTTCCTACATGAGCAATGTGAAGAGTTCCGTTGTGGATAAGTTAGACTTCCATGAAGGCACACATGGAGAGTTTGTCGAGTCCGACAAGAAGGCAGCCCAAGCCATCTGGATAGAGTCTAACAAGACGCTGACCTTCTTCTACGGCAAACAGTACAGCAAGGGAGGCACCTTCAAGAACGGAAGGACTATTACAGAGGTTTGGAGCGGAACGGACCTGACATCTACCGTGGACAACTTTGGAACCCGGAAATATCAATCTACCGTGAAAGACAAGATGACCACCGTGGTGTTCGATCCCTCGTTCGCCGATTACCACTTGACAACTGGTATTGGTATGTTCAAGAATTGTGCAAGGTTGACTACCATTAAGAATATTGAGAATCTGAACACGGACAAAATGCGGAACATGTATTCGATGTTCCATGGGTGCAGCAGCCTGACTACGCTTGACGTGAGCAAGTTCAATACCTCTGGTGTGACATCTCAGATGACAAATATGTTCAACGGGTGTAGCAGCCTGAAGAGCCTCGATTTGAGCAACTGGAACACATCCACGGTGACTCAGATGAACAGCATGTTCTATGGGTGTAGTGAATTGACGGAACTGACCCTCGGCATCTGGAACACGAGTAAGGTGAATACCATGAGGTCTATGTTCTATGGATGCACCAATCTGGCTACGCTCGACGTGAGCGCATGGAATACCGTCAGCGTGACGGACATGAGCTACATGTTCTATAAGTGTAACAAGCTGAATAATCTTGACGTGAGCAAGTGGAATACCATCAACGTGACAGATATGAGTAACATGTTCTATGGTTGCAGTAGCCTGACATCGCTGAGAAACAATTTCGACACAGGCAAGGTGACCTCAATGAAAAGCATGTTCTATGATTGCTCTGCCATGGAAAGTGCTCCCTGCAGCAGTTGGGATGTTTCGAAAGTGAAGGACTTCTCGTATATGTTTTACAATTGTAAGAATATATGGTCCTTCTCCCTGTCGAAATGGAATACAGCCAGTGCCACGGACATGCGTTACATGTTCTACAACTGTAGCAGGGCTACTTACATAAATACGGATAACTGGAAAACTTCGAAGGTTACCGACATGTCTTCCATGTTCTATAATTGTTCACAGATGGATAGCAACCATATTAAGGGATGGAACACCAGCAATGTGAAGGCCATGAACCACATGTTCTGTGGTTGCAGTAACATGTCCTATTTCTTCGACGGAGAGAATATTAACTCTACTGAGGTAACAACGTTGAAGTCCATGTTCTACGGATGTTCCAAACTCAGGTCAGTTACGTTGTCGAGTCTCAACACAGTTAATGTAACTGATTTCAGCTACCTCTTCTATAACTGTCCGGCACTGAAAACTTTGTACGTATCAGGTAAGTTCTATTCCAATAGTGCAAAATCCGTTTCGGCGGCCTTCACCTACGATTCCAATGTGACCGTGAAAATTATGAACACGACAAATGCAACCCTTTCCTCCCACAAGTCTATCGTTGTAGAAACACTGAAAAAACTGGGCTTCAAGAATAAGGTTACAGGAACGGTACAAGTGGGAAATTACGGCAGTCCGTTTGATTTCTAAAAATGAAAGTGAGAAAAATGGAGATAATTAGAAATATGAAAGTAAAGTCTATTATAACGGGTTTATTACTGCTGGCCGCAGCAACCACGGCCATGGCACAGGGGCAGGACAGCACAGCCACCCACAATCCTCACACCACCGTGGGACGACCTCGGGTGCTGCCAAGGGTGACGACGAAAATCAGGCTCCTGACGCGGACCTATGGTGACAGCATCGTCTTGCGATGGGTGGCCGAGGATTTCGTGTCGTACAACTATCTGGCCACCTTTGGCGTAAATGTGCTGCGAGTGGAGCACGGATCGGATAACCCAGGCTTGCACATCGACACCCTGGCTTACGCCCTGAAGCCAAAGTCGAAGGAGCACTTCCTCAACCACTATGCTCCCACGGACTCTGTGGCTTTCGTGGCCATGAATGTGCTCTACGGCGAGGAGAAGGAGAACGTACACAAGAATCACGGTCACATGGGCAATACCATGGACGTCAGCAGCGATCAAGACATCAACTATGGTTTCTCCATGCTCACGGCCGAGTGGCGCAAGGATTTGGCCGAGGACTTAGCCGTCAGACTGACTGACCATAATGTGAAGCTCGGAGCCACCTACGACTACATCGTACAACCTACGGTGTGGGACGACGTGCGCCTCATCTTTGAGCCCGGTAGCGCCGACGATGTGGTGAACCAACCCTATACGCCCAAGCCCTATTCCACACGCATGGTGGACTCGTTGGGAACCCCCGGCACGTTGCAGATAGGCTGGTGGGATTCTGAGCATAGCAGTTTCGAAGTGGAACGCCGCCAGACTACCACCCTCATGGGAGACAAAGTCAACGGACAATGGGAACGCGTGACACGTAAGCCTTACGTCTCCATGGTGGAGCAACGAGAGGGCGAAGACTACTGCCTTTTGGCTGACTCTGTACCCGAACTGGGTATGTGGGAGTATCGTATCCTGGGCTACGACGCCTTTGGCGACCTCGACGAACTGGGCGAGCACACCGTCTTTGTCCCCGATGTACAGCCACCTCTCCCTCCTGTGTTAAAGACAATCGTCATTGAGCGTCCTGACGATAACAATCCCATGTCGAAGGTCATTGCACATGTCATCTGGGAGAAACCCATTATAGAGGAGGACATGGCCGGCTACCGCATCTACTATCAGGCCATGCAACGCGATGGCGAACCTTGGCGACTGATGACGCCCGACCTGCTGCCGCCTACTGATACCATCTGTGCCCTGGACATGACAGGTCGCCGCACAGGCGTGATGTACGTAGCTGCCTACGATCATTCAGGCAACGAGGCAAAGTCGTTCGTACAGCAGGTACGTCTCACCGACTTCCGTGCCCCAGCCGCTCCTGCAAACCTTCAGGCTGTAGTGCGTGAGATAGACGTTGACTCCGACAGTGCCGCTCTCATGAACAAGTGGGCATATATTGACCTTTACTGGCAGCCTTATATTGAGGACGATGACATAGACTATTTCGACATAGCCTTTGCCAACGACACCACCCACAACTTCCTCCTGCGCAACGAGGGTGGTATTCGACAGACCTCGTTTGTTGACTCGGTTTCCCTGAACGCCAATCAGCGCTACGTCTATTACAAGGTGCGCGCCGTGGACTATTCGACCAACATCGGCGAGTGGTCGCACTGGATACAGGTGGAACGTCCCCACATCACGCCGCCAACTGTGCCCCACCTGGGCAAGTCCAGCCACAACGACGAAACGGGCATGTACATGGAATGGATTGTGGGTGCCGATGCCGACATGAAGCGCCATGTGCTTTATCGACGTTTGGGCGAAGAAGGCAAGTGGCAAATCCTTGCCAAGTACGATGCCGACTCTGTGAAGACCCAGGACAACACCATCATCGTGCGAGACAATCCTCCCTACTCTCAGACAGGGCGCTACTACTACTTCATGAAGAGCATCAATGCCTCGCCCTTCGTCAGTCGCAGCCTTGCCGTGAGCTGGAGACATCAGGGTCCGCGTGTCCTGAACATACCCATAGAACTCACCGGCAGCTACGACGACGGAGTCCGCCTGACATGGTTCATCCCTGAAGATAAGTTGCCTGGCGGTGAGTGGCACTTCTGCATCTACCGCAAAGGTCCCGAGGATAAGGACTTCAAGTACTATATGTCTGCAGCGCAGGCCGACCAGCGCTACACCGAGCACACACTGGAAAAAGGCCAGACGGCAGAATACTACATCGAGTTGCAGTTCGAGGACGGACGCCACAGCCAGTCCTCAAACATGGTGAGAGTGACAGCGCAATAGCGTGCTTCTACAGATATTAAGAAACATAAAACATGAATAAGATGTATAACATACGCCCACAAGCCTTGAAAGCGGCCAATCCTCCCTTGCGAGGGAGGCGGGGAGGAGGCTCGTTATGGTTTATCAGTTTAATGTGTCTGTTCATGACCAGTTGCGGGCTTTTCGATGTCGACGAGATAGGAGTGGAGACCGCCATGGAAATGCAGCTCCCACAGGACACCTTCTATGTGATGGTAGGCGACACGTTCGCCATCAATCCCGTCTTCACGCCCGACACGGTGAACATCACCGACCTCTACTTCCTGCCTGTCAACAATGACGTGGTGGCCGTGCGTGGTGTCAACAAGTTGGAAGCAGTGGGCGAGGGTGGCACGAAAATCTACATCACGTCCGTCTCGGCTCGCATCCAGGACAGTTGCATGGTATATGTCGGTCCGCGCTGGGAGACGGCCACTCGTGTTTGGCCCTACGAGACGGTGTTCTATGCCCATGTAACTGTGGATGGGAAACCGCTTACGGAAGATATGGAGGTGGCAGCCTTTGTGGGTAATGAATGTCGTGCCATTGGGCGTCCTATGGTTTCTCAGGGCATATCTTATATCTGTCTTCGTGTAGGTTCTACCATCTTGTATGATGAGACCGAGGATGATTGGATTGGCGGGGAAGATGATGAATACGACGCAGATGACGTAGACGACAACTATCTTCCACGAATCAATTTCCGCTGTTATGACCATGCTCATCGCATACTCTATACCACTTCAACGCATGCCTTCTTCGATGGAGAGGCCCATGGTTCATTGTCTGATTTGTTTGAAATAAAATTCTGATGCCATGAAAAAATATATCTATCTCATAGCAACAATGTTCCTATTGGGCGGTTGCACGCTTTCCATGGAGGACTGGGTTACTCCCGAGGAAGACCGCGGAAAGGACGAACCCTATACCGTAGAAAGCGAGTACGGAACCATTACCTATCAGTTTGCCGACAGCGTGCTGTATGTTACGGACAAGGTACAGGAGGACTACATTGTGCGCGTAGAACACGACTCCATCCTTTACTTCAACGGCAACATCCCCGGCAAGTATCGTCCCTATGTGGGCATGAAACTCGCTACGGGCTGTTCCCACCTGTTGCCCTACGGACTCAACCACCGCGTGCTTTCCGTGGAAGACGTAGGCGGCATCCTCAAGGTAGTGGCCACCAAGGTCAGCACCGACGAGGTGTACGAGCATCTGAGCTACTGCATCGATGCCGATTTGGTCACAGCCAATATGGATGGCTTGACCGAGGAGGAACTCTTGGATTATGGCTACGAGTTGACGGTGAACGAAGCGGGCGATACCATCATCATGGACTGGAACGAGTACGACGTGGACAAGGGCCTGCGTCCTGCCGGTGCCAAACGTCGTTCACTGAAGCGATACACCCGTGCCGATGAAGACAATGACTTCACGGATGAGAAAGACGAGAAAAAAGGAGACGGGCTGGAGGAGGAGAATTCTGAAGAAGGCGCCAAGGACAATGCCGATGAAGGCACCAAGAAGTCCGAGCTTATCGATTTCTTCATCGACACACGTGGCATCGATGGACTTGTCGATGGATTGGGTGCATTTGCTGATTATGCTAAAGGAACTTACACTCAACTCTACGAAGGTGTAAAGAAAGCTCAGAACAGCAATGCCGCAAAGATGGTCAACCATAGTTTTTATTGCGGTTTCGGTTTGAAGATTGTCAACTATTCGCGTGCTCATGCCGAGGTTGACAAGGACCGCGGATACGAACTCAAGTACACCGACTCGTGGACCGACTATATAGTTAAGGCTGAGGCTGGATATTCGGCTTCGAACAACAATAATTATAAGGACACCTACGACTATCGCAAGTCTTTAGGTGTACCCACTGGCAGCTTCATTGGATCCATGAAGCAGGCCGTCAGACACAAGGCCATTCCTTCCACGGGATTCTTAAAATCGTCAAAGTCGTGGAACCTCGTCCAGCTTCGCATCATTATCACAGCCACGCCAATTCCCATTGCATTCATTTTCTCGGGCAGTCTCGAGCCTACGGTAGAACTCAATGGATGCATCGCTGCCTCGTTCACCTACACAAGCGCCAAACACCGCGTAGGATACGTTGTGAAAAAGAAGGGCGCCAAGGAGGAAAAGATTGATAAGGATATTGAGGAAGGAAGTTTTAACAGTCCCTCCATTGTGGGACAAGCCACCATCAAAATTGGAGCAAAGTTCCGTGTGGCTGCAGGTCTCGAATTTGCTGGCACACTGGGCGTAACCTGTGGCTTCAATAACGAAACCTACCTCGAAGGCTCGATATCAGCCGACCTCGGCGAAGCCCTAACCTCGGGTTCTTTCGGGTGGAAGAACTTTAGTGGTAACATCAAGTTCTACAGCGACATCTATGGCGACATCCAGTTGCACGTAGCCCCCTTGGGCATACATCTGTGGGACAAGCAAATCGCCAAGTTCGGTACCGTCCACCTGATCAACTGGTCGTATAACTACGGGCCGAAAGTCTATTTCTGCTCCGGCAAAGCTCGGTATGGCACGGATTTGATAGACAACAACGATATGGACTTGGTAATGATACATGGTTACTACGAGTATAAAGACCTTGATGGCATACAGTCTATGCTGAACATCCGCAAGTACTATCCTGCCATGAAACTCTATTTCGGACCCATTAGTGACAACAACTGGATATACATGCAGCCCGTTAAGGATACAGGAGAAAAGTTGGCGGGCGAAAATTGGAAAGAGGTTGAAGAGGGAAAAACCTATTACTTCGACTGGATTGGTGTGCTGAAAGATAAAGAGAAAGAAACCACCATCACTGAGGCATATCTGGTTCCTGCCCTGTGCACATTCGAGTATTACAAACCAGAGGAAAACCAAGGTAAGGGCCAAATGATAGAAAACCTTTATACCGATTTCTTCGATTTCATTGAGGTTCAAGACAAAGCATGCTTGTTGGAAATGGGTGATCCCGTTATCACTACAGAAGAAGCTGGGCAGATCGAAGGTAAATGGGACGACGACTTCGATTTTGCCGGACACGAGCAACAAGCATATATCGACCCCGAGGGCAAAGATAAGGGAGGACAGTCCGTGTACGAAAAACAAATGTTGCGTGACTACACTGTGTACACCACTGTCAATGTTCAGAACGGAACACAAATGAGGGAGTGGGGACTCAAGATTTACGTCTTCGGTCCCGATGGCGACAAGAGGCTCATACGTCGTAAACTTGTAGTAAATAAACTACGTACGGGCATCTACACATTCATCTTCCACTTCCGCAGCAATTGGGGCACTAAGACGAGCATCGATACGAAGAATCAGCATCTCTACTTCCGCATTCAGCCCTACTGGAGCGACCCACGAGCCAGCGGCGAAATTGAGGCACAAGATAAAGCCTCGCTCAAGAAATACCCCATCGACTGGGAAATGGAGGACACCAAGTCCGAAGAAATAAAGAACAAGCGCAACAACGGCAAGTGGGGCACCGTCGATGAGAAGGACATGCACAACATCTAATTACATAAAGGGGCTGTGTCGGAATGAAACGACACAGTCCCTTTCCTAATATTTATCGTCATGCTTTCATCGACGCGTCGTTTAGGTTCAAACGACGTGTCGATGGAGCTGAAACGATACGTCGATTGGGCTCAAACGACGCGTCGATTGAGCCCTGGCCATGCAACGTGCGTATGTGTACGTGCATGCGCGTATATATAAATATGGTATTGGGATTATTGTTGACGTGAGTCCGTCGAATTGACGTTGTTGTAGAGCAGGGTGCCGTCGCTGGCCTGTCCCTGTGCTTCCACTTCCAAGGTTGTGTGTCGGCTGTTGTTCCAGAAGTGGATGGTGGCGTGGCCCTTGTCGTCGAGCTTGAGTTCCGGATTCCAGTACAGCGTGCGGCGGTAGTCGGTGGGCTGGGTTGGCCTCTGTTTGGAGTAGTCGGGATGGTAGAAGTCTTCCTGATAGGCAAATCCGTGTAGGATGTAGCGGCGGTCGCGATAGGTGACACGTCGCGACCAGTCGGGGTACCGGTGCAGGGAAACTTCCACGCTGGGCTGATTCGAACTCTCGAAACGCTCGTCGCCCTCGCGGCGAGGCGAATAGTCGGTGTAGAGATAGATTTTGTCGATGTATTCCAGTCGGCTGTATCTCCGCTTTTCCAAAGGGCTTATTATATCGTTCTTCCAATAGGATGCTGCTGGTGCACGATTGGGATAAATGGCCTCGAACATGATGGTGTCGTAGTAGAGTTTCGTATCGAAAGCCCGGTGTAGGTTCATGTCACTGATGTAGTTGGTGATGGCGGCGTAGGCGATGTCGTTGGCCTTCCCCAGTCCGAAGTTGCCTGTGCCGTCAACATCGCCCGAGTGCAGGGTGGTCATGAGTCCGGCATCCATCACCGCATTGCCGGCCTCGTAGGCATCGATGACGTAGACGGGCTTGTGGAAGTCGAGGTTGCGCAGACGGTTGCGTCGGGCACGTACGGTCACCTCGTTCAGAAGATGCGTGCCATCGGTCAGCAGGACGTTGTCAAGTCCCCGGTTGCGCAGGGCAGCCTGGTGGGTTTGGTAGTAGGTGTAGGGCTTCACCCATCTGGGATAGGCAAAGTTGAGCCGGACGTAGAACTCAGCATCCTCGTGCACGCGTTCCCACTCATCGTCCTCCATCTGTATCCATTCGTGCTGACGGAATTTCTTCATTTGCAATGGGTGCTTCTTATCCCACTTGCTGGTGTCGGCTGCGGCAAGGAAAAAGACGCAGTCGCCATAGAAGCGAGGCAGGTCTATCTTGAACTGGCCGTCCTCTGTCATGGTCTCGCCCACTACTCCTTTGCCCCCCGTCTGTCGCACAAACTCGGCATGCACTGTTACTTCTTTTCTCACTCCTCTTCTTTTCAGGAATTTGGGATTGTTTTTGTTCAGTTCGTCCAGTCTATTCGTGCTGTTTGGCTGGGATGCTGCCATTTCCTCACTGTTCGCTTCGTCGCCGTTCTCCGTGTGGTTTTCTAAGTAGTAACTGTTCACGGTTCCGGTCACCATCTGGGTGTGTTCGTTGGGATGTGTCAGTTCCCATTCCCCCTTCACGGCCATGTCGCGCCAGCGGAAACGTCGCCACCCTTGGGTCAGCATCAGCAGGTCCAGTCCGCGGCGGTGCACTTCGTCGTCACGTTCGAAGAACCACTGCGGCTGAGGCACGAAGCCCTTAATCTCGCTGGAGAGCAGCATCTCGGTCATGATGTCGCCCGTGTCGAAGGTGTTGTCCTGGTATTTGGCATCGCGCACGGCAAGGGAGATGTCTGTTGCCCCAGTCGTCGTGCTCTGAATGCTGAGGCTCACCTTTTCGTAGGGCTCATATTTCTCTTTCTGCCCGCTGATGGCAAGTGTCGGCTTGGCCATATACGGTCGGGTGACGAAGAACAGCCGGTCGGCCCACACATGCCCGATGCTGTCAAACACCGTCACCTGGTTCACCCCCATTGGCAGTTCGTCATGCTTAATCCTTATCTCTTCATTCTCGATTTGTACGAAGTGCGAAACCACCCCCTCGTGCATGATGGTAAGGCCCAAGGGCTTTCCTGTGGCACTGTGGATGCTGAAGTCCCAGGTGTCGCCCTTTCGGTTTACTCTTAAGGCCACGCCTTCGGACAAGATGTCCTTTATCTTCTGCCGAACCACGGCACTGTCCGCATCGGCCACGAATACGGCCTCGTACGTCTTCCCCTCTTCTGGTGTGAAGATGAACGAGCCCCGGCCGCGGTTCTCGGTTCTCACCGAACTCACCTCCTCGCCCCGCTCATTCTTAATCCTTAATGCTTCATCCTTAGCCCAAACAGACAGACAGCCCTCGCGCACCTCGCCGTCCTCCAGTGCCGCCTCGAAGGCCACCCGGCAGGGCATGCCTGCCACCAGGTCGCCGCCCTCCGGGAACAGTTGGAGCCTGAGTTTGGGCGGAGCGGGTTCTTTCTTGAACTGGCGTCGCAGGGGGCGCAGTGTCATGTCTCGGGTGAAATCGCCCGCCTGGCGCGGTTTGTCGTAGACAGGGAACACGCGGCTGTAGAGTTTTTCGTAGTCGCGGAAGTAGTCGTTGGCCATTTCCTCGCTGTAGAATTGGTTCTCCGAAACCTTTATATGTGGGTGTACCGTTTGTCCCCAGTTCAGTTGCCATCGCGTATAGGCCCGCAGTTCGAAGAATCCCGAATACAGCGTGTCGGGCAGTGCGAAGTAGCCGTTTCCCCTTCCGCCCTGCATCTCCACCAGTTTCCGTTCCACCAGGAACCCATCGTGGTTCAGCAGTTCCACGTATAGCACCCGGCTGATGCGGCTTGGCAGGTCGTTGTCGGTCCGCCGGGTATAGGCTGCGAACCAGATGGTGTCGCCCAGGAAGTAGCATGTGTTGTCCATGTGCAGGTACACCTTTTCCTGCGGAATGGCCTTCCCGAACTGTTTCAGTCGGTCGGCCATCCGTTCCAGCGGGGGCAGGGCATCGTGGGCGGCGCGGGCCGAGTCGATGCGGGCCTGGTATTTGCTGATTCGTCCTTCGGCTATGCGGCGTTCCTCCTCCGTGCGCTTGATAATTTCGTTCTCGGCCCAGAACGTACTGTCGTAGCCCGCTTCGCTGATGCTGGCAATCATGTTCTCCTTGGCCTTGGCAGCGTTTCGGCTTTGCTTCCGGCTAAGGTTCAGACCTTCCACGTTGAAGAGCATTGTTCGCGTCTGGAAGTTGTCAAACGAGGCCTGCATCGATAGGGCTGCCACCTCGGGAAATCCGTGGTCGTATCGGTATCGGATGTGTAAATCCAGCGCCACCGCCACCTTCAGCGGGCTCTCCAGTTGGCTGCGGCTGAATTCCAGTGCCGTGTTGAGCAACTTCCCGTCGAAGGCCTGTGCCTGCATGGTCTGTCGGTCTACGTATAGGGTTCCTGCCATGATGGGTTGCACGAGGCCCGTCCCTTCGCGTGGTTCCAATTCTATCCGATAGAGTCGCTGGTCGTTGCTGTTCACCTCCTTGATGTCGATGTGATAGACATGCTGGTAGTAAGCAATGCCCCGCACCCGTTCCGACTTCTTCCCCTGTGTGTAGATATACTCCTGATTGCTGGCTGCCAGTGGCGTGAGCAACTTGTCCCAGAAGGGAACGTCGCGTGTCATGGCTCCCAGTTCCAGCACATGGTGGAGGTTCATGTTGCTGAAGATGGAGTTTTGCCATTGGTCTCTTGTTGCCTCGCCGTGCCGTCCGCTCACGAATTCCAGATTGCGGAGGTTGGCAGCCGACCGGGCCTGTATGAAGGCTTCCACGATGTCCTGCTGTTGGTTGATGACAGACGTCTGCCGGTAGAAGTACTGTGCTCTTCTCTGCTTCCGTTTGTTGAATCCCTTCTCCATCTGTCGGGATATCTGCAGCAACGTGCCGTCGAAGGCCCTTACCGTTATCTCGGGCAGCGTACCGGGCAGTATTGTCATCCTGACGGTCTGCGGCAACTTCTGCGCTTCGATGTACAGGGTCTGCCGGCCTACGCAGGTCAGTCGGATGACGTCCGTGGCCTGTGCGCGGATGGAGAACTCTCCGTCGAAGTTGGTCAGCGTCGTGTTGTCGTTCGAGACGTACACGCCCACCATTGCCAACGGTTCGCCCGATTCGTCGTCCAGCACCCGGGCCGAAAACTCTCGCGGCGTGCCCATGGTCTCGTCCGTAGCATTCTGCCCCATGGCCATGCAGTTGCAGACCAACAGGAACAAAACCGCCAGGATGGACGATGCAGCGCGCCTCATGTCTCTTTTTACATTATTTGTGTAAGATGATATTCACCAGGGCCGTGACATCGGCAACGGTGATGTCGCCGTCTTCGTTCACGTCGGCCCACTTCGTGTAGTAGCCCTCGCTGTCCTTCTTCAGGATGATGTTCACCAGGGCCGTGACGTCGGCAACCGAGACTTCGTAGTCGTCATTGACGTCGCCTTTCCGGTGCAGCACCACGTTGTCGAAGCCGATGATTTTCTCCGAGCCGTTGTTGTTGTGCATGGCTGTGAGCCGGATGGTTGTGGCAGACTGGCCGTCGCTCTCGAATTCAAGGTTCATGTGCTGCCATGCTGTCTTGTTCTCCACTGTCGGAGCCTGTACGGTTGGGCCGTCCTCCGTCTCCACACTTAGGTAGGCATCGCCTCCCAGTCCGCTTTTCCACACGTCGCAGTCCAGTGTGTATTGGCCTTCGGGCAACCGCAGTTCCTGGGATAGTGTCAGTGTCGGTGTACCCCAGTTCTGACGAATCCAATAGGTCTGCTTGCCGTTGGAGGCAGGATGGTTCAGCGAGCCAAAAAACTGGCTGAAATAGAGATCCCCCGACTTCAGTGCCGTGATGTCGTTCTCGTTACCACTTGAGCGTTCCACGGTCCATCCCTCAGGGACGTAGATGGCGCGGTCGCTGCTGACACCGCTTCCCTGCTGTACAGAGTAGTTCCCCTCGAAGTCGCCATTCGTCAACTTCGAGGGCAGGTTAGGGTTTGAAACCTTGACATCCTTCGTCAGTGCCTGCACCGTAATGGGCGAGGCCACGGCATAGTACGTTGAGACTGAGGCACAGGTGTGAGGGAACGATTCGTCCCAAGCATCCACGTCGCTGTTGGCCATGCCTTCGATGTCCACCACCTGGTCCACCAGACCATTGCGATAGACGATGAGCCGGTGACCGTCGTAGGTCAGTCCGACGACGAGTTTCTTGATTTTCGTGGGATGGTTGTCACCACTCGTTCCAGTGCTGCCATTGGCCCAGTTGTCGCTGGTGTACAGGGCGTTCTGGCTGGTGTATGTGGAGCCGTTGTAGACCACCTCGGGACGCTTCGTCGTGGCATTGATGCGATACTCCAGTCCGTTGGCGAGGCGGAACAGTGTGCCCTCGTACTTCTCCTGGTTCAGGATGAAGCCCAGCAGCAGGGTTTCGCCCGGGCCAAAGCAGATGCATGTGGGGCGCTCGCCTTCCTTCTCCGGGGTCAGCTCTTCCGTCCACTCGTAGTCGCACAGGATGCTGGTCGGGTAGCCCTTGGGGTAGTTCTTGTTCACCATCCAGTAATAGTAGTCGCCCTGCATCCATGCGAGGCGCAGCTTGGCGTCCTTGGAGCCCGGCAGCACGAAGGGGCGTGCGTTGTTCTTGGGCGAATTCTTGGTGATTTGTTCCGATGCGGCCACCTTTCCTTCGTTGTCGATGGTGTATTTCCAGATTTCGTACACACCGTCCTTGTTATACTTGCCGTCCTTGGTGGGTATGCTGAGGTACAGGTCGTTCACGTTGTCGGGGTCCAGTGCCATGCCGCCCGAGTAACAGCGCTCCGTCGAGTTCCAGTTCTGGTGGAAGGCATGTCCGGCATACTGCACCCATGTGCGGCGCCACTCCGAACCCGTCCAGCGGGCATACCAGTAGACGTGCGAGGTCTTGGCATTGTCGATGTGTGGATAGGCGATGACGGGACGTTCGTCCTTGTCCAAGGCTATCTGCCACACCCAGTTGCGTATGTTGGCCGTGTTGTCCACGATGGTCAGGGGGTACGATGTGGCGTAGGCGTCGGTCTTGTTGACGTTGAAGGTGCCGTTCTGTATGACGCTCAGCTGTTTGCCGGCCAGGTCGCGCAGAATGGGGCCCTGTCCCTTGTTGATGTCGATGACGTTGAAGTAGAGCCAGTCGGGCATCTCGTTGTCGGGGTGTCCGGTGGTGTAGGCCAGGTAGATTTTGTCCTTGCCGTTCGACTGATACTTGCAGTAGGGGCGTTGACCGGTCGACTGCACTATCTGCTTCGGTCCGAAGTCGAACTTGCAGTTGTCGTTCGCGTCGGGCATGGTCAGTCGGGCCAGGGTGGGGTGCCAGTTGATGCCTCGCCAGCAGAGGTAGATGTGCTCGGGGTCGTCCGAGAGGATGAAGGGGGAGGGGTAGGTGGTGTTGTTGGCCGTAGTCAGGTATTTCTCTTCGCCCAGCGCCGTGATGTCGCCCGGCCGCTTCGATATGCGGTACCAGATTTTCGGCTCGTCGGTGTGGCGCGTGTAGAAGATCATGACGCGTTCGTCGGGCAGCACCAGGAACGTCGGGTTGTTGTGGTCGTCGGGCTGGAAGTAGGAACGCACCAGCACGTCGGTCTTCCGGCCCCGGAGCCAGTCGTACTGTGTGGCCATGACGTTGCCGTGTATGTCGATGTAGCCGATGTACGAAGCATTAATCTGCACAGAGGACGCAGAGGAGACGGAGGACACAGAGTTGTCGTAGTGCAGGGCTCGCGGGTCGGCAAACCAGCACCAGGCACCCTCGCCTGCCACCACGTTGCTTCGGAAGTCGTCGGCAGCATGGCTCAGGGTGCATGCCACCAGCGCGATAAGGAATAAGATTTTCTTCTTCATTTTTATTGGTTAGTTAATGTACGCATGCAAAGATACTGAAAAATGGTCAAACAAGCAAGCAATGGCCGCATTTAGAATAATTCAGGCACTAAATTTGTCTGAATCCCAGAATCTGTGTAACTTTGCACAGCATTTCGTAAAAACCATATAGTGATGAGATTACGCCTTACCCATCTTCTGATATCTCTGCTCCTCGGCGCCGCGTGCGCCGCACAACAGCCCACCGACCTCGACGGCTGGGCACAGCGACTGAAACTCTTCGGCGAGAAGTTGCCCCAGGAGGAAGTCTTCCTGCACATGGACAACACCTCCTACTATCTGGGCGATACCCTATACTTCAAGGCCTACACGTGGCTCAGCGACGAACGTCCCTCGTCGCTGAGCCATTTGTTGTATGTGGAACTGCTCAACAACGACGGCTACCTCGTGGAGCGGCAAAAGATAGAACTGAAGGGCGGACAGGGCACGGGCTCCTTCGTGCTACCCGATTCGCTCTACGGCGGCTACTACGAGCTGCGGGCCTACACCCGTTGGCAACTCAACTGGGGCGTGACCGAACACCCCCACAGCAGGCAGGCCGAGGAATGGTTCTTCTCGAAGGAACTGGCCCGCGACTACTATCGCGACTACGAGAAACTCTACAGCCGCGTCTTCCCCGTCTACGACCGTCCCCTCCAGGCTGGCGACTATGCTCAGGAGATGACCCTCCGCCCCATGCGCCGACAGGTGGCACAGACGGAGCAGAAACCGCGCGCCGTGGTCCGCTTCTATCCCGAGGGCGGCAGTCTCGTTGCCGGAGTGCCCAACCGCGTGGCCTTCGAGGCCAACGACGAGAACGGGAAGCACCTGCAGGGTAAACTGAGAATAGTGGATGGCGGATTAAACATTGAGGCCGAGACCATGAGTCGCGGCCGTGGCATGTTCACTCTCGAAGGCACCGCCGGAAAGGCCCTCTTCGAATGGGAAGGCGGCACGGAGGAGGTCAGCCTGCCCAAGGCCGTAGAGGACGGCGTGGCCCTGCAGGCCGAGGTCGGCGCCGACGGCATCCGTCTCCAGCTCCGCACCCACGGCACGGCAGCCAGCGAGCCCCTGGGACTGACGGCCTCGTGCCATGGCATCCAAAAGGACTTCCAGCAGTTGGGCCAGGGCGCAACGCTGTCCGCCCTCGTCCCGCTGTCGAAGTTGCCCACCGGAGTCATCCAGCTCACCATCTTCAATGCCCAGGGACGCATCTATGCCGACCGCCTCGTCTTCGTGCGCCAGCCTGGATTCCAGCCCCAGAATATCACCTTCTCAGGCCTGAAGGCCAAGTATCAGCCCTACGAAGAGGTCAACCTCAGCCTCCAGTGCCCGTCGGCCGAGTCCGCCGGTGTCAGTCTGGCCGTGCGCGATGCAGGCCACTCCGACTACACCTTCGACACGGGCAACATCCTCACCGAGATGCTCCTCAGCAGCCAGATACGCGGCTTCGTGGAGCATCCCGGACACTTCTTCGAGGCCGACGACCAGGAGCACCGCACGGCACTCGACCTCCTGCTCATGGTGCAGGGATGGCGGCGCTATTCGTGGCACCAGATGGCCACGCCCGGAGCTTTCACGCTCACCCAGCCCTACGAACGCACCGAGGTCATCACCGGACAGGTCATGCCCTACCAGGCCGAGCAGCAGGAGGACATCATATCGCGCTCGAGCTTCATAGCCAGCTTCATCGAAGGGGAGGACTCCGCTGGGACTCCCCTCTACGACCGCCCCTCGTCGCCCGACATCGTCACCCTGGCCGAGAAGAACATCGTACGACTCTTCGCGGACTCCCACGAAGCCACCACTGCCCTGACGGCCCTCTGGGGCCACACCCACGAGATGAACGCCGGAGCCCGATACGGGCGCACCACGGCCCAGGAGGGTGGCCGACTGAAGAACGAGGTGCTCCTGCACGCCGAATTTGTGCAGCCAGGCGTCAAGGACGGCATTGTGGAAGGCGACATGACCACCTTCTCCGGCGGTCAGTTCAAGATAGAGGCTCCGCGCTTCTACGAGGGATGCTACTTCTCGCTCGCCGCCTCCGACACCACACGCTGGAAGCCCGGCAAGCAGCACACCTGGGTGGCCGTGAACGAGGACAACAAGGGACGCCTCAACTATCCCGAATTCTACGTCCGCATCCATAACATACACCCCCGCTTCCCACGTCCTTACGACTTCTACCAGACGGCCATCCCCAAGATGCGTCCCCTGCATCGCCCAGCCACCGGGCGCCGCCCCACAATGGGCGAGATGGAGGCGACGCTCGACGAGATAGTGGTACGTGCCCGGCACACCGTCATGCGCAAGTTCGACCCCTCGAAGCCAGCCTTCGTCATCGACGCACAGGACGCCTTCAACCAGGCCATCGATGCAGGCCTCTGCCCTGGCTACTTCACCGGAGCACGCCGCTTCGTCGACGACGTGGCCCGCACCTTCATCGGCGACATGGGCATGGAGCGGGCCTACCTCGTGGAGACGCGCACCAACTCCGAACTCTCCAGCACCAACATAGCCCTCTTCAACGAGGCCGAACTCCATTCGTCTATGCTCGACAACGACCCACGCTTCAACCGCCTGAAGATGTCCGTCCAGAACGCCCCCTTCAAGTCCCCTGCCACGAAGGACGTCTTCGACCATCTGCCTCGCCTGGATATGGTGTACATCTACACCGACTACGCCCCACGCCGCGAGGGCGACCCCCGCTACAGCCAGGCCGACCAGCCCCTTGTCACCATCGACCTCCGCACCGTGCCCGGAGGCGGACAGCGCATGACCTGGCGCGACCGCCACATGCCGCTCACGGGCTTCGCCGTCTGCGACGACTTCTATCAGCCCGACTATTCGCGCCAGCGCCCTGCCGAGCCCACTGACTATCGTCGCACCCTCTACTGGAATCCCAACCTCCTGCTCGATGCCAACGGCACGGCCACTGTCCGCTTCTTCACGGGCAGTCGCGAGGCGCGCCTTCAGGTCTCTGCCGAAGGCCTCTCGCCCCAGGGCCAGCCCCTCACCGGCACCCTTTGGCCGACGGAATAGTCCCGTCCAAGGTTTGTGTATACCAGGGTTAAAATTTGCCCTCACTACCCTCACACCCTCACGATGCCCCTGTTTATCGGCCATGTAGGCCGTGAGGGTAGAGTGAGGGCGTGAGGGTAAAATGCCGAAAATGGGGGGTTGAGACGAAAAATCTGCCCCAAACAATGGGGTGAGTCGAATAAATCGACGCGTCGTCTCCCATTGTCCCACGCATGGGACGGCCTCATACGACGTATTGAACGAGCGTGTCCCACGCATGGGACGAGGCAAAGCTTCGGTAACCTTTGGCCCCTGCTTCGGTAACCTTTAGCCACTGCTTCAAGAACCTTTGGCCACTGCTTCGGTAACTATCGTCACCCCATCGTCACGCATATCGTCACTCGGATTACATACAGATAATGAGATGGTTATATGCCTCCGAGTGACGATATGACGATATTTCGGGGGAAAACCCTTTAGTACGCGCGCGTAAGGCATATGGAGGCACGGCACTACTTCGCGCTTACACCTCAATCACTTCACCACCTTCCTGCCCTGTCGGATGTAGACGCCCTTGGTGGGTTGGGTGGCGCGTCTTCCGCTGAGGTCATAGAGAATATCTGGGTTTCCTCCTTTCCTTATTCCCTCTATGCCGTCCGTATCCTCACAGGCCAGAGCCTCGCGGCGCAGTTTTCCATTCAAGTAGATATCGTACTTACCTGCCTTGATTCCGTAAATTTTAAGATTGAAATAATAGTAACTTTTCCAATCATCATATTCAGAGGTGGTGTTGATGGAAATCGTATTACCTTTGATTTCACATTCGGCAGTGTTCAGATGGTCTCCAATGTAAGCCTTGTCCATGATGCATAGTGTGTCGGCGGAGAATGAGTATGAGACCTCGTAGCCGCTGCCGTGCAGATGGTTGAAGGGAATGGTCGCATAATCCTCTTCTATCATTTCCATCTGGCAGAACATGCGATTACTGAGCGGCGTGCCTATGGAATTGCCATATGTCAGATGTGCCTTTGATGGTTCTTGAGCGAATGCTTTAAGTTTCTTGAATATTGGGAAGGGAATGATGCCCCATTCCACGGAACCCATTCCTTCCTGCCATTCGTCCTCGTGTGTACTATCCTCTAGGGACTGCAGATGCAGGAACTTTGGCGGCGGGCCGATGAAGGTGGCCCGGCATTTCCGCCAGGATCCGTAGTATTCGTTTTGTGTGTCGAAGGTAAAACACTTCGTCACAATGAATTCCTCGCCCCATGCGTCCTCAAAGGTGTCGCCTTCCTTCAGTCCATAGTCCAGAATGAGGAATTCCTGCCCATCCCAGCACATATAAACCTTGTCACCTTCTTGGCGGTATAGCAGGGTGTCCCTGTTCTCCACTATTACTTTCATGTATTCCTTTCCGGCGATGATGCTGTCACTCAATGTGGCCTTATATTTGGCAAAGGCATACTCACCATCGGCTGTATGGTAGTACGTCATCCATATGTTGGTGGTTAGGATGGAGTCGGCCTGTGCATCGGGATGAGCCTGTTGAACCTCCTCTTTGTATTCAGAGAAGATAGTAGGATAGCCCTTCACTTTTGCCATCAGGCTTGTGGATACAGAGAGTAGGAAAAGTAATAATAATTGGTGTTTCATGGCGGTTGTGTTTTCTGTATTTTTGCAAAGTTAAGGATTTTCAATAATAATTTCAATATTTCGGATTAAATCTTTATCTTTTGCGTGAAAAGTTGTCCTCCTATGTCGATTCTTACGATATAAATACCGTATTGTAGTGTTTTTAAAGTATTAATTGATTTAGTTATTGGCCTGTAGGCAGGCCCTGAGCGACGGGTTGCTGGAGCCACACGAAATGCCCCACCGCGAGACGCTTTACATCATGCAGCTCATGGATGGTCTGCGCCGGCAGTGGGGTGTCCGTTATCCGATGGATGAATAAGCGGCCGAGCGGCCATAGGCCGTTTAGTAGTTCTCAGCCTTTACCTGGAAGTACGACTGCGGATGGTTGCATACGGGACACTCCTCAGGGGCTTTCTGTCCGATGACGATATGACCGCAGTTGGCACATTGCCAGATGACGTCGCCATCCTTCGAGAACACACGCTCCTTCCTCACGTTGTCCAGCAGCTTGCGGTAGCGCTCCTCGTGAGCCTTCTCAATGGCGGCCACGCCCTCAAACTTCTCGGCTATCTCTGGGAAACCCTCCTCGCGAGCCTCACGGGCCATGCGGGCATACATGTCTGTCCACTCGAAGTTCTCGCCACCGGCGGCAGCCTCCAGATTTTCGGCCGTAGAGCGTATGGCACCACCCTCCAGCAGCTTAAACCACATCTTGGCGTGCTCCTTCTCGTTGGCGGCAGTCTCCTCAAAGATGGCGGCTATCTGCACGTATCCGTCCTTCTTGGCCTTCGAAGCCCAGTAGGTGTACTTGTTACGCGCCATCGACTCACCTGCAAAGGCTTCCTGCAGGTTCTTCTCGGTTTTTGTTCCTTTCAGTTCTTTCATAAAGTGTTTTGTTCTTTTTAGTTAACATAACAGGTGCTTAAATACTCCATTTGCCCGTTGCCGGGTGCTGCAAAGTTACGAAATACTTTCCGTTCGGCAAAGGTTTTGACTCACTGTTCTTTTCGGCACATGCGGTCGGCCCGTCCGCAGGAAGCGAGCAGAGGGGCGCACAGGAGGGGCAATATGTACCGCAATAGTGGTTTCACGGTGCTAAAGTTACGAATAAATGAGTGAAAACGCAAATTTGTTTGGCTTTTCGCTCGAAAATCTGTAACTTTGCCCCGAATTTATGCGCTGATGCATATAAATAAGGTAAAAGTTTAAATTAAAAATAAGATTATGGCAAAGAAAGCACTTTTGATGATACTCGACGGATGGGGTATCGGAAACAAAGAGAAGGGCGACGTCATCTATCAGACTGCCACGCCCAACCTGGACAAAATCAACGCTACGTACCCCCACAGCCAGCTGCTGGCCAGCGGCGAGAACGTGGGTCTGCCCGACGGACAGATGGGTAACTCGGAGGTCGGACACCTGAACATCGGTGCCGGACGCATCGTCTACCAGGACTTGGTGAAGATCAACCGCGCCTGCAAGGACGGCTCCATTCTGCAGAACAAGGAAATCGTCTCGGCCTACGAGTATGCCAAGATGAACGGCAAGAGCGTGCACCTCATGGGACTGACCTCGAACGGCGGCGTACACTCCAGCCTGGAGCATCTGTTCACACTCACCGACATCTCGGAGAAGTACGGCATCAAGCACACCTATGTGCACTGCTTCATGGACGGACGCGACACCGACCCGCACTCGGGCAAGGGATTCATCCAGCAGCTCACCGACCACATCCAGGGCACCAACACGGTGGTGGCCAGCATCATAGGCCGCTTCTATGCCATGGACCGCGACAAGCGCTGGGACCGCATCAAGGTGGCCTACGACCTGCTCGTACAGGGCGAGGGCAAGCAGGCTACGGACATGGTGGAGGCCATGCAGGAGTCGTATGACGAGGGCGTGACGGACGAGTTCATCAAGCCCATCAACAACACCACCGTCGACGGCACTATCAAGGAGGGCGACGTGGTCATCTTCTTCAACTACCGCAACGACCGTGCCAAGGAACTGACCATCGTCCTGACGCAGCAGGACATGGAGGACCAGGGCATGAAGACCATTCCCGGACTGCAGTACTACTGCATGACTCCGTACGACGCTTCGTTCAAGGGCGTGCACATCCTCTTCCCCAAGGAGAACGTCACGAACACCCTGGGCGAGTACATCTCGGCCAAGGGCCTGAAGCAGCTGCATACGGCCGAGACGGAGAAGTACGCACACGTGACCTTCTTCTTCAACGGCGGACGCGAGACTCCCTACGAGGGCGAGGACCGCATACTGGTGGCCAGTCCCAAGGTGCAGACCTACGACCTGAAGCCCGAGATGTCGGCCTTCGAGGTGAAGGACAAGCTGGTGGCTGCCATCCGGGAGAACAAGTACGACTTCATCGTGGTGAACTTTGCCAACGGCGACATGGTGGGCCACACGGGCATCTACGAGGCCATAGAGAAGGCCGTGGTGGCTGTGGACCAGTGTGTGGGCGAGGTGGTTGAGGCTGCCCTGGCCACCGACTACGAGACCATCATCATTGCCGACCACGGCAACGCCGACAATGCCATCAACCCCGACGGCACTCCCAACACGGCTCACTCGCTGAACCCCGTGCCCTTCATCTACATCACGGAGAACCAGAATGCCCGCGTCGAGAACGGCGTACTGGCCGACGTGGCTCCCAGCATCCTGCACATCATGGGCCTCGAACAGCCGGCCGACATGACGGGCAAGTGCCTGATAAAGGACTAAGGACCACGGATTAGACTTTTCGACCACGAATTAGACATTTATACCACGAATTACGCGAATTACGCGAATTGCATTTTTCGACCACGAATTACGCGAATTACACGAATTGGCTACGCCCTACCAGTAAATCATTGGGTACCAATTCGTGTAATTCGTGTAATTCGTGGTCTGTTATTCGTGTTATTCGTGTTATTCGTGTAATTCGCGTAATTCGTGGTCTGTTATTCGTGGTCTGTTATTCGTGGTCGTAAAGTCTATTCGTGGTCGAAAAGTTTATTCCTCCTCCATTTCCTCGTCCAGGCGGTCGGCCCAGAGATACTTGTCGGTCTCCCGGGCCGCAACTTTGCTGAGCAGGAGCAAGGCCACGAGGTTGGGGATGGCCATGAGGGCGTTCATGCTGTCGGCGATGTTCCAGATGATGTCCAGATTGATGATGCTGCCGAAGAACAGTGCCACGATGTAGAGAATGCGGTAGAAGCGCGAACTTCCACGTACGCCTTCCTTGCCCTTTCCCTTGTCCGTCTTGTCGAGGTAGCAGACGGCACTCTCGCCGTAGTAGCTCCATCCCAGTATGGTGCTGAAGGCAAAGGTGAGGATGCCGAAGGCCAGCAGGGGCGCTCCGATGTAGGGAATCTTGGAGAAGGCGACCTTCGTGAGCGCAGCGCCGTCGGCACACGAAATGTCGGGGTAGGCCAGGATGCTGCTCACCAGCACCAGTCCCGTCAGGGCACAGATGACGACGGTGTCCCAGAAGGTGCCCGTGCTGGAGACCAGGGCCTGGCGCACAGGGTTGCGCGTCTGTGCTGCAGCGGCCACGATGGGGGCCGAACCCATGCCGCTCTCGTTGGAGAAGAGTCCGCGGGCTATGCCATAGCGGGCTGCCAGCATGACCGTGGAACCGACGAAACCGCCTCCGGCTGCCTCGGGATTGAAGGCCGAGTGGGCGATGAGCTGTATGGCAGGCCATACGTAGGGGCCGTTCATGCACAGGATGGCAATGCAGCCGATGACATAGAGCAGGGCCATGAAGGGCACGAGAACCATGCACACACGGGCAATGGCACGCACTCCGCCCAGTATGACGAAGCCCGCCAGCAGGCATACGACCAGTCCGACCAGCGAGGTGTGCCAACCGAAGGTCTCGTTGGCCAGCAGGGCAATGCTGTTGGCCTGCACCGTGCAGCCGATGCCGAAGGAGGCCAGGGCCGTGAAACTGGCGAAGAGCACGGCCAGCCACTTCATGCCGAGCCCACGCTCCAGGGCATACATGGGGCCGCCGTAGGTATGTCCGTCCTGGTCGCGCACGCGATATTTCACGGCCAGCAGTCCCTCGGCATATTTGGTGGCAATGCCGAAGATGCCCGTCAGCCAGCACCACAATACGGCCCCTGGACCACCCAGCGCCACGGCTGTGGCCACGCCCACGATGTTGCCCGTGCCAATGGTGGCAGCCAGGGCCGTGGCCAAGGCTCCGAACTGGCTGACATCGCCCTTGGCGTCGCGGTCGCCCTGCACCGAGAGGCGTATGCCCGTCAGCAGTTTTCGCTGCGGAATGCGCAGGCGGAAGGTCAGAAAGATGTGGGTGCCAAGGAGCAGGACAATCATGGGCCAGCCCCAAAGGTAGGAGCTCAGCAACTGGAAGAAGTCGTTAATCGTAGCCATATCAATAGTTTGGATGCAAAATTACAATAATTCTTCGTAAAATACGGCATATTCTCTTTTTAATGTGCGAAATTCTTGATTAAATTTCGTAACTTTGTAGCCAAGAATGTAAAATAAACCTATTATACCATGAAACGATTCCTGCTTCTTTTAACTGCTTTTCTGGCCATTGCCAGCAGCATGACTGTTACGGCTCAGGACTTTGCAGAAGGCCTGTACCGCGTGAAGAGCAAACGTACGTCGTACTACCTGTCCACTGCCACCAAGGGCAAGGCCACGACCACGCCCAAGGCCCTGAACAAGCTGGACCAGGTGTGGATATTGCAACCCTCGGGCAGCGGATACACCTTCCGCAGCGCCAACACGGGCGAATTCCTGCAGGGCGAATACACTACTCCGGCTACGGCTAAGGCTACGCTGTACGTCCGCCTGAGCCCCAATGCAACGGGCACGCAGAAGTTCTATAACATCTCGTCGGACAGCGGATTCGGCGGCAAGTTCCTCAACACTAACACGAGCCATGGCCTCTACAGCTACAGTATGGACGACGGCTGCGACTGGTATCTGGAGGCGGTGGAGAACTTCACCCTGGCTGAGGTCAAGGAGCGCATCCTGGGCATGTCGCCATACGCCAGCGAGCCGAAGGACGGCGGATACTACCGACTGATCAGTTATTATGACCTCTACCTCACCGAGGGCACCCAACTGAGCGCGAAGACGCTGGACGAGGCGAACCTCTCGCAGGTGTGGCAACTGCACAAGAGCGGAACGGGATGGAGCATCGAGAACGTAGTGACGCAGAAGTATATAGCCCGCCAGACGACGGCCAGCACACCCTATGCCATGGGCGCATCGGCAGTCGCCTTCAACTTTAATCGAGTAGCCGACGATTGGGACTATCGGTGGACCATTCGTTATGGCACAGACTGGGGCGGACTGCATGACGCAGCCTCACAGGGGCACAGTGTGGTATACTGGTCCGTCAACGCCCTGGCCAGCGAATGGCACATCCAGGAAGCCGACGTCACCCAGGAGGAAATAGAGGCAGCCCGTGGCGGTCTGACTGAATTCGAAAATCTGGTGGCCAAGAAGGCCTCCTACCAGACGAAACTGAACGCCCTCTTCGAGGACAAGGCCTGCACCACACTGAAGGCCGACATCCAGGCCCTCTCGGACGAGGAACTGGCCGCCAACACCAACTTCCAGGCCCTGAATGCCGACATGCAGCAGATGGTGCTGAAGGTGAAGAACAACACCTGGCAGCAGTTCACCAACAAGTCGACGGGCTACACGGCCGGCTACGAGAAGTTCTTCCGCGTGGCGGACTACGGCATCTACAGCAACGACGAGGAAATGGCCAACTCCAGCAACTTCACCATGAGCAATGCCTTCGGCCGTCTGTCCGGCCCCACGGGCATCGTGGCCAATCCGGGTGACATCATCTACATCTATGTCAGTGGCAACGCCAAGAATAATTCAGAACTGCTGCTGGAGGCTGTCGGCACCGACGGCGTGGCCGGCAATCACGCCACTGGCGAGCAGACGAAGCTGACCTCCGGACTGAACCTCTTCCGCTTCTCGGAGCAGAAGATGCTGTACGTATTGCACCGCGTGAAGTCGGGCGTGGCAAACACCTACCGCCATCTGTCGCGCTACTCCGACATCACGGTCCACATCGAGGGCGGACAGCTCAACGGCTACTGGGACGCCACACGCAACATGACCAATGCCGACTGGAAACTCCTGCAGCAAGACCTGCTGAAGGCTCCCTACATCAACCTCAAGACCAAGCACCTGGTGTTCCAGATCGACCGCGACCTGCTGCTGCAGGCCGAGCCTAATGAGGTAGAAGGCATGACGCGCATCTGGGAACAGATTGTTGCCAACGAGGACCGATACATGGGCGTGGAGGACTTTGCAGAGGACCTTAACAACATCTGGAACGTCTTCTCGGGTGCCAGTTCGTACATGCACTCCACCACGCGCGGCACATGGTACTCCGAAGGCACCATCGCCACCGTCATGAACTACAACAAACTGTCGAACGGAGGCGGCCACCTCTGGGGACCCAGCCACGAGATAGGCCACAACCACCAGGCCAGCATCAACGTCATCGGTTCGACGGAGAGTTCCAACAACCTGTTCTCCAACATCAACACCTTCGAGACGGGCATCCTCAACTCGCGCCGATTCTATCCCTTCTATCCCTATGGCAACTCGCCAGAGGGCAAGGTGGCACAGGACTATATGGCCAACCAGACGCCCTGGCTGCAGCGCAACATCTGGTACACGACGAGCATGTTCTTCCAGCTCTATCTCTATTTCCATGTCCAGGGCCACGACACCAACTTCTATCCCAACCTTTTCCGCCAGATGCGAAAGAGCCCCATCAACAAATGGAGCGGTCCGGGCAACGGCGGTCCCACCTCTTACGGCAAGGACGACTATCTGCACCTGGCCAAGATGATTTGCGACGTGGCACAGGCCGACCTCTCGGAGTTCTTCGAGGCGTATGGCATGTTCATTCCCGTCGACATGATGGAGGTGGGCGACTATTCCACCTACCATGTCACCACGACGCAGGCCGACATCGACGAGGCCAAGGCCTACATGCAGAAGTATGAGAAGAAGTTAGGCAACCTCATGTTCATCGACGACCGCATCATCAAGAAGAAAGCCGACGCCGACAACATCTTCGGTTGCGTGGTGCCCTCGGACGGATATAAGCGGGCCAACGATGAATACCCCTACCTCATGGCTTCTGCCTCGGCAACTTATGTGGGCGGCGACTACGAGTCGTTCACCACGGATGCTGCACCTTGCACCGACGACTACTACACGCTGTCGTCCGACCAGAAGACCATCACCTTCAACGGCTCCAACTGGGCCGGCCACAAGTTCTACGACAAGGACGGCAATCTCCTGTGGGCCACCAACAAGACCACGGTGGAACTGCCAAGCGCCTTGCTGACGCTGGGACTGGACAACGTGACTGTGGTGACGGCCAACTACGACATGACGGACACGCCCTGCACCACGGAGCAGCACATCATCGTCGGCGACCTGGATGGCGACGACATGGTCTCCATTGCCGACGTCACAAAGTTGGTGAACATCATCCTGAAGAAGGAGACTGCCCCCACGAAGAATGGCAAGAACCTGGCCGACGTGAACGGCGACGGCGAGGTGACCATTGCCGATGTGACGGAACTGGTGAACTTGATATTGAAGAAATAACGTGCCTATGGACGTAAAGATAGAACCAACCTGGAAGGAACAACTGCAAGGAGAGTTTGGGAAACCCTACTTCGAGCAACTGGTGCATGCCGTCCACGCGGAGTATGCCTCCGGGGTCTGCTATCCGCCGGGGAAGTTCATATTCAATGCCTTCAACCAGACGCCCTTCGATGAGGTGAAGGTCGTGATACTGGGGCAAGACCCTTACCACGAACCGGGACAGGCCCACGGACTGAGCTTTTCGGTGCAGGACGGGGTGGCCTTTCCGCCTTCGCTGCAGAATATCTTCAAGGAAATCTCCGACGACCTCGCCGTGCCCATGCCGCAGTCGGGCGACCTGACGCGGTGGGCCAGGCAGGGCGTACTCCTCCTGAACGCCACCCTGACGGTCCGTGCCCACATGGCCAACAGTCATGCCAGCCTGGGCTGGCAACAGTTCACCGACGCTGCCATCCATGCCCTGGCCACGGGGCGCGAGGGCATCGTCTACATGCTCTGGGGCGGTTTTGCCCGAGGCAAGGCATGGATGATAGACAAATCGAAGAACCTGGTCCTGGAGAGTGTCCATCCTTCGCCGCTCAGTGCCAACCGTGGCGGATGGTTCGGTCAGCATCAGTTCAGTCGCTGCAATGCCTACTTAGTGGAGCACGGGAAGGAGGCAATCGTATGGTAGAGACCCTCTCCCCGGCCCTTCCTCCCATACTTCAGGTTGGCGACGTGCTGCTCTCGCCAGACATCATTACGGAATACTTCGCCTGTGACATTGCCAAGTGCCAAGGGCGCTGCTGCGAGGAAGGCGACGCCGGGGCTCCGGTGACGATGGACGAGATTGCCGACATCGAGGAGCAACTCGACGACCTCTGGCCACGACTCTCGGCTTCGGCCCAGAGCGAGATAGACCGCACGGGCGTGGCCTATGCCGACCCCGAGGGCGAACTGGTGACCTGCATCGTAGGCGGTCGCGACTGCGCCTTTCGCGGTCCCTGCGGCTGCCTGCTCCGCCAGCGGCCCATCAGTTGCCACCTCTATCCGATTCGGGAGAAGCAGTTGGGCACCATACCTGCCACCGACAGCCAACCGGCTCATCCCCTCATCGGGCTGAACTACCATCGGTGGGCCATCTGCAAGGATGCCATTGAAAAGGGTAAAAGAGAAAACATACGTCTCTATCAGTTCCTCCGCGAGCCCCTTGTCCGCCGGTTCGGCGAGGCCTGGTATGCGGAATTGGAGACCATGATAGACGAACTAAAAAGAAGCGGGATACTCAGTTGAGTGTCCCGCTTTTTTTTATATTCCTGCCATCACAAGAACGCAGGCAATGAGGATGATGATGTGCCAAATGGTTTCGGAGCGCTCGTAATCGCGCCAGTAGAAAAGTAAGCCCAGGGTGGAAAGGGCCATCAAGATGAGACCTGGCCAATAGAGTACTTTCAGCAATGGACTGCAAATAAAGAGTACGAAGCCCAGTAACTTCAGGTTGTGCAATAGATTCTTCATATTCCTAATCCCTAATCTCTAATCTTTAATCCCTAATCTCTAATCCCTAATCCATCAATCCATCAATCCCCTTACGCATCGATGTTGGCGAAAGTGGCATTCTTCTCGATGAACTCGCGACGCGGTCCCACGTCCTCGCCCATGAGCATGGAGAAGACGTAGTCGGCCCCGGCAGCATCCTCGATGGTCACCTGCTTCAGCAGTCGCGTCTCGGGGTTCATGGTGGTCTCCCACAGCTGTTCGGGGTTCATTTCACCCAGACCTTTGTAGCGCTGGGTGAAGATGCCGTCCTCGCGACCGTTGTTGTACTTCTGCATGAAGTGCAGGCGGTCCTGCTCGGTGTAGCAGTATTCCTCCACCTTGCCCAGGCGGCAGCGATAGAGGGGTGGGGTGGCGATGAAGAGGTGCCCCTTCTGGATGAGTTCGGGCATGTAGCGATAGAAGAGGGTCATCAGCAGTGTGTCGATGTGCGAACCATCGACATCGGCATCGGTCATGATGATGACCTTGTAGTAGCGCAGTTTCTCGTAGTTGGCCTCCTTCGAGTCCTCGCCCAGACCGAAGCGTACGCCCAGGGCCTGGATGATGTTGTTCACCTCCTCGTGCTCGAAGGCTTTGTGCCACATCACGCGCTCCACGTTGAAGATCTTACCGCGGATGGGCAGGATGGCCTGGAACTGGCGCGAGCGGCCCTGCTTGGCCGAGCCGCCGGCCGAGTCACCCTCGACGATGAACATCTCGCAGTTGGCGGGGTCCTTGTCCGAGCAGTCGGCCAGTTTGCCGGGCAGTCCGCCGCCGCCCATGGGCGACTTGCGCTGCACGTTCTCGCGGGCCTTGCGGGCAGCCACGCGGGCTGTTGCGGCCAGGATGACCTTGTCGACGATGAGCTTGGCCTCCTGGGGGTGTTCCTCCAGGTAGTTGGCCAGGGCCTCGCCCACGGCCTGCTGGACGTAGCCGCTCACCTCCGAGTTGCCCAACTTCGTCTTCGTCTGGCCCTCGAACTGCGGTTCGGCCACCTTCACGCTGATGACGGCGGTCAGACCCTCGCGGAAGTCCTCACCGCTGATTTCTACGTGGTTCTTGGCCAGCTTCTCCAGTTCCTTCTGGCACTGCTGTTCGGCATACGACTTCAGGGTGCGGGTCAGCGCGGCGCGGAAACCGGCCACGTGCGTACCGCCCTCTATGGTGTTGATGTTGTTGACGTAGCTATGCAGGTTCTCCGAGTAGGCCGTGTTGTACATGATGGCCACCTCGATGGGGGTGTTCTGCTTCTCGGTGTTCAGGTAGATGACGTCGCCGGTCAGCGGTGTGCGGCTGGAGTCGATGTAGCGGACAAAGTCGCGCAGACCGCCTTCGCTGAAGAACTTCTCCGTGCGTACGCCCTCGATGCCGGCCTTCTCGTTCTCGTCCAGGCGCATGTCGGTGAGGGTGATGGTGATGCCGGCGTTCAGGTAGGCCAGTTCGCGCATGCGGTTGGCCAGGATGTCGTACTTGTAGGTGGTGGTGATGAAGATGGAGCCGTCGGGCCAGAACTGCTGGCGCGTACCGCGGATGTCGGTGTCGCCCACGATTTCCACGCCCGTCACGGGCTTGCCCTTGGCGTATTCCTGACGGTAGATCTTGCCGTCGCGATAGACGGTCGACACCATCTTGGTCGAGAGGGCATTGACGCAGCTGACGCCCACGCCGTGCAGACCGCCGCTGACCTTGTACGACCCCTTGTCGAACTTACCGCCGGCGTGCAGCACGGTCATGACGACCTCCAGGGCCGACTTGTGCTCCTTCTCGTGCATGTCCACGGGGATGCCTCGACCGTTGTCCTGTACGGTGATGGAGTTGTCCTCGTTGATGGTTACTTCGATGTGTGTGCAGAATCCGGCCAGGGCCTCGTCGATACTGTTGTCGACGGTCTCGTAGACCAGATGGTGGAGACCCTTCTCCGAGATGTCTCCGATGTACATGGCCGGGCGCTTGCGCACAGCCTCCAGTCCCTCCAGGACCTGGATGTTCGCGGCCGAATATTGGGCCTGCTCTTGTTCTTCTATATTCTGATATTCTTCCATAGTCGTGTTAATGTTTGTGCCTCGCATGGGGGGCCTCTTAATGCGCGCACAAAGATACAAAAAAAAAGTGACGTATGGAAATAAATTTGAGAATTTTAGAGTTGTTTGGCGAAGATAATTGCATGGTGCAAAAAAGCGGCCACCCCGTCATGGGATGGCCGCTATGGATTTCCGTCGTCCGATGGTATTAGCCCAGCTTGGCAATGTAGCGAGCGAGCTTCGACTTCAGGTTGGAAGCTTTGTTCTTATGGATGATGTTCACCTTGGCCAGTTTGTCCAGAATCTTCTGGATGCCGGGATACATCTCCTGAGCGGCAGCCTTGTCGGTGGTTGCGCGCAACTTGCGAACAGCGTTACGCATGGTCTTAGCGTAGTATCTGTTGTGCAGTCTTCTCTTCTGCTCCTGACGGATTCTCTTGAGAGATGATTTGTGGTTTGCCATTTTACTTTTTCTTTTTACTTTTTTATCTTACTCGTAGTCCCTAGGAGAGTCGAACTCCTCTTTAGAGAATGAAAATCTCTCGTCCTA
>CAMOUQ010000009.1 GCA_946626595.1 uncultured Prevotellaceae bacterium | reverse complement strand
GAGCTCCATCGACGTATTGTCTGAGCCCCAACCATAGTAGGGACGAAATGGGGGGGCTGCCGAGGTTACTTAAAGGAGTTTGCCGATTTCCTTCTCCAGGTCGCCCATCAGCTCCATGCGGCCGACCAGCGTGTTGCTCCGGTCGATGAGGAACCACGTGGGCAGTTGGTTCAGGTTATAGATGAGCACGATGTCGTTCTCCAGTCCCTCCCTGTTCCACACGCACACCCAGGGCAACTGTTCGGACATCGTCTTCCAGTAGTGTTCGTCGGGGTCGAGCGACACCTGGTAAATCTCCAGTCCGCGCGCGTGATACTTATCATATAATTGCCGCAGGGCCAAAATGCGCTCCTGCGAGCCCTTCAGGCTGTAGGCGGTGAAGTCGAGCAATACGACCTGCCCCTTCAGACTCGACAATCGGCGTTCGGCCCCCGTCTTGTCGGGGAATCCCATGTCGATGATGCCCGTCTCGGAGACTTTCTCGTCGTCCATGTTGATTTCCACCACATGGCGGCGCGTGTTGCGTCGTCCCTGCATGGCGATGTTCTGGAGGTTCTGGGTGCGCTGGCTCATCGGGTAGAGTTCGTCCCACGAGGTGGCCAGGGCCGTGAACCAGGTGACGTCCGAGGGGTCGCTGACGGGGTCGAATATCATCTGTCCGCCCACGGTCTGGAACATGGCGTAGTAGGACGACGCCTTTCCGTAGCGGTTCTGGATGTAGCGGAGCTTCACGTCGGCCTTGTATTGCTTCAGCAGTTCGTCTATCTGCGCCTCGCGCTCGGCCAAGGTCAGCGAGCGGTCGTCGGCCACGCGGTCTACAGCACGGCGCAGGGTGTCGAGTTTCAGGGCCAGCAGGCGGATGGTGTCGCAGTTGCCGCTGCCCTCGACCTCATATCCCAGTGCCATCTGCGGCAGACGGGCGCGCACGGTGACGGTTTCGGTGGAGTCGAAACTGAGGTTTATCACCTGGTCGCCGATGCGCAGACGATAGAATTCAGGATTCGACGGCCGAGGCCCACGGAGGCAAAAATCGCCCGTTTCATCGAGTTTTGCGGAATCCACAGCCACGATGCCTTCCGCCAGAGTCAGGTGCTCAAGATAGAGCATCGTATCCTCGGCTTCGGCAATGGTGCCCTCGACGGTGAACTGGGGGCCGCGCTTGCTGCAGGCGGCCATCAGGCACAGCAGAGCAGCCAGAAAGAAGAGTCGTTTCATTGTCATAATTTGGTTTTTCGATGCAAAAGTACAAATAATTTTCGACTTCAGCCCCATATTTCCACATAATGCAGCTATTTTTCAGCCAATATTTTCATTTTCCAATAATATTTCGTATCTTTGCGCGGCTTTTCGTACGAAGAGCCACATTTTTATACACATTTTATACACAAAACTTAGATGAACGTTATTACAAAGACAGTCGAGTTGCCTGATGGCAGGACCATCAGCATCGAGACCGGGAAATTGGCGAAACAAGCCGATGGAGCCGTCATGCTGCGCATGAACAACACCGTGCTCCTGGCCACTGTTTGCGCCGCCAAAGATGCCGTTCCCGGAACAGATTTCATGCCCTTGCAGGTAGAGTACAGAGAAAAGTATTCCGCAGCCGGACGCTTTCCGGGCGGATTCACGAAGCGCGAGGGTAAGGCTAACGACGACGAGATTCTGACCTGTCGTCTGGTGGACCGCGCCCTGCGTCCCCTCTTCCCCAGCAACTATCACGCTGAGGTGTACGTAAATGTTATTCTCTTCTCCGCCGACGGCGTGGACATGCCCGATGCACTGGCAGGCTTTGCCGCCTCTGCTGCTCTGGCTGCCAGCGACATACCCTTCGAAGGCCCCATCTCCGAGGTACGTGTTGCCCGCATCAACGGTGAGTTTGTCATCAACCCCACCTTCGAACAACTGAAGCAGGCCGACATGGACCTGATGGTAGGTGCCACGGAGGAGAACATCATGATGGTGGAGGGCGAGATGAAGGAAGTGCAGGAAAGCGACCTCCTGGCCGCCCTGAAGGCTGCCCACGAGGCCATCAAGCCCATGTGCCGCCTGCAGAAGGAGCTCTCTAAGGAACTGGGCACCGACGTGAAGCGCGAATACTGCCACGAGGTGAACGACGAGGAACTGCGCGAGCAGGTGAAGAACGAGTGCTACCAGCCCGCCTACGACGTGACGAAGCAGGGCCTGGAGAAGCACGCCCGTGCCGAGGCCTTCGAGCAGATTCGCGAGGACTTCAAGGTGCGCTACGCCGAGGCTCACGCCGACATGACCCCCGAGGAACTGGAAGAGAAGAACGCCCTCGTGGACCGCTACTACCACGACGTAGAGCGCGACGCCATGCGCCGCTGCGTGCTGGACGAAGGCATCCGCCTCGACGGCCGCAAGACCACCGACATACGCCCCATCTGGTGCGAGGCAGGTCCCCTGCCCATGCCCCACGGAAGTGCCCTGTTCACCCGTGGCGAGACCCAGTCGCTGGCTACGACCACCCTGGGCACCAAACTGGACGAGAAGCTGGTAGACGACGTGCTCGACAAGAGCTACATGCGCTTCCTGCTCCACTACAACTTCCCCCCCTTCTCCACCGGCGAGGCTAAGGCACAGCGCGGCGTAGGCCGTCGCGAGATTGGCCACGGCCACCTGGCATGGCGCGGACTGAAGGGCCAGATTCCCGAAGACTATCCTTATACCATACGCGTAGTGAGCGACATCCTGGAGTCGAACGGCTCGAGTTCCATGGCCACCGTCTGCGCAGGCTGCCTCAGCCTGATGGACGCCGGTGTACCCCTGAAGTCGCCCGTCAGCGGCATTGCCATGGGTCTGATTAAGAACCCCGGCGAGGACAAGTATGCCGTGCTCTCCGACATCCTCGGTGACGAGGACCACCTGGGCGACATGGACTTCAAGACCACGGGTACGCCCAAGGGTCTGACCGCCACCCAGATGGACATCAAGTGCGATGGCCTCTCCTACGAGATTCTGGAGAAGGCCCTGATGCAGGCCAAGGCCGGCCGCGAGCACATCCTCGGCGAGATGCTGAAGACCCTGTCCGCTCCGCGTCCCGAACTGAAGCCCCACGTTCCCCGCATCGAGCAGATTATCATCCCGAAGGAGTACATCGGTGCCGTCATCGGCCCGGGTGGAAAGATTATCCAGGGTATGCAGGAAGAGACGGGTGCCGTCATCACCATCGACGAGGAAGACGGCGTAGGCAAGGTGCAGGTGAGCGCCTCCAACAAGGAGAGCATCGAAGCCGCCCTGGCCAAGATTCGTGCCATCGTTGCCATCCCCGAGGTCGGTGAGGTCTACGAAGGCGAGGTGCGCAGCATCATGCCCTACGGAGCCTTCGTAGAGTTCATGCCCGGCAAGGACGGTCTGCTCCACATTTCGGAGATTGACTGGAAGCGCCTGGAAACCGTGGAGGAAGCCGGATTGAAGGAAGGCGACAAGATACAGGTGAAGCTCATCGACATCGACGAGAAGACCGGCAAGTTCAAGCTCAGCCGCCGTGCCCTCCTGGAGAAGCCCGAAGGCTACGTAGAGCGCGAACGTCGCGAACGCCGTCCCCGCCCCGAGCGTGGCGAACGCGGTGAGCGCCGCGAACGTCGCGATGGCGACCGCGGAGAGCGTCGTCCCCACCACGAGGAAGAATAAATCCTAAGTAAAGATAAAAAACGCCACATCCCGTCGTCGGGGTGTGGCGTTTTTCGTTCCTCAAATCATAAAAAATATGAAAATGCGCCGCCAATGGTGGGAATGTAAAAGAATTGTTGTATCTTTGCACGGCATAAAATACATATTAATATATTTATGGAGAATAACACCGAACTGTTGGTAGACAAAATCGTAAAAGGAATTCAAGAGAAGAAGGGACACAACATCGTCATCATCGACCTGCAGGGCATCGACGACACCATCTGCAAGGCATTCGTCATCTGCACGGCTGGTTCGCCGTCGCAGGCACAGGCCCTGGCCGACAGCATCAGCGAGACGGTGCGCAAGGAGGCAGCCCAGAAGCCCATCGCCGTGGACGGACTGCGCCAGTCGATGTGGGTGGCCATGGACTACGTCGACGTCATCGTGCACATCTTCCTCCCCGACATGCGCGAGTTCTACGACCTCGAGCACCTCTGGGCCGATGCACAACTGACAGAAATCGAGGACGAATATTAACAGAGACCAACGCTCAACAGGAAGAAAAAGGGTAGTTGAAGGGTAGATAAAAGGATTGAAAATGGCAGACAATAACAACAACAAGAATAATAAGAAGACGCCACGCTTCAGCCTCAGCTGGTTCTACATCGTCATTGCGGTGGCACTGGGCTGGCTGTTCCTCAACAGCAACGGCGAGGGACAGGGCGGAGCATCCAAGCAGGCCACCTACAGCGAATTCAAGCAGTATGTGGAGCGGGGCTACGCCTCGCGCATCGTCGTCTACAAGGACCAGGGACCGCTGAACATGTACGTACGTGCCGAGCACATCCGTGACGTGTTCAAGAGCGGCACCGGCGACCGCACAGGCGAGGAGCCCTACGTCATCGTCAAGTACGGTTCCATCGACAAGCTGGAGGAGTTCCTCGACGAACAGCAGCAACTGGGACACTTCAAGGGCGAACTCACCTACAAGGAGCAGGAGGGCGGTGCCCTGTGGCACATACTCATCAACTTCGGCCCCTTCCTCTTCCTCATCCTCTTCTGGATGTTCATCATGGGCCGCATGGGCAGCGGAGGCGGCATGGGCGGCGGCATGAACATCTTCAACGTAGGCCGCAGCCGTGCCCAGAAGGTGGAAGTGGACGAGAAGACGAAAGTCACCTTTGCCGACGTAGCCGGACAGGCCGGTGCCAAGCAGGAGGTGAAGGAGATTGTGGAATTCCTGAAGAACCCCAAGAAGTTTACCGACCTGGGCGGCAAGATACCCAAGGGCGCCCTCCTGGTGGGCCCTCCCGGAACGGGTAAGACCCTCCTGGCCAAAGCCGTAGCCGGCGAGGCCGACGTGCCCTTCTTCTCCATGTCGGGCAGCGACTTCGTGGAGATGTTCGTCGGCGTGGGAGCCAGCCGCGTACGCGACCTCTTCCGCCAGGCTAAGGAGGCCAGCCCCTGCATCATCTTCATTGACGAGATCGACGCCGTGGGCCGCGCACGCAGCCGCAACACCATGATGGGCGGCAACGACGAACGCGAAAGCACCCTCAACCAGTTGCTGACCGAGATGGACGGATTCGGCACCAACAGCGGCGTCATCATCCTGGCCGCCACCAACCGTGCCGACATCCTCGACAAGGCACTGCTCAGAGCCGGACGCTTCGACCGGCAGATTCATGTCGACCTGCCCGACGTCAACGAGCGCAAGGCCATCTTCAAGGTACACCTGCGCCCGCTGAAGATAGACAAAGACCTCGACATCGACTTCCTGGCACGACAGACTCCGGGATTCTCCGGAGCCGACATCGCCAACGTCTGCAACGAGGCCGCACTCATCGCCGCACGATATAACAAGACTTCGGTGACCAAGGACGACTTCCTCTCCGCCGTGGACCGCATCATAGGCGGACTGGAGAAGAAGACCAAGGTGCTCACCAACGAGGAGAAGCGCACCATAGCCCTACACGAGGCCGGACACGCCACCATATCCTGGCACCTGCAGTATGCCAACCCACTGGTCAAGGTCACCATCGTGCCCCGCGGCCGCGCCCTGGGTGCCGCATGGTACCTGCCCGAGGAACGTCAGATAACCACCCGCGAACAGATGCTCGACGAGATGTGCGCCCTCCTGGGCGGACGTGCCGCAGAGGAACTCTTCACGGGCCACATCTCCAGCGGAGCCATGAACGACCTCGAACGCGTCACCAAGCAGGCCTACGGCATGATAGCCTACATGGGCATGAGCGACCGGCTGCCCAACCTCTGCTACTACAACAACGACGAGTACCAGTTCTCGAAACCCTACTCCGAACAGACGGCACAACTCATCGACCAGGAGGTGCAGAAGATGATAGCCGAGCAGTACGCCCGCGCCAAGCAACTGCTCACCGACAAGCACGAGGGACACGCCCAACTGGCCCAACTGCTCGTAGACCGCGAAGTCATCTTCGCCGAGGACGTCGAGCACATCTTCGGTCCCCGTCCCTGGGCAAGCCGCGCCGACGAAATCATAGAAGATTCTGAAAACTCTGACAACTCAGATTATTCAGAAAACTCAGATATTTCTGATAACTCAGATAAAGCCTAAACCACCTTAGAAGACCATGAGCCCCAAACAACGCAACCTCATCATCCGCAGCCTCACAGGCATCGTATTCCTCGCCGTCATGATTGGCGGCCTCACCTACAGTCCCCTCTCCATGTGCATCCTGTTCACCCTCATCACGGCCCTCTCGGTACACGAGTTCTGCAGCATCGTGTCGGAGCGCGACGATGTGGAGGTCAACCCCATGATATGCTCCGTCAGCGGAGCCTACCTGTTCCTGGCCTTCTTCGGTTACTGCAGCGGCTGGACACCCACGCCCGCCGTCTTCATCCCCTACCTCATCAGCGTCATCTACCTGCTCATCAGCGAACTCTACCTGCAGCGCCCCTGCCCCATCCACAACTGGGCCTACACCATGATGAGCCAGATGTACGTGGCACTGCCCTTCTCCATGATTCCCGTCCTCGGATTCATGACGGACCCCGGCCATCCCACCCAACTCTACTACCGCTTCATCTTCCCCCTCTCCGTCTTCATCTTCCTCTGGACCAGCGACACCGGCGCCTACTGCTTCGGCTCGCTCCTGGGCTGCCACCGCCTCTTCGAGCGCATATCGCCCAAGAAGTCGTGGGAAGGCTCTGTCGGCGGAGCACTCGTCAGCATCGGAGCCGCCTGCATCGTGGCCTACTTCGACCATAGCCTCACCCTGCCCCAGTGGCTCGGCTTCGCACTCGTCGTCGTGGTCTTCGGCACGTGGGGCGACCTCGTCGAGAGCCTCCTGAAGCGCCAACTCGGCATCAAGGACAGCGGCAACATACTGCCCGGCCACGGCGGCATGCTCGACCGCTTCGATTCCTCCCTCCTGGCCATCCCAGCCGCCGTAGTCTATCTCTACACCCTCACCATCGTCTGAGGGTGAAAGGGCCTAAGCCAATAAATATTTTGATGAGAAATTTGGTAATTAATAAAATATTTGATACCTTTGCATCGAGAATCCGATAAAAACATGGACAAGATGGATGCAAGAGAAAAACTGAAGACTCTGATTCGTGAGTATGGCGGCACACAAAAGGTGTTTGCCTCCATGATTGGCACCACGCAGCCTACCATAGCAAACTGGATTGCACAGAACCAGATACCTGAGGGCGGAATAGCCAAGATATGCCGCGCCCTGCCCGACGTCAGCTTCGAATGGCTGACGGGCAAGGAGAACATGCCGCGCCGGGGTTACCAGGAGGAAAGAGGCATAAACCGAAAGGGCGAAACGATGGGACAGCCCTTCTACAGTCGTATGCCGGCCAGCGCCGGACAGTTGGACATGGGCCACGAAGACCTCACCGTGGAGCACATCAGCATACCGGGCGTGAAGGCCACGGCCTACTTCCCCGTAGTGGGGAACTCGATGGACCCGACCATCCAGAGCGGCGACATCGTGGGCATCCGTCCCATCGACGGACTGGACCGCATACGTCCCAACGACATATACCTTATTTTTACGCGCGACAACGAACGGATGCTGAAGCGCATCAAGAGCATCAACCAGCAGAGCCCGAAACTGACCCTCTACAGCGACAACCCCGCCTATGAGCCTTTTGACGTGATGAAGGAACAGATTGCCAGTGTCTACAAGGCCGTGTGCATCATACGAAGTCTGGAGTGAAGGAAAGAATCATATTTCTTATACGGACATTTGTGACTGCAGTCGCACTGTTTATCGCTGCGAAGGTGGTGTTCATGTTTGCCAACAGGGGGGAGCAATCGTTTACGCTGAGGGATGTGTCGGAGGTGTTGCAGCACGGGCTGACTCTGGACATGTCGACGGCCCTGTACATCGTGGTCATTCCCTTCCTGCTGACCATCGTAAGCATCTGGTACACAGGCAAATGGCTCGACCGTGCCATGCACTTGTGGTTCGCCATCACGGCTGTCGCCTGCGGGCTGGCCTTTACGGCCGACACGGCCCTCTATCCGCACTGGGGATTCAAACTCGACGCCTCGTGTCTGCAGTATCTGTCCACGCCCGGTGCAGCTGCTGCCAGCGTACCCACGTGGGCACTGATTGTGGGGGCAGTGTTTCTGGTGGTACTGATTGTGGGCATATATGGATTGTTCCGCTTGCAGTACCATCCCCTGATGCCACTTCGGAAGCGCTGGTTCTACGGACTGTGCTGCATAGTGATGGCTCCGCTGATATTCATCGGCATACGAGGGGGCGTGGAAGAATCGACGACCAACATCGGACAGGTCTACTACTCGCAGACGCCCTTCTTCAACCATTCGGCCGTGAATCCCGTATTCAGTTTCCTGTCGTCGTTCGAGGGTACCATGCGCGATGACGTGCATTATTCATTCATGACCAGCGAGGAATGCGACTCGATGCTGGCAGGCGCATACAGCACCGAAAGCATAGATATAGACACCCTGCTGACTACCCAGCGACCGAATGTCGTGCTGGTGATGCTGGAAAGTGCAGGCGGGCAGTTCATGAAGATTGGGGGCAAGGACTACGTCATGCCGCGCTTCAACCAGCTGTGCGACGAGGGCGTGTTCTTCTCACAGTGCTACGCCAACTCATTCCGGACAGACCGCGCCACGGTGAGCATCTGGTCGGGACATCTGTCATTCCCCACCATATCTCTACAGAAGATTCCCAAGAAGAACAGCAAACTGCCCGGACTGGCCCGGACATTGGTACGAGCAGGCTACGACACGCACTTTTTCTACGGAGGCGACATCAACTTCACGAAGATGCGCAGCTACCTCATCAACTCGGGCTTCGACCGCGTTACCTACGATGCCGACTTCACACGCAGCGAACAGCGGACTGCCCAGTGGGGCGTGTGTGACAGCATCATGTTTGACCGCGTGAGGGACGAAATACAAGCGTGGTCGGCAGATGACAAAAAGCCCCATCTCATCGGATTTTGTACACTTTCGAGCCACGAACCTTGGGACGTCCCCATACACGAATTGGAGGACCCCGTGGAGAATGCTTTCTACTACCTCGACCAGTGCATCGGACGCTTCGTGGACGAACTGCGACGGACGCCTCAGTGGGACAATCTGCTGCTGATCTTCATTCCCGACCATGGGGTGAAATACGCCGGAGTGGACGAGACCACGCCGCTCATCATGCACATACCCGTACTGTGGATGGGAGGAGCCGTGAAGGAACCACGCGTCGTGGACTTCATCTGCAACCAAAGCGACCAAGCCGCCACCCTGCTGGGACAAATGGGAATCAACCACGACGACTACTTCTTCAGTCGCGACGTGATGTCGAAGACCTACACGAAACCCTTCGCCTATCACACCTTCAACAACGGATTCTCGATGGTCGACAGCACGGGATTTGTGGTCTACGACCTGACGTCTGAAACCATCATGGCAGGAGACAATAAGTCACTCGTCGGCCGCGGAAAAGCTATCCTGCAGCACAGCAGCGAGGACTTGAGAAGACGATAATGCCCTTTTTACGCATCTATATTTTCTAATTTAAAGAAAATATTGTATCTTTGCCGCGCAAAAATGCGTGAAATAATTATATTCCATAAAAATGGCAAAAGAATACAATTTCAGAGAGATCGAGAAAAAGTGGCATCAGCGTTGGGTGGAACAGCAGACCTATCGCGTGACTGAAGACCCGAAGAGAAAGAAGTTCTACGTACTGAACATGTTCCCCTACCCCAGTGGCGCAGGCCTGCATGTGGGACATCCCCTGGGCTACATCGCCAGCGACATCTATGCTCGCTACAAACGGCTGCAAGGCTTCAACGTGCTGAACCCCATGGGCTACGATGCTTACGGACTGCCCGCAGAGCAGTATGCCATCAAGACCGGACAGCATCCCGAGAAGACAACGTTCCAGAATATCGACCGATATCGCGAACAGCTGGACAAGATAGGTTTCTCCTTCGACTGGGACCGCGAAGTGCGCACCTGCTCTCCCGACTACTACAAATGGACACAGTGGGCCTTCCAGAAGATGTTCAAGAGTTTCTTCTGCAACAAGACCCAGAAGGCCATGCCCATAGAGGTGCTGACCGAGCACTTCGAAAAAGAGGGCACAGGCGACTGGGACGTAGCCTGCACGGAGGAAATGAACTTCACGGCAGAGGAATGGAACAGCTGGGACGAGAAGAAGCAGAGCGACGTGCTGATGAACTACCGGTTGGCCTTCATGGGAGAGACGATGGTGAACTGGTGCCCGGCCCTGGGAACTGTATTGGCCAACGACGAGGTGGTGAACGGCGTGAGCGAGCGCGGCGGCTACCCCGTGGAGCAGAAAAAGATGCGCCAGTGGTGCCTGCGCGTGAGTGCCTACAGCCAGCGCCTGCTGGACGGTCTGGAGACCATCGATTGGAGCGAGAGCATCAAAGAGACGCAAAAGAACTGGATTGGTCGAAGCGAAGGTGCCGAGATAAGAATCCCCTACACACTGTCCATCGAAGGTGAACAGGAGGGAGAGTTCACCATCTTCACCACACGTGCAGATACCATGTTCGGCGTGACGTTCTTCGTCCTGGCTCCCGAGAGCGAACTGGTGGACAAGGTTACCACACCCGAGCAACGTGCTGCCGTAGACGAATACATCAAGTATGTGAAAGGGCGCACGGAGCGCGAGCGCATGATAGACCACACGGTAACGGGCGTATTCTCCGGAGCCTATGGCATCAACCCCATCACGGGCGACAAGTGCCCCATCTACGTGGCCGAATACGTATTGGCCGGCTACGGCACGGGTGCCATCATGGCCGTACCTGCGCACGACAGTCGAGACTATGCCTTTGCCAAGCACTTCGACCTGCCCATCATACCCCTGGTGGAGGGCGCCGACGTGAGTGAGGAGAGCTACGACGCCAAAGAGGGCATCGTGATGAACTCGCCAAGAGCGGAAGGTGGCAGTGTGAACTACGACGGCGAATGCCTGAACCTGAACGGCAAGACCATCAAGGAGGCCATTGCCGAGACAAAGCGTTTCGTCAAGGCCCACAAACTGGGACGCGTGAAGGTGAACTACCGCCTGCGCGACGCCATCTTCAGTCGCCAGCGCTACTGGGGCGAACCCTTCCCTGTCTATTACAAAAACGGCATTCCCACGATGATTCCCGAGGAATGCCTGCCCATAGAATTGCCACAGGTTGATAAGTTCCTGCCCACGGAAACGGGCGAACCCCCATTGGGCAATGCCACAAAATGGGCCTGGGACGAGCAGAACAAGAAAATTGTGGAAAACAGTCTGATTGACGAGAAGACGATATTCCCCATAGAACTGTACACGATGCCTGGCTTCGCAGGTAGCAGCGCATACTATCTGCGCTACATGGACCCGCACAACCAGGAGGCTTTGGTGAGCGAAAAGGCTGCAGCATACTGGCAGAACGTCGACCTGTATGTCGGTGGCAGCGAGCACGCTACAGGTCACCTCATCTACAGTAGGTTCTGGAACAAATTCCTCTTCGACCTGGGCGTGAGCAAAAAGGAAGAGCCCTTCCAGAAACTCATCAACCAGGGTATGATTCAGGGTTGGTCGAGTTTCGTGTACCGCCTGCGCAATACCAACAAGTTTGTAAGCTTCGACCTGCTGGACGAGCAGTACGACGATGCCAAGAAGAAGAATCTCTACTTCTACCAAGGTACGGAAGCCGACCCCGTATATGCCGACATCAGCATGGTGAACGGCAATGTGCTGAACGTGGAGAAGATACGTCAGTGGACAGTAGAGTTCCGCGATGCTGAATTCATTTTGAATGCAAATGGGCAGTACATCGTGAACCAGGCCATCGAGAAGATGTCGAAGTCGAAGTACAACGTGGTGAACCCCGATGACATCTGCGAGAACTACGGTGCCGACACACTGCGCCTGTACGAGATGTTCCTGGGTCCCATCGAGCAGTCGAAGCCTTGGGACGTTGCCGGCATCGACGGTTGCTTCCGTTTCCTGAAAAAGTTCTGGATGCTCTTCTGGGACAAGGACGGACAGTTGCAGGCCGACGACAGCGAACCGACGGCCGAGAACATGAAGTCGCTGCACAAACTCATCAAGAAGGTGAGCGCCGACATCGAGGAGTTCAGCTACAACACCTCCATTCCCGCCTTCATGGTGGCTACGTCGGAACTGAGCAGTCAGAAATGCCGCAGCCGCAAGGTGCTGGAACCGCTGGTTGTCGTGTTGGCTCCCTTCTGTCCGCACATCGCCGAGGAACTGTGGGAGGCCATGGGCCACGAAACCACCGTCTGCGATGCTCCCTGGCCGAAGTGGGACGATAAGTTCCTGGTGGAATCGACCGTGAAGATGCCCGTACAGTTCAACGGAAAAGTACGCTTCACGCTCGACCTGCCTGCCGACATGCCGAAGGAAGAGGTGGAGAAAACCGCCCTCTCGGCTCCGGAAGCCGGAAAATACCTGGAGGGACAGCAGATCGTAAAGACTGTCGTCGTACCGGGTCGCATTATCAACATCGTCATCAAACCTGCATGATATGGCAAACAACCCTAACAAAGTATTGAAAAGAGTCTGGGATTTCTCCAAAGACTTCTTCTATCTGAACCTGGGCATGGCTGTGTATATGGCCGGATGGACCGTGTTCCTGCTGCCCTACCACATTCCCACGGGCGGATGGGTGGGTGCCTGCTCCATCCTCTATTATGCTACAGGATTCCCCATGAGTCTTGCAGTCTTGATAGGAAACGGTGTCCTGCTCTCCATCGCACTGTGGCAACTGGGATGGAAGTTCACGCTAAAAACGGGCTATGCCGTAATATCGATGGTCTTCTTCCTGGAAATAGGACAGCGGCTGATGATGGGCGACGACGGACAGTTCATCCAGATTCTGGGGCCCAACGAGTCGGCCATGGCCTGTGTGCTGGGTGCCCTGATAAATGGTCTGGGCGTAGGCTTGTGCTTCCTCTCCGGAGGCGTCACGGGCGGATGGGACATCGTGGCGGCCATCGTCAACAAGTACAAGCCCATCTCCTTCGGTCGCGTACTGCTCTACCTCGACCTTATGGTCATCGGTTGCAGTTACTTCATCTTCAAGGTGAAATATCCCGACGATGCCTGGCACATGGTGGTGTTCGGCTACGTCACCCTGTTTGTCTACACCTATGCCGCGGACATGATTATCAACTCGGCTAAACAGGATGTGCAGCTCATCATCATGACGCAGAAAGGCGAACTCATGGCCCGCATCATCCGCGAACATACGGGACACACCATGACACAACTGAACGGCGAGGGATGCTACAGTCATGCGCCCATGAACGTGATGATTCTGATGGTGCACCGGCACGAACAAATCAATGTGCTGCGACTGATTGAGGAGGTAGACCCTGCAGCTTTCGTATCGAGCAGCCGTGTGGAGGGTGTCTACGGATTGGGATTCAATAGGATTAAGTGATTAGGGATTAGGGATTAGAGATTAGGGATTGGGAATTAAATGATTTGCGATGATTAAAGAGTTGATTTTCTCATACACAAAGATTTTCATTGGGCTGATAATATTTTCTATTGGCTACACTTGTTTCATGCTGCCCTACCAAATCATGAGTGGCGGCGTGGCAGGTATATCGGCCCTCATCTACTACTCGACGGGTTTCCATGCCGGTTATTCGTACTTCCTCATCAATGTCGGACTGATATTGATGGCCTGGTACACCCTGGGATGGAGGTTCTGCGTGCGCACCATCATTGCTACGGTGGTGGTCTCCTTCATGATTGACTATATACAGGCTGCACTCACCGTGGTCAAACCTGACGGGACTGAAGAGATGATACACCTGGTGGGCGACCAAGTGTTCATGGCTTGTGTCATCGGGGCCATGATCGAGGGCCTGGGACTGGCCATCGTATTCCTGGCTGGCGGTTCGACGGGAGGTACGGACATCGTGGCGCTGACGGTGAACAAGTATCGCGACATATCGCTGGGACGTGCCATGCTTTTCGTGGACATTTTCATCGTGAGCATGTCGTACGTCATATTCCGCGACGTAGAGCGGCTGGTGGCCTGCTATATCACACTCTTCATCTCCATCAATGTCATCGACTACGTGGTGAACGGTGCACGGCAGAGCGTGCAGTTCATGATTATCTCTGACAAATGGAGCGAGATTGCACAGGAGGTCAGCGAAAAGGTGGACCGTGGCGTGACCATACTGAACGGCGAAGGCTGGTACAGCAAGGAACGACGCAACGTGCTGCTCATCATGGCCAAGAAGCAGGAGAGCCGCATCATCTTCCAACTGATCCGCTTCATCGACCCAAAAGCATTCGTGACGATGAGTAACGTGGAGGGCGTATTTGGAGAAGGTTTCGACAAAATCAAGAAAGGATGAAACAAATCATAATGGCCACGAACAACGAGCACAAGTTGCGCGAGATTCGTCAAATACTGGCCGGACAATACGAAGTGAAGGGACTGGCAGACATCGGTTGCCACGAGGACATCCCGGAAACGGCCAACACCCTGGAGGGCAATGCCCTGCAGAAGGCTCGCTATGTGCACGAACACTACGGGACGGACTGCTTTGCCGACGATACGGGGTTGGAAGTGGACGCCCTGGACGGTGCCCCGGGAGTGTTTACGGCCCGCTTTGGACAGATGAACGGATACGGCGATAGCCATGACTCAGATGCCAACATACACTGTCTGCTTGACAAACTACGCAACACCGACAACAGAAAGGCTCGCTTCCGCACGGTCATTGCCCTCATTCACAATGGCGAGGAACACCAGTTCGAAGGCGTTGTGGAAGGAGAAATCCTGCGCGAGAAGACCGGAACGGACGGCTTCGGCTACGACCCAATCTTTGCCCCGACGGAGGCCGGCATCAGTTTTGCCGAAATGGGGCCGCAGGAAAAGAACCGCATCAGCCACCGCGGACGCGCCACCCAGAAGCTGGCGGCATTCCTGAAAATGTGCATGATGGTGCTGCTGTTCCTTCCCATGTTCGCAGGCTTCAACGCCTTGCATGCACAGGCCATCGGAGAATGGAAACTCTACCCTTCGTACCAAATCGTACAAAAGAATATTGCCATAAATAAATCGGTGTACGCACTGGCCATAGCACAGCAACAAATCTATGCCAACATCAAGGAGAACTACAACCTGATACGCTACGACAGCGAAGACACGTCGGTGCACACGTACAGCACCCTCAACGTCCTCAACGACCGACAAATCGTACACATGGCCTACAGCGAGGAGGCGAAACGACTGATTCTGGTTTATGAAAACGGAAACATCGACCTGATGGACCTGGAAGACAACGTACAGAACATTGCCAGTCTGAAGCAAAGTAACCTGAAGAACAAAGAGGTGAAAAACATCTTTGTGGACGGACACATGGCATACCTGGCCACCGGATTCGGATTCGTCACCGTCGACATGCAGGAAGGCGTTATTCGCGACACCTACCAGCTGGACACGGACGTGCAGGCAATAGCCGTACGCAACGGAGTTGTATATATTGGGACGAACAGTGGTCTGTACTATTCCACAGACAAGAATATGCACCTGATGGCCAACTGGGAACGCCAATCCGGTGTGTCCAACAGCTACACGCAAATGTTTGTCTTCGACGGACACGTCTATGCGGTGCAATACAACTCGCTGTTCCGCATCAACGACGATGCCCAAGGACTGACGCGTCTGGCCACCGGCGTCAAATACGCATCACTGCTGAACGGACAGATGGTATACGTCACGGATTCGGAAGTCTGCATCTATGAATCTGACACCCAGATTCAGCACATCGCCCTGGAATATCCGTGGAACTCACTCTCCTATGCCAATGGGACATACTGGGCCAGCGAAGGCGCAGATGGACTGAAAGGCTACAAGTTGGCAGACAATACCTTCGTGGAAACTGTTGGCAGCATACATCCCAACAGTCCGGTGCGCGACCTTTCCTATCGCATGCAATACGTCGGCAACCGCCTGCTGGTGGCAGGAGGCATCAACACCCCCTACGCCATCTTCTATCCGCCCACGGCCATGTATCTCGACGATGACAAGTGGACTAATCTGGACGAGGAAACATACCTTCAGGATTATGCCAATCTGCGCCACCGCAACATGACGCACCTCGTGCAAGACCCTGCGGACTCGACACACCATTATGTCAGCGGCTACCGCACGGGACTCTACGAATATCGCAATGGGAAATTTGTCGCCCTCTACAATAGCGACAATAGTCCACTGCAACAGATTGAAGAAAACGGAAAACCCTTGGGATTGAACTACGTAGGTTGCACCGGACTGCAGTACGACGAGGACCGCAATCTGTGGATTATGAACCAGCAGACAGATACCATAGTCCGCATACTGCAGCCTTCGGGCAAGTGGCTTTCGCTCTACTACGACGAAATCAACGGCATAGAGACGCCCGAAGACTTCCTGTTTACCACCAGCGGAGTGAAGTTCCTGATAAGCAGACGTATGAGCGGACGCGGATTCTTCGGATTCCAAACCAACAATACGCTCAACAGCGTGCGTGATGACAAACACACGCTGCGAAGCCGCATCGTTAACCAAGACGGTACCGTATACACCCCCGACGAGTTCTACTGCATGGCCGAGGACCTGGATGGGCGCGTATGGTGCGGCACCCAGTTGGGACTGTTTGTCATCAATGACCCTACAACGTTTTTCGATAACGACTTCACCTTCGAGCAAATCAAGATATCACGCAACGACGGCAGCAACCTGGCCGACTATCTGCTCTCGGGAGTTCCCATAACGTGTATAGCCGTTGACGGTGCGAACCGGAAATGGATAGGAACGAACTCGAATGGCCTGTATCTGGTAAGCGCCGACGGACAGGAATTGCTCCAGCATTTCCAAAGCGACGACAGCCCATTGCCCAGCAACAACATTCAATGTCTGGCCATACATCCGCAGACTGGCACCGTCATGATAGGTACCGATGCAGGTCTGTGCAGCTATGTCAGCGATGCTACCGAAGCAGAAGAAGCACTGCGCGGCGACAATGTGGTGGCATATCCCAATCCAGTAAGGGCCGATTACCGGGGACCGATTGCCGTGCGCGGACTGACCATGGACGGCGAAGTGAAGATTTGCACTTCTACGGGTCAACTGGTGTGGAATGGGACCTCCAATGGCGGCACCTTCACATGGAATGGCACCAATAAAAGAGGACAGCGCGTTGCCAGCGGCGTATACCACGTGATTGCCAATACAAGCGATGGAAAAAAGGCCGTAGTGAGCCGTATCATCGTCATCAAGTAGCAGAACTTGCACAGAAGAGACAAAAAGGTGTAAAATATTTTTGTAATTCGCCCGATTTACATTATCTTTGCTTGCAGTTATAACTTTAGGAGGTACTATGAAAAGAATTCTTATCATGAATGGCCCCAACCTGAACCTGCTGGGCCAACGAGAGACAGAGATTTACGGAGTGCACGACTTCAAGAGCTATCTGGAGAAATTGCGCGAGCGCTATCCCAATGTTCGCATCGACTTCTTCCAGAGCAACATGGAGGGTGCGCTGATTGATAAACTGCACGAGGCCGGCTTCGGCAAGTGCGATGGCATCATACTGAACGCTGGTGCCTATACTCACACAAGCATTGCCATACACGATGCCATCAAGGCCATCAACGCCCCTGTCGTTGAAGTACACATTTCTAATGTCTTCAATCGCGAAGAATTCCGTCATAAGAGCATGCTCAGCCGCGCCTGCATGGGCGTTGTGACCGGATTCGGACTCGACTCGTACCGCGTAGCCCTCGAAGCACTGCTTGGATAACATCGAGGAATACATCGACGCCCATATCGACCCGGAAGGAGACTATCTGCATCGACTATGGCGTAGCACCCAACTCCGTCTGTCATACGGACAGATGGCAAGTGGTCATGTGCAGGGGCGTCTGTTGAAGATGCTCACACGGATGATACGTCCCCAGCTGGCAGTGGAATTGGGTACGTTCAGTGGATATTCGGCATTGTGCATCGCCGAGGGATTGGAAGAAGGGGCCATGCTCCATACCTTCGAGATATACGATGAGCAGGAAGACTTCACGCGCCCCTGGATTGAAGGTTCGCCATTGAGCAACCGCATACAAATGCATATCGGCGATGCCCTGGACCTGATACCAGAAATGAACCTGAAGGACATAGACATGGCTTTCATCGATGCTGACAAACGTCACTACACCGACTTCTATGAGATGCTGCTGCCAAGAATGCGACCAGGTGGCTTCATACTGGCTGACAATACACTGTGGTACGGACATGTCGTGGAAGACCACACTCGCGAAAGCGACCAACAGACGCTGGGCATCAAGCATTTTAATGATATGTTGGCCAAGGACACACGCGTAGAGAAAGTCATAGTGCCCGTGCGCGACGGTCTGACGCTGATTAGAGTGAAGGAGTAGAGAGTAAGGATTAGGGATTAGGGATTATTAGTGATTAGAGATTAGTGATTAGAGATTAGAGATTAGTGATAGGGACTAAGGATTAGATATAAAAGATATGGATACAACAAGACAGAATAAGGTGGCTCGCCTGATACAAAAGGAATTGAGCGAAATATTCGTTGCACAGACACGACGAATGCATGGTGTGCTGGTCAGTGTCAGTCAGTGCCGCATCAGCCCGGACATGAGTTCGTGCCGCGTCTACCTCAGCGTATTCCCCAGCGAGCGCGCAGAGGAGATAGTGAACAACATTAACGCCAACCAGAAGCAGGTGCGCTTCGAACTGGGTAGCCGCATGCGCCATCAGCTACGCATCATACCCGAACTGAAGTTTTTCCGCGACGACTCACTCGATTATGCCGAACATATCGATGAGTTGCTCAGTGGCATTTAATCTATCTTTTTTCGACTGTGAATTATAGAGTCTTTATCGCCTGGCGTTACCTCTTCTCAAAAAAGAGCCATCATGCCATCAACATCATATCGGCAATCTCGGCCTGCGGGGTTGCCATTGCCACGATGGCCATGGTGTGCACACTCAGCGTGTTTAACGGATTCCAGAGTCTGGTATCAGATCTCTTTACCGACTTTGACCCCGAACTGAAGGTGACGCTGGCAGAAGGACGGACTATATCGGCCACCGACGCTGCTATCAAACAGTTGCAGAAGCGCGACGACGTGGAGGCCGCCACGCTTTGTCTCGAGGACCAGGCCTTGGTGGTCAGAGACGGAAAACAGATGGTTGTGACCATCAAGGGCGTAAGCGACAACTTCGGCCAGCAGATGAATCTCGGACGCTTGCTTTATCCCCAGTCGGATGAAGTGCCCGTTCTGCATGCCGACGTTCTCGAATACGGCATACCCGGCATACAGTTAGCTCTGCAACTGGGTCTGAGGCCAGACTACGAGCCTGCTCTCCAAGTATATGCGCCCAAACGGGGCGAGCGCGTGAACATGGGGAACCCCATGAGCAGTTTCAACAGCGACGAGCTGATGAGTTCGGGTGAAGTATTTCAGGTGAAACAAAGCAAATATGATGCACATTATATCATAGCATCACTCCCATTTGCCCAACATCTTTTCGACCAAAACGGACGCATCTCTCAGGTGGAACTGCGGATGAAGGCTGGCACCAATATCGCCCGTGCCCAACGCGAAATCTCACAGCAGCTGGGTCCACGTTTCGTCGTCAGCGATCGGTACGAGCAGCAGGAAGATGTGTTCCGAATCATGAAGATAGAGAAACTGATAGCTTATCTATTTCTCACGTTCATCCTTCTCGTAGCCAGCTTCAATATCGTAGGTTCGCTCTCCATGCTCATGATTGATAAGGAACGAGACATCGAGACCCTCCGCAACTTGGGAGCTGCTCCGGGCGATGTCAGCCGCATCTTCATCCTCGAGGGCAATATGATCAGCCTGCTGGGAGCCGTCATCGGAGCACTTATCGGCGTGGGGCTTTGCTGGGCACAGCAACGCTTTGGCCTCATCGCCATGGGACAGAGCGAGGGAGCCTTCCTTGTCGAAGCCTATCCCGTAGTAGTCCGTCCGTGGGACTTGGTGCTCATCCTCATCACTGTGGTTATGGTAAGCGCCGCCGTTGTCTGGTATCCCGTCAAACGCTTCTTCCGATGATACTCTCCCCCTTCTCCCGCCCACTCTACGTCATGCTAAAGCCCATCGGGGCACATTGCAATTTGGCATGCGAATATTGTTACTACCTCTCTAAGAAGCATCTGTACGACGAGGTTCCGCGTCATGTAATGAGCGAAGCCCTGCTGGAGGAATTCATCCAACAGTATATCGGTGCCCAGACGGGGGACGAGGTCCTTTTCACCTGGCATGGAGGCGAGACCATGATGCGTCCGCTTTCTTTCTATCGGCGAGCCATCGAGTTGCAGAAGCGCTATGCCAACGGCAAGATTATCTCTAATTGCATACAGACCAACGGAACACTGGTGACCGAAGAATGGGCCCGTTTCCTGCATGACGAACACTGGTTAGTGGGTGTCAGCATCGACGGCCCACAGGAGTTTCACGATTACTACCGCCGCACACCGCAGGGCCGCCCATCATGGGCCAAGGTCCGGCGGGGCATCGACCTGCTCAACCGCTTCCACGTCGAGTGGAATGCGATGGCCGTAGTCAACAACCTGAACGGCGATCACCCTCTGGAGTTTTATCGTTTCTTTCGCGATGAACTCCAGTGCCGCTACCTGCAGTTCACACCCATTGTGGAACGCATGCCCGACGGCAGTCCAGCCCCCTTCAATGTGGGTGCCCGACAGTGGGGAGACTTCCTTTGCACCATATTCGACGAATGGGTCAACCACGGCGACGTAGGCGTAATGTTCGTGCAATTGTTCGACGCGACGCTTTGCAACTGGTGCGGCATGGTTCCAGGCGTATGCACAATGGCCCATTCGTGTGCCCATGCCGGCGTCATGGAATTCAACGGTGACGTCTACGCTTGCGATCACTTCGTCTTCCCCGAATACAAACTTGGCAACATCAACGAGACTCCACTCGTGGAGATGATGTACGGCGAGAAACAGTCGCGCTTCGGTAGGATAAAACAAGACAGTCTGCCCGACGTCTGCCGAGAATGTGAATGGCTCTTTGCCTGCAATGGCGAATGCCCCAAGAACCGCATATTGCCCGACGGACGCAACTATCTGTGCGAAGGGTATAAAAAGTTTTTCCTCCATGTCGCCCCATGGATGGACGGCATGAAGGAAAAGCTTCAAGCCTCAAACGGCCTATAATGGATACTACTTATTGAGCGACCAGGCAAAGCCGTCGGGTGTATCCTTGACCTCGAATCCGAGGGCTGCGAGATCGTTACGAATCTTATCACTAAGGGCCCAGTTCTTCTCGGCCTTGGCCTGCATACGCTGCTCCAGCAACATATCCACAACGTGTCCGAAGGCTTCCTCGCGCTCCTTGTTGCTGGCACCACTGTTCTCCGTAAGACCCAGGATGTCGAAAGCAAAGGTGCGGAACACATCGGCAAATGCCTGTGCCACCTCGGCCGTGATGCTGGCCTTGTGGTCGTTGACCGTGTTGATAATACGACAAGCATCGAACAGGGCACTGATGACTTGAGGAGAGTTGAGGTCATCGTTCATGGCATCGTAGCATTGCTGACGCAAATCATCGACGTACTTCATCTCCACCTGCGGCTGTCCCTTGGTCTTCTGGCCTTCCTGAAGCCGCTGCAACAGCTTCCAGCCATCCATCAGACGAGCCAGACCCTTCTCGGCTGCCTGCAGGGCATCATTGCCGAAGTCAACCGTCGAACGATAGTGAGCCTGAAGGATGAAGAAACGGATGGTCATGGGCGTATAAGCCTGGGTGAGCAAGGGATGTGTGCCGGCAAAGAATTCGGGCAGGGTGATGAAATTGTTATACGACTTACCCATCTTCTTTCCATCGATGGTTATCATATTGTTGTGCATCCAATAGTGCACCATCTGATGGCCCTGACTTGCCACAGCCTGTGCTATTTCACACTCGTGGTGGGGGAAGACGAGGTCCATGCCACCGCCGTGGATGTCAAACTCCTCTCCCAGATACTTGCGTCCCATAGCCGTGCATTCGCAGTGCCAACCCGGGAAACCATCGCTCCAAGGCGAAGGCCAGCGCATGATGTGCTCGGGCTGTGCCTTTTTCCATAGGGCGAAGTCGGCTTGGTTCTTCTTCTCACCGACACCACTCAATTCGCGACTGGCATCCTTGATATTCTCCAGCGAACGGCCCGAGAGTATGCCATAGTGGTGGTCGTGGTCGTACTTCTCTACGTCGAAGTAGACCGAACCGTTCGACTCATAGGCATATCCATGGTCTAGAATCTGGCGCACCAGTTGCTGCTGCTCGATGATATGACCGGTGGCATGAGGCTCGATGCTGGGGGGCAGACAGTTCAGGGCAGCCATGGCATCGTGGAAACGATTGGTGTAATACTGAGCCACCTCCATAGGTTCCAGTTGTTCCACACGAGCCTTCTTGGCAATCTTGTCCTCTCCCTCGTCGGCATCGTGCTCCAGATGGCCCACATCGGTGATATTGCGGACATAGCGCACCTTGTAACCTATATGCTGCAGATAGCGGAAAAGGAGGTCGAAGGTGATGGCCGGACGAGCATGTCCCAGATGGGCATCGCCATAGACCGTTGGGCCGCAGACATACATGCCTACACGGCCCTCATGAAGGGGACGGAACAACTCCTTCTGACGCGAAAGGGTGTTGTAAATAAGTAATGGTTGATTATTCATAGTTCTTGATATATTATTTGAATCGGACGATTAGGATTTCCTATCCTTCTCTATAATCTCTAACAGTTTGTCTACGGCCTGTTCCTCGGGGATGTTCATCTCCACGCACTGCTTACCGCGATAGAGGCTGACCTTGCCACGTGCCGCACCCACATAGCCATAGTCGGCATCAGCCATTTCGCCGGGCCCATTCACGATGCAGCCCATGACGGCTATCTTCAGACCTGTCAGGTGGCTGGTAGCCTTCTTTACGCGAGCTATGGTCCCCTGAAGGTCGAACAACGTGCGTCCACAACCGGGACACGAGATATACTCCGTCTTCGTGAATCGCAGTCGGGCGGCCTGCAACAGCGTGTAGGCCACGGGGATTTCATTCTCGGGGGCCTCACTCAGGGACACACGTATGGTATCCCCGATGCCGTCTACCAACAGGGCGCCAATGCCCACGGCCGACTTGATGCGACCATCCTCGCCCTCACCAGCCTCGGTCACGCCCAGGTGTAAGGGGAAAGTCATGCCCTCGGCATCCATTGCCTTGACCAGCAAACGAACGCTCTGCACCATCACCACCGTGTTCGAGGCCTTGATGCTGACAACGACGTCGAGGAAATGTTCACGCATGCAGATGCGCAAAAACTCCATACACGACTCCACGATGCCCTCGGGCGTATCGCCATAGCGCGACATGATGCGATCCGAGAGGCTGCCATGATTGACGCCGATGCGCACAGCGGTGTGGTGCTCCTTACATATATTCAGGAAAGGTATGAGGCGTTCCTCTATCTTGCGCAGTTCGGCCTGATATTCCTCATCGGTATACTCCAGATGTTTGAACTGGCGGGCAGCATCGACATAGTTGCCGGGATTGATGCGAACCTTCTCGCAGTTCAGGGCGGCCACCTCGGCCACACGAGGATTGAAGTGTACGTCGGCCACCAAGGGCACGTCGCACCCTAAGGCCCTCACCCTGCGGCGTATTTCGCCCAGGTTTTCGGCCTCGCGCACGCCCTGAGTGGTCAGGCGAACCAGTTCGCCTCCGGCCTTGGCAATGGCCAATATCTGCTGCACACATCCCTCGGTATCCATCGTCGAGGTGGTACACATCGACTGCACTCTCACGGGATTCTGCCCGCCTATGCCGATGTTGCCGACTCGCACTTCATGAGTTACTCTTCTTATCATCATTTTTTAGGTCTTTAAGTATCATAAGGGCTTTAAGAACCTTTAATTTACCTTATGCTCATACTTCACTTCGGCCAATTCCATATTGGCCTTTATTATTTTCCCCTTTAAACTTTCTTTATAATTCTTCATCTTCAGGGCCAGGGCCTCATCGCTGAGAGCCAACATCTCCACAGCCAAGATGGCCGCATTCTGAGCCCCATTGACGCCCATCGTTGCCACAGGTATGCCGGGAGGCATCTGCACGATGGAGAGCAGGGCATCCAGTCCGTCGAGCATTCCCTTGATGGGAACCCCGATGACGGGCAACGTCGTGTTGGCAGCTATGACGCCAGGCAAGGCCGCAGCCATGCCGGCACCGGCAATGATGACACGTACGCCACGGCCTTCTGCCTCACGGGCGAACTGTTCCACCTCGGCCGGAGTGCGATGTGCCGAAAGGGCATTCATCTCGAAATAAACGCCCATTTCATCAAGAAGCTTAGCAGCCTTCTCCATAACGGGCAGGTCGCTTGTGCTGCCCATGATGATACTTACTTTTGGATTCATATCTTATTTTTCATTTAATTATTCCGTTCTTTCTATGCGTGCCCATGGCGGTCCTGGATTGCACAGGGTCATATAAACAGTCCCACGAGGCCGCAGGCAAACCCAATCAGAGTGCCCCCCAGCACCTGCCAAAGGGTGTGCTGGCGCAGATACATGCGGCTGCTGTTGACGGCTCCGCTGACCAACAAGGCCAGGCACAGCCACCAAACGGGATTGAAGTGGAAGATGCTGGAGTATGCCACCAAGGCACCCATGATGGCCCCCACGCCGGCCGAGTGCATACTGACCTTCCACCAGAGGGTGGTGACCGTGCAGACACACTGTACGAGCAGGCTTATGACGATGATGCCCCCCATGAACACAGGCGCATGGATGCTGAACAGGAAGCGCAGCAGCACGCCGTAGCAGATGATGTGGAGCACGTAGGGGACCAGACGATTGTGGTGGAGGGTCAGTTGCTGCACATTGAGCCTGCGCATCCGCCGGAAGGCATAGACGCCGATGGCCGGCAGGAAAAGCGTGAACAAATACACCATCGCCAGAATGACCGCCTTGAACTGCCAGGGCAGTTGCGACAGATAGGTGAACATGAGCAGCAGCACGAAACCCAGCATGGGAAAGTAGGACGGACGGAACACGTTGGACATGGCCCGTGCCAACACACTCATCGAAGCATGCTCGCGCAGCCGTTCAACCCTTGATTTCTGCTCTATATTCTGTTCTCCCATCATTGTTTTCTCATTCTGCTTTCAGCTATTCCGAGCTGTGTCCGATACTTGGCCACCGTGCGCCGGGCCACGGCATATCCGCGTTCCTGGAGCATCTTCACCAGTCGTTCGTCGCTCAGCGGATGGCTCTTGTCCTCGTTGTCGACGATTTCCTTCAGGGCAACCAGTATCTTTCGCACCGTCACCTCGTCGCCATTCTGTGATGCGGCAGAGGTGAAGAACCATCGCAGCGGATAGATGCCATGGTCGGTCTGCACATACTTGCTGTTGGAGACGCGACTGACGGTGGAGATGTCCTGTCCCGTCTGGCTGGCCACATCTTCCAGCTTCATGGGCCGAAGCAATGTCTCGTCGCCCTCCAGGAAGAAGGGTCGTTGCAGGCGGATGATGGCCTGCATGGTGCGGAGCATCGTCTCGCGGCGTTGGGCAATGGCCTCGATGAACATGCGGGCGTTGCCCACCTGCTGTCGCAAATAGTTCATGGCATCGCGCTCGGAACGCGAGACGACAGGCATCTGCAGTTCCTGCTCTGCGTCGGGACTGATGGTCAGCCGGGGCAGTTCTCCTTCGTTGAGGGTCAGTTGTATGCGTCCGTTCTCATCGGTTTCGACGAAGAAGTCGGGCGTGATGATATGGTTGTCGCTGCGGTCGCCACCCAGGCTTCCTCCGGGTCTCGGATTCAGTCGCTGAATGCGTTGGCGCAGGCGTTCGACTTCCAGGTCGTCCAGTTTCAGCACATGCTGGATGCGTTGCCAACGCAGATGGACAAAGTCGTCCCAATAGCGCTGGAAGAGGGTCACCAACTGGTCGCGCACCTTACCGCTGTAGTTGCGCCGGGCCTGCAGGGTGAGGCACTCGCGAAGGTCGCGCCCCCCCACCCCAGCGGGGTCCATCTGTTGCAGGACTGACGTAAGCAGCCGTTCCAATTCCTCCTCGTTGGTCTGCACGTTCTGGTAGATGTCCAGTTCGTCAGCTATCTGATAGAGCGGCGTGCGCAGCAGGCCGTCGTCGGCCAGCGAACCTATCAGGTACTTCATCACCTCTCGTTCGTGGTCGGTGAGTTGGTATTCGCCAAGTTGTCCCACCAGGTGGTCGAAGAACGATTCGGACGTATCCCCCAGTTCGTGGCCGCGCTGCTCCTCGTTGTTTCCGCTTGGCTCCCGGGGGATGCCGTCGTCCACGTCGTCATAGCTGTCGCTGTCGGCGCCCGACGGGGCATAATCAGTCTCTCCAGCCTCCTCGTCGCCCTCTGCGCGGCCCCCATCTTCCGATTCGTCAGGGCCGCCCGCATGTTCCGTGCGCTCCCCTTGCAACCAGGGGTTGTCCTCCAGTTCCTTCTCGATGCGCTCGCGCAGGTCGTTCAGGGGCAGTTCGGTCAGTCGCACCGTCAGCACTTGCTGAGGTGTGAGTGTCTGAGTCTGGGTCTGAATCTGATAGGCGCCCTGGCCTTGGAAATTGTTCGGCATGGTCGTTTGCTAACCCTGGGGGATGGGGACTATTTCAGTTTTACGGTAATGATGTTGACCGAGAAGGGAGCCACGGGGAACTTGACCTGACGGCCGCCCTGGTCGATGAATGTACCGATGTAGTGTGGCTGGATGACCAAGGGGTCTTGACGTGTATTCTCGTCCTGTCCGCTCTCAGCCGCCAGGCGCACCATGCTGCTCTGGGCAGCCAATCCGCCGTTGAGGATGACGCAGCCCTGCGTCGAGCCCTCGCCCACGTTCACAACCTTGATGTACAACGTATTGGTCTTTTCGTCGAGCGTGGAGTTGCTGAAGACGCCGCGCATGTTGGGATTGCGATGGCGGGCCGTCGTCTGGAGCTTGCCGTCGATGTAGGCAGCCACGCTGTCGCCTTCCACCTCGACGCGCAGGTCGTACCAGCGGCCCTCCTCGACCTTGAAGGGAGCCTCGCGCCCGATGTTCATGCGTCCGCCGTCGACACTCTGTTCGATGGCATTCTGGGTGTTGCCCCAGCCACCGATGTTGAACCAGTCGAAGTCGCGGTTGTTCTGGTAGTTATAGACGAGCAGGAAGCCCTCTCGTCCGCCAGTCTTGCGGGCCTTCACGCTGTAGGTGTACTTCTTGGCCTTGAAGTCGGTGGGGCAGACCTCCATGTGGGGTTCGCGACCGCGATTGTGCTCCCACGTCTTGATGTCGGGCAGGCGGTACGTCTGTCCGTCGACGATGAGTTGCGGCTCCTTATATTCGGCCTGCGTGTCCCATGTGCCCACGCCGACGTGCAAGGCCTGAGGGGCCTCCACGGGTTTGGGTTCGGGCAGCGTCCACTTCAGCGTCTGGGGGACGGTGCGCGTGCCGATGTGGTTGGAGAAGAGGTTCTGCACCCAGTACGACGGTGTGCCGAAGGCATAGTGCGCATTGAAGTGAATCATGTCGGTGGGCCAGTTGGAGGCATTGTCGTTGACAAAGATGGGGGCGTACGAGGCCATCGCTACGATGTCGGAATTGTTCTCCATGCCCAGCATATATACGGCTTCGCCCAGGGCTGCATTCTGGTTGCCCACCTTGCCAAACTGGCTGGTGACGGCGTATTCGCCGACGTATATCTTCGGGCCGCGACGGTCGTAGCGGTCGTACTTCTGGTAAGCGTCCATGAACCACGACGGATTGCGGTAGTAGTGCTCGTCGAGCATGTCGACGGGCTCCTTGCTGCGCCACGAGGGATAGTCGGTGCCCCAGGCCTCCACGTTGCCGATGCACTGGATGTTGGGGTACTTGGCCTTGATGGCGTCGTAGAACTTGCGGTAGCGTTCGAAGTAGCGTTCGCTCTGGTCGCGATTGTCGCCGAAGTGGAAGTTGGCATTCTCGTTACCAATCTCCAGATACTCGATGTTGAAGGGTTCGGGATGCCCGTTCTCGGCACGCAGGCGTCCGTACTTGGTGGTCTTGGCGTCGCCGTTGGCATATTCCAGGGCGTCCATGCACTCCTGAATCCAGCCGTCCAGTTCCTCCACGGGTGTGAAGCCTCCGTGCCAGATGCCCACGTTGACCACGTAGAGGGGCTTGGCACCCAGGTCCTCAGACAGCTGCAGAAACTCGTGGAAGCCCATGCCGTCGGTGGTCCAGTAGCGCCAGTTGGCGTCGTAGTGTCCGGGGCGCTTCTCGATGGGACCTATGGTGCGTTCCCAGCGGAAGGCGTTCTCCGGTGCTTCCTGTCCCTCGACATAGCAACCGCCGGGGAAGCGCATAAACTTGGGGTGCATGTCGGCCAACATCTGTGCCAGCTGCGGGCGCATGCCGTTGGGGCGGTTCTTGAAGGTGGGCGGGAAGAGGCTCACCACGTCGAGGGCCATCTGGCAGGGGCGCTCGGCGGTCAGGCGGAAACGGGCCTGTGGGTCGTCGCCGGTGCAGACGAACTTGGTCTCCACCTTTTGCCACTTCTTGCCGATTTTATCGCCAATGGAGACGGAGCTGATTACCTGTCCGTCGCTGCCGACCAGCGAGGCTGTCAGCTGCCCGGGGTTGCCCTGCAGGGCGCGCACCCAGAAGGAGAGTTTGTACTGAAGGCCGTTTTGGGCATGTATGCCCCAGAAGCCTTTGTTCTCCACGCCGCTGCCGGCCTGTCTGACATCGACCTGGAGGGCGTGCTGCTGGGCTTCATTGAGCAGGTTGTCGGTGGTGAGACGGATGTCCGCACCGGGCATTGCCGACCAGGCTACGGCCGTTTCGTGTTCGAATCCGCGCACCTCCTCGAAGGAGCGGTTGCGGATGAGTTCGGCATACAGGCCGCCGTCGGCAGCATGGTTGATGTCCTCGAAGAAGATGCCGTAGAGCGTAGGGCTGACGGCATGCCCAGGCTGGTTGAGGTCAACATGTACGGTAACCTGGGATTGGCCACGGAGTGCACAGAGAAGACAGAGTGCACAGAGTATGATGTTTCTTTTCATTTCGGTTTACAATTGGTTTTCGGGGATACCGAAGGTTGTGGTGTTCATGTTGCCGGTCTCGAGTCCCTTCTTCAGCCACTTCATGCGCTGGGCGCTGGTGCCGTGGGTGAAGGATTCGGGCTGCACGTAGCCGCGGGCCTTCTTCTGCAGATAGTTGTCGCCAATCTTCTCGGCACAGTCGATGGCCTCCTCTATGTCGCCAGCCTCCAGCGAACGGTAGGCCTGGTTCTCGTAGTGTCCCCAGACGCCGGCATAGTAGTCGGCCAGCAGCTCCAGGCGGACGCTGATCTTGTTGGCCTCGGTCTTCGACACTTTGTTCATCTGCACATGGGCAGCATTCAGCGTGCCCAGGAGGTTCTCGACATGGTGCCCGACCTCATGGGCGATGACATAGGCATAAGAGAAGTCGCCGTCGGCGCCAAGCTGGCTCTTCATTTCGGTGAAGAACGAGAGGTCGATGTACAGTTTCTGGTCGCCCGAGCAATAGAAGGGGCCGACGGAACTGCTGGCTTCGCCGCAGGCCGATGACACGCTGCCCGTGAACAATACCAGCGTGGGGGGAGTGTACTCGCGGCCCATCTGCTTGAACACCTGTGTCCAGACGTCCTCGGTGGAGGCCAGCACCTGGCGCGAGAACTTGGCCAGTTCCTCTTCTTCGGGGGTAAACTGGCGCTGGCCCTCGACCTGTTCCTCCTGGATGGCCGACAGTCCGCCCTGCTGCACCACGTTGCTAACTACGTCGCCCAGGCTGCCCCCGTTCATCAGGGTCATCAGGGCCACAATTACGATACCTGCCAAGCCACCGAGGCCGGCCTTTGCCCCACCGCTCATTCCACGGCGGTCTTCCACATTCGTACTTTCTCTACGTCCGGTAAGTTTCATACACGCGCGTTCATTTATTAAGTTGATAATGTCCCACAAAGATACACATTATTTGCGACATACGGCACCATTTTCCCGAAAAACTTTACACACATTCTTTTCCGCTCCCGGAGGGATAGTCTGCAGACCCGCGAGAGAAAGTTCCGCCATCGCCGATGAACGTACGGACGTCGACGATGGATGTACGTACACCGACGATGAACGTACGGACATCGGCGATGGCGGAACTTTCTCTCGCGGGGCTGTAAAGTTATTCCCTACGGTCGGTCGGAAATGTCGTCCGAGACGAAAATGAAAAAAATCGCAAGAATGCTTGGCTGTATGGGAAATAATGTGTAACTTTGCGAAACCTATTTCTTTGATATATAGTATTAAATTAATAAAAAGAACGGACAAAAAACCTTGCGCAATATGAAATTCAGACACCCCTACAGGCTCTTTAGCTGGTATTTCAAGCGGAAAGCCCTGCCCTACTGGACAATACTGATTCTGGACTGCCTCATCATATACTTGTCTTCCTTCTTTGCCTACTGGCTGGCACACGGCGGGGCAATCACACTGCAGCATTTCTACACCATCTCCAACGTCATGCTGATTTACCTGGCCGTATGCATCGTGTCGTTCAGAATCTACTCCACCTATTCCGGCATCATACGCTACTCGTCGTTCGTCGACCTCCAGCGCGTGGCCTTTGCCAACATAACGTCGCTCGCGGTCATCCTCGTGCTACACTACGGAGTGTACCGACTGTCCGACACCAAACTTGAGCACCTGACCTCGCGACACCTCATCCTCACCTTCTTCATCGCCACGGCGGTCATGTGGGCCATGCGCGTGCTGGTGAAGGTGATGTACGATGTAGTGCGCACCACGGAGAGCAGCCGGCGCGTCTACATCTATGGCGTGCACGACGGCGGCGTCGCCCTGGCCAAGAGCATCCGCGGGCAGCGCCCGACACGCTTCACGCTGAGCGGCTTCATAGCCCCCGACCCCCACTTCGCCCACCACAGGCTCATGGGCGTGAAGGTGCACATCGAACGCTCGGAACTGAAGGAAGCCCTGAAGCGCGACAAGATAGAGGCCGTGCTCGTCTCGCCCATCCGCACACGCGAGTTCCGCAACGACGAGGAACTGCAGGACATGCTCATCTCCAACAACATCAAGATATACATGGTGGAGCAGCGCGTCCACGAGGGTCTGGAAAACAGCGACCCCGGGGCTGCCATGCCACTGAAGGAAGTGAGCGTGGAAGACCTCCTGCCGCGCGACGAGATAGAGGTGGACATGGAGAGCGTGGCCAACGAACTGCGAGGCCACCGCATACTCATCACCGGTTCGGCAGGCAGCATCGGCTCGGAGATAGTCAACCAGGTGGCACAGGCCAAGCCCGCCGCCCTGATGCTCATAGACCAGGCCGAGACGCCCGAGCACGACATCCGCCTTTTGATGTCGAAGCAGTTCCCCGACATCCCCTGCGAGACCATCGTCACCAGCATTTGCAACCAGGAGCGCATGGAGAAGATATTCAGAGACTTCCGCCCCGAATACGTCTTCCACGCCGCAGCCTACAAGCACGTGCCCATGATGGAGAACAACCCCAGCGAGGCCATCCACAACAACGTCTATGGCACCAAGGTCATGGCCGACCTGAGCGTGAAGTACGGCACCAAGAAGTTTGTCATGATATCCACCGACAAGGCCGTCAACCCGACCAACGTCATGGGCTGCTCGAAGCGAATATGCGAAATCTACGTACAGAGCCTGAACAACGAGCTCAAGCGCACCGGCAAGACCGACAGCACGCAGTTCGTCACCACCCGCTTTGGCAACGTGCTGGGCTCCAACGGTTCGGTCATCCCCCTGTTCAAGCAACAAATCCGGAACGGCGGACCCGTTACCGTCACCGACCCCAACATCATCCGCTTCTTCATGCTCATCCCCGAGGCCTGCAAACTGGTGCTGGAGGCCGGCACCAAGGGCAACGGCGGCGAGATATTCGTCTTCGACATGGGCAAGCCCGTCAAGATTGCCGACCTGGCCCGTCGCATGATACGCCTCAGTGGGGCGGAGGGCGTGGAGATTAAGTTCACCGGACTGCGTGCCGGCGAGAAGCTCTACGAGGAGGTACTCAACGACAAGGAAAACACAATGCCCACCTTCCACGAGAAGATTCGCATTGCCAGCGTCCGCGAATACGACTTCACGGAGGCCAGCCGCAAGATTGACGAACTGATCAGCATAGCCGCGCAGTTCGACGACATGGCCACCGTGGCCAAGATGAAGGAAATCGTGCCCGAATTTAAGTCGAACAATTCAAAATACGAAGTGCTGGATCATAAAGAGGAGTGATATGAAAAAGCCCGAAATACTGAAACTGATAGCTCTTCTCATCTGTTGCGAACTTTCAATCTTCAGTGTCAAACATTCCGGGCTCCACGCCCAGAACATCATCAGCCTCGCAGGCGACTGGCAGTTCCAGACTGACCGCGACGACGTGGGACTGAAGCAGAAGTGGCAAGACCGCGAACTCCTCGACCACATCCTCCTGCCCGGCTCGATGCCCGAAAACGGCAAGGGCGACGACCCCACGGTGCACACGCCCTGGGTCAGTTCGCTCTACGACTCCAGCTTCTACTTCAACCCCTACATGGAGCGCTACCGCCGCGAGGGAGAGACCGTCAAGTTCCCCTTCTTCCTGACACCGCAGAAGCACTATGTCGGCGTGGCCTGGTATCGCAGGCAAATATACATTCCCCAGGCATGGGATGACCAGCGCGTACTGCTCTATCTGGAACGGCCACACATCGAGACCACAGTCTTCGTCAACGGACACGAAGCCGGCCACGGCAACAGTCTGTCGGTGCCCCACGAGTTCGACCTGACGCGCCACATCAAGCCCGGACGCTCCAACACCATCGCCATACGTGTGGACAACCGCATCGACGGCGTCTGCGTGGGCCAGGATTCACACTCCGTCACCGACCAGACCCAGGGCGACTGGAACGGCATCGTAGGGCGCATGGAACTGCAAGCCACACCCAACCATGTGTGGATAGAGAGGGTGCGCGTCTTCCCCAATCTGGCCGAGCACAAAGTGCTGGTGGAAACCAAGATGTCCAACCGCCTGGGCGAATATGACGAACCGCCCTACATACGCCTCATCATAGAGGACCCCGAGGGAGAAGTGGTCGTCGACCACGAAGGCATGTTCGAGAACGACCACATGGTCTTCATGTTGCCCATGGGACAGAACATGAAACTCTGGGACGAATTCCATCCCAACCTCTACCACCTGACCCTCAGTGTCGACGGCGACACTTATGAGACCGACTTCGGCATGCGCGAAATCTCGGTCAAGGGCCGACAGATGTACCTGAACAACCGCCCCATCTGGCTGCGCGGAACTGTGGAGAACTGCACCTTCCCCCTGACGGGTTACCCCCCAATGGAGGAGGACGAATGGGAACGCATCTTCCGGCAGTGCAAGGCCTACGGGCTCAACCACATACGTTTCCACTCCTACTGTCCGCCCGAGGCAGCCTTTGCCGTGGCCGACCGACTGGGTCTCTACCTGCAGCCCGAAGGTCCCACATGGGCCAACCACGGAGTGAAACTGGGTGCCGGCATGGCCATCGACAAATACCTGATGGACGAGACACAGCGCATCCTCGATGCCTACGGCAACCACCCCTCATTCACCATGATGGCCTCGGGCAACGAACCCGCAGGCAACTGGGTGCCCTACACCAACAAGTGGGTCACCCACTGGCAAGAAAAGGACCCTCGCCGACTCTACTGCGGTGCCTCCGTGGGCGGTGGCTGGGCCTGGGACTCGGAGAGCCAATACCACGTGAAGGGCGGAGGACGTGGCCTCGACTGGAGTCGACATGCCCCCTCGAGCGACGACAACTACCTGCAGGACATACTCCGGCCCCGCAACTATAAGGGCGAAGCCGACAACAACTCGCCCATCGTGGCCCACGAGCAGGGCCAGTGGTGCGCCTTCCCCGACCTCGACGAGCGCCGCCTCTACACAGGCGTCAACAAGGCCTACAACTTCGACATCTTTGCCGACCTCCTGCGCTCCAACGGCATGGCCTCGCAGGCACGCAACTTCCTCATGGCCAGCGGCCGGCTGCAGAAGCTCTGCTACAAGTACGAGATAGAACGCAACCTGCGCACTCCGGGCTATTCCGGATTCCAGCTCCTCGGCCTGAACGACTACAGCGGACAGGGCACGGCACTGGAGGGCGTGCTCAACGTCTTCTGGCGCGAGAAAGGCTATTGCACGGCACAGGAGTGGCGGCAGTTCTGCTCCCCCATAGTGCCCCTGGCACGCTTCCCCCGATTCGTCTACAGTTCGGCCGATACGCTGCGCGTACCCGTCGAACTTTACAATGCCTACCGGGGCACGCTCGTAGGCTTCGAGCCTTCCTTCTTCATCTCCGACCAGGCAGGCAACGTGCTGCACCAGGGCAAGCTGAAGAAGCAGGACGTGCCCCTCGGAAAGAACACCCAACTGGGCACCGTCGAGATGCCGCTCCAGCGGTTCAGTCAACCCATCAAGTTGACGCTCACCGTAGCAGCCTCCAGGGGCCAGGTGCGCAACTCGTGGGACTTCTGGGTCTATCCTCAGGAGTTGACAAAAGTTGACAGCGAGGGCATCTACATAGCCCAAGCTCTCGATGAAACCGCCAAAAATGTATTGGCACGCGGTGGCAAAGTCTTGCTCACGGCAGCCGGCAAGGTGACCATGGGCAACGACATACGTCAGACCTATCTGCCCGTCTTTTGGAACACCAGTTGGTTCAAGATGCGCCCGCCCCACACCACCGGCGCATACATCCACACGGAGCATCCCCTCTTCAAGCACTTCCTGAGCGACGACTGGGCCAACCTCAACTGGTGGGAACTGCTCAACCGTGCCCAGGTCATCCTGCTCTCCGACATGCCTGCCGACTACCAGTCGCCCGTCCAGCCCATCGACACGTGGCACCTCTCACGCAAGCTGGGCATGATCGTGGAGGCACAGGTGGGCAAAGGACGCCTCTTCATGACCACCATGGACATCGACAGCCACCTCTCCCAGCGCCTTGTGGCACGGCAGATGCGGCATGCCATACTCACCTACATGCAGAGCCCCGACTTCAAGCCCACGCTCAAGCTCTCCGCCGACCGCGTGGCCGACTTCTTCACGCGCACGGCCCCCAAGGTGGACATGCACACCAACGACAGCCCCGACGAGCTGAAGCCCAAATTGCAATAAAGCACTTCTTGGCGTGCGCGCATGCGCATGTTCCATAAATATATAAAGAGAATGGATTGCCACCGCCGACGGTAATCCATTCTCTTTCTGATATTTCGGACACCGGAAGAAGAAAACAGACATAAAAAAGCTTTTTCCACCAAAAATATTTGTTTTATTGTTTCTTTTTCCATAACTTTGGCCGCAAGATACATATTATTAACCTCTTAATCACCTTGAAGTATGAAGAAAACACTTGCAGTAATGTTGATGATAGCAGTGCTGTTCTGTCATCACGCCTTGGCCCAGCAGGTTCTGCTGCCCTACGGCCAAATGTCAAAAGAGGCATGGAGTGCCAAGTATCTGTATGAACAAAACACTTCAGTCGTACCAGATGGCGAATGGTACACCGAGAACTACGACGACTCGGCGTGGGGCACCTTGCAGGGCCCCATCAGCAATACGAGTGATGTATATTTCAACACGGAATGGACGGAGAATTACTCCAGCTACTGGTTGCGCCGCTATTTCGACGTTGAGTCGCTGGACCGTGTCAACACCGTTTACCTGTACCTGCTGCACGACGACGATTGCACGCTGTATTTGAACGGAACGGAAATATACAGCTACAACGGCTACCTGAGCTACAACAGCCCCGTCATCGTGGCATTGACCCCAGAACAGAAAGCACTTTTGCATACGGGTCAGAATGTGGTGGCTGTGCAGGTGCGAGCTACCTATGGCAGCAACTTCATCGACTTCGGTCTCTACGGCTACGATGCTCCGCGTATTGTGAACCCACAGTTCGACCAGTATTATGATGGTTGGACCCGCACGGGCGACGACCTGTCTCGTGGTGGACTGGACGAAAACTATGTGATGCGAAGCGGCAACAACCGCTATGGCTTTGACATGTATCAGGATCTGCCCAGTGCCAAGAAGGGTTTGTATCGTCTGCGCGTGCAGGCTTTCCAGATGGTGGGCAGCGACAATCAGTCGTGGTACTGGTATGGCAAGCAGCCTGTCCAGGCCAAGATTTATATGGGACAGGCGGAACAGCCCGTCAAGAACATCTACGACGAGGCCGTGTATGAAAACTTCTACCGCCAGGGCGAGTTCATCACCACTGGCGAGGGTTCGTTTGTTCCTGACTATGCAACCAGCACGTCGCTGGCCTTCAACAGGGGTATGTACGAGAACACGCTCTTTGCCTATAACGACAAGGATACGTTGCGCATCGGTATCCGCTTCGACGAGTCCGGCTGGTACCAGTGGACTTGTTTCGACAACTTCCGTCTGGACTACGTCAACGAGTCCGACATTGCCGAGGTGGAGGAGAAGCTGCCTCAGATGAAGGGTATGCCTATGCCCGAAGGATATCGTGCCCAGGTTGTTGCCATGTTAGAGGAACTGAAGGCTGCAGCCGGCTATGAGGCCAAGAGCCAGGTAATCGTCAAGTATTCTGACATCTACGACGATGCCTTGGCTGCAGTGGACAACTACGATGCTCTGGCAAAGAGAGCCCAGCAACTGCAGGAAAAGGTGAACGGCGCCGAAAAGGCTGCCCCCACCACCGTGCAGGAGGTTTCGGCTCTGATAGCTAAGGCTGAAAAGGGACTGAAGGACGGTTCCTTGTCCAGCAGAGACTGCATGCGCCTGATGAACGAGATGGACAAGATCAGCCTGCGTCTCGAATACGTATTCCTGGCCTTCGACATTCAGGTTCCAGGTTCGCTGGGCGACTCCATCCTGAGCAAGGTTGAATACTTCAGCGACGTGAAGAGCCTGAAGGTGTCCGGAACACTCAACGATGCCGACCTCACCACCATCCGCGATCGCCTGACCAGTATGTGCGAGATTGACATGAACGGCGTGAAGATGACCGCCCTGCCCAATCAACTGTTCTCTGAGCACAAGATCATCGAAAAGGTAATCCTGCCGTCTTCGCTTGTTACGATTGGCGAATCTGCTTTCTATCGTTGCTATGCATTGGAACACATCGACTTCCCTGCATCGCTGCAGGCCATCAGCCGCTATGCTTTCCAGGAGTGCACGAACCTGCGCGAGGTGGTTCTGCCCGAAGGCCTGACCACACTGGGCGACGGTGCTTTCTATCGCTGCGAACGCAACACCTACCTGAAGTTGCCCACAACGTTGCAGACCATTCCCTACAACGCATTCGCCTACAACTATAACTTGAAGCAGATTGACTTTGCCGAAGGACTGGTGAACATCAGCGACGGTTCCTTCTACGACAACTACAACCTGGCCTCGGTGAAATTCCCCACCACGCTGCACTACATCGGCGGCAATGCGTTTGCCTACAACTTCACGCTCTCGGATGTGCAGTTCAACGAGGGCCTCTACCAGTTGGCCGACAACAGTTTCTACGACTGCGACGGCCTGACCGAGGTCACCCTGCCCAGTTCGCTGGTGCTGGCCAACTCGTCGCCCTTCGACTATTGCGACAATCTGCGCAAAGTCACCTGCCTCTCCATCGAACCGCCCTACATGACCGACCAGGTGCCCTATGGCACGAACATGGAAGGCCGCGAACTGTACGTACCGGCCTTGTCAGTGAACAACTACAAGCAGGCGACAGGTTGGGACAAGTTCCTCATCATCAAGCCCATCGACTATCTGCCCGAGAACATCACCGTAGTGGGCGACTTCCACCTCACGCTGCCCGAGGGACTGACCACCGACTACAAGCCCAACGTGAGTCTGATACACGACCAGAAGGGCTCTTCCTATTGGCAGTATGGCACCCTGACGGTGAACGGCGAGGGCACACTCTCGATGACCGACTTCTCGATGTTCTGGGACCCCAACTACGTCTATAGCTACAGAAACCGCAACATCCACTATTGCTCACTAGTGAACAATTCGCACCTTCGTGCCGACAATGTACAGATTGACATATACACCCGCAATGACAGATGGACGTTCATGGCCATGCCGTTCGACGTGAAGGTTTCGGACATCGTGCCCTTCGAAACGGGAACCACCAACTGGGTCATCCGCAAGTACGACGGCCAGGCACGCGCTGCCGGCGAGACCGACAAGACATGGGTGCGCCTGACGGCCGACGACGAAATCAAGGCTGGCGAGGGATTCATCATCCAGGGCAGCCGATACGTGAACAACAACTGGCAGGAAGGCAGCGGATTCCACCTGAAGGCCATCAACAACGGCAACAAGAACAATCTGTTCCGCACCACCGACATCACCGTTGCCCTGAACGAATATCCCAGCTCGTTCACGCACAACCGTAGCTGGAACTTCATCGGCAACCCCTACCCCAGCTACTACGACACCCGCTTCATGCAGTTCCAGGCCCCCATCACCGTCTGGGATTCGTACAACAACACGTATAAGGCCTACAGCACTGCCGACGACGCCTACATCCTGAGTCCGGGCGAAGCCTTCTTCGTGCAGCGTCCCGTCGACAATGGCAACATCGTATTCGGCAAGGACGGACGCCAGACCACCCGCGATGCCCGCACCATAGAGGAAGCCGCCGGAGTGCGTGCCCAAAGTGCCAATGTGCGCACCATTGTCAACCTGACCCTGACCGACGGACTGACGACCGACCAGACCCGCATCGTGCTGAACGACCAGGCCAGCAGCAACTATGAAATGGACAAGGATGCCAGCAAGTTCATGTCCTCGGATGCCTCTGTTCCCCAGTTGTTCTCCACCTACAGCAACACCGACTACGCCATCAACGAACGCCCCCTGGCCGACGGAGTGGCAGTCCTGAGCATGCGCATCGGCCGCAGCGGTTCGCACACCATAGCCCTGGCCAATGCCGTAACGCCCTACAAGGTGATGCTGGAGGACCAACTGACCGGCAAGAGCGTTTCGCTCACCGACGGCGAATACACCTTCACGGCCAATGCCGGCAACTATCCCGGCCGCTTCGTACTTCGTTTCGTTGACGAAAGCACTGGCATCGACTTTGCCGACACTGAGACCCAGAAGGAAGAACTCCCCGTCTACGACCTGACCGGCCGCAAGGCCAGCCCGAAGAAGGGCGTCTACGTACAGAAGGGAAAGAAATTCATGTCGAACAAGTAAACCACTGAGAATATATGAACAGACTATTAAGCTTTACGCTCGTATGTCTGCTGCACGTATCGATGGCACTGGCCTCAACCTTCAACCTGACGGTAGAGGTCACGCCAGTCGGTGCGGGTTCTCTCAACACGAGTGGCGGAACATACGAAGAGGGGAGTACCGTCTACCTATATGCGTACCGCAACACGGGTTTCGTATTCAAGGGATGGTACGAGGGCGACCAACTCGTCGCCTCCTCCACGAGCTTCAAATACACCATGCCCTCGCACGATGCCAAGTTGCAAGCCCGATACGAATATGACCCTGAGGTGCCTGGCAACCCTGCAATGCCCGACACCACTACCTTCTATAACCTCTCGGCCAGTATCTCCCCCACAGGAGCAGGTTCGCTGAGCACAACCAGCGGGCGCTATACTGCCGGAGCGAGGATATACATGTATGCCTACCGCAACACAGGCTACAAGTTCCTGTGTTGGCAGGACGACCAAGGCGAGAAGGTGTCCGAATCTTTGTCGTTCGACTACACCATGCCGCGGCGCGATGTACATCTGACGGCCCTGTTCGACTACGACCCCGACGTCCCGGCCAACCCCGATTCCATGGCAACGCTCTACACCGTTACGCTGAGGTGCAAGCCCATGGGAGGCGGTTCGTTCAACACCAACCAGGCCACCGCCGAGGAGGGTGCCAACGTGCGGCTCTATTCCTACAGCAATACGGGCTACAAGTTCCTGCGCTGGGAGGACAGCAAGGGCAACGTCCTGTCCACCGAACGCGACTTCTACTATGTCATGCCTCACGGCAATACGGAAATCTATGGCGTCTTCGATTTCGACCCCGAGGTGCCCTCGAACCCTGCCAAGAACTATTGGAACAAGGAACTGGGCGAGGTCATCGTGGACGACTTCACGCCCAACAGCCTCAATTCCGCTGTGCGCAATGCCATCGGCGAGAGTAGCACCAGCGAAGTGGCCATGATAACCGTGGCCGGTCGCATGGGAAACAACGACTTCGGCATAGCCAACAACTACGAGAACTGCACCCTGCTGGACCTGAGCCGAGTGACGGGCATCACGGAGATACCTTCGTACGCCTTCGACTACTCGAAGATAGAAAACATCTACCTGCCCGCTTCGGTCGAGAAGATAGGCTATCGCGCCTTCTACCAATGTGAGCAGCTGACGGCCGTCAACCTCTATGCCATGACTCCGCCCACACTGGAGAACCAGGTGTTCGACGGCGTGCCCGACGGACTGGTGGTGTACGTTCCGGCAGCAGCCATTGCCCAGTATCAGGCTGACGAGGCCTGGAGCCGTTTCACCCTGATGCCCATCCAGGAGGACATACGCAACCTGACGGTCTTCCTGCCCGAGGGTACGGCGGTGGCCGACTTTGCCGGGATGTGGCTGGAACTGACCAATGCCAAGAACGGCCAGCACATGCACTATGTGATGACCGACCGCCTGAGCTACACCTTTGCCAACATCATCCGGAATACGGAGTGGAACGTCGTTCTGCGCAGCCAAGCTGGCGACGTGTTCGGAGAGATTGGTAATGTAAAGGTGGAGGACGATGACGTAACCGTAACCTTCGCCTCGCTCACCAGGCCGCAGAACGTCACCCTGAAGGTGATGGCCGCCGACAAGGACGTAACCGGACAGGTGCAAGTGGCCTGGACCGACACTGCGGGCAACTACGTGGCCCAGGGAACCAGCCTTTCGGGACTGCCCGTAGGGCGGCAGGTGGCCTATCGCATCTCCCTCAGCCAGGAACTGGCCATGACCTATCAGACCCCGCAGGCCCAGGCATACACCCTGCAGGACGGCGACAACGCCCTCGTGTGCCAGCTGGAGGCCATCCCGCAGACCACGATATCGGGCCTGGTCAAGGACTATCAGACGGGCCAGCCCTTGGTCGGCGCCACGGTGAGTGCCTCGCAGACCTTCGACGGACGCTACGGCCGCACGCTGAACACCAAGACCGACGCCGAAGGACACTATCAGCTGAGCATGGCCCGCGTGCCCACCCAGCTGGCCGTGGCCGCACAGGACTATGTGAGCCAGACGCTGACCATTGACCAACTGCTGACCGCAGAGTCGGCATCGGTGCCCGACGTAGCGCTGAAGGGCATCGTGGGTGCCACGGTCGGCATCAGCTTCACCTTCACCAGCAGCGTGGCCGAAGGACAGAAGGCCGAAGTGCAGGAGTGGTACAGCGACTACCAGAACGTGAACTTCGCCATCCGTAACCTGACGAAGCAGTGCGAGATTGGCCAGTTCAGCGTGCAGTATCCGCAGATTGTCCTGCTGGAGGAGGTGGCCGATGGCGACGAACTCAGCATCACGGCCAGCAGCCGCACGTCCGCCTTCAAGCCCGTCACCGTCGTCTGCACCGTCAGCGAGCAGCGTGCCGCTGCCAAGTTCCCCATCGTGGAGCTGGGCCGCATCGAGGCCTCGTTCCAGCAGAACGCCAACCGGAGCGTGGTGGGAATGCTCTACGACAAGGACGGCAAACTGCTGAAGACGGCCACCTACACGAATGCCCTGCTCGCCTTCGCCGGTCTGGCCGACGGAGCGTACACACTCGTGACCATGGGGAGCAGCCGCCTCTTCAACACCATCTACGACCTGTCGCAACTGCCCGAGACGGGACTTACCCTGGGCACCGACTATGTGCAGCATGCCGTGGATGTGGAGAGCGGAGCCATCAGTCTGGTTCGCATCGAACAGGTGCCCACGCTGGACGAGAGCAAACTCTACTACACTGGCGAGGGAACATCGTTCGCGGTCAACAAGTCGAGCATCGTGGCAGGCAACTACCTGACCCTGACCGGCCGCATTGACTTCAAGACGGCCTACGCCTCCGAGGTGAGCAACGTGCAGATGATAGTCGACCTGCCCGAGTCCTGCTCGTTTGTGGAGAACTCCGTCATGGTGGGCAACACCACCAGCAGCTACACACTCAACGGCACGCGCCTCACCATCCCCCTGGTGCGCTACACCGACCGTGTCCGCTTCTGCGTCATTCCAACCCTTGGCGGCGACTATGCCCCCAGCGCCTTCGCACAGTTCGACCTCAACGGACAGAACATCATCCAGCCCATCGGTTCAGCCAACTACACAGCCAAGGACCTGTCCATCAGTGTGCCCAGCACCGTGGCCAAGACTGTAATTCCCGTCAGTGGCACGGCCATAGGCAAGTCGACCATAGAAATCTATGACAACGATGTGCTCATCGGACAGACCACATCGCTGGCCAATGGCGTCTGGTCAACGACGTGCGAACTGAACGACCCGTACAATCTGTCTCGCCACAAGATTTATGCACGTGTCACCACTTCGCAGAATGTGGTGCTGCAGAGCGAGAACAAGGAGTGCGTGTACGACGAGAATGCCATAGAGGTGACTCAGGTCCACATGTACCACTGGAATCCGGAAATGAATAAAAACTTCGATATCGTATTCGACTTCCAGAATCCATCGAGCAAGGCTCAAAAGTACACCTACTACATTTACAACAAGAGTTTCACGTTCACCATAGACTTCACCGACAACGACACTACAAAGGTAAGCAACGTCAGGTTGCGTGTAAAGACAGGCGACGGCACTTGGACAGAAATACCCGCAAAGTACGACGGCCACAAAAAGTGCTGGATAGCAAATGGTGATTTTGGCAACATGTATGACGGAAATATTCCCAAGAATGTGGCAGTTTCGTATACCACCGCCTCTCGCTACATGCTGGATGCAAACAGTGTAAATGACAATCTCAATGTCGTCACAAGTGCGCAAGAAGATCTGGAAGTTGCCATACACACAGGAGAGGACCTGCTGGAGCAGTTGCTGACGCTGTATCTCTCAGACCAGCCTGACGAACAACTGCTTGCAAGACTGGAGAGCGAGGTCTATGCAGCCTATGGGCTGAACAGCGAAGACCTGGTTCCCGTGGAACTGACCTCGCAAGAGGAAGGGCAGGCTCTCCTTGACGAAATAGCCGAAGCCCTCTCCGACTCCATATTCAGCGTTGCACAGAACTTCCTGAATGCCGACCTCAACGAGCTGAGCACCCTTGCCGATTATGCCGAGGGGGTCAACTTCTCCGACTGCTCAGGCCTGGACGAAAGTACCATGGAGGCCGATGGCTACACCAAACTGGAAACCAACGATTCCACCTTCCTCTATTACATCCAGACAGCCGACAGCATCGTTATCGTAAGTTTTGCCAACAACTTCAAGGCAACCATTACCCTCGAAGCACTGGAGCACATCGTAAACAGGGCACCTGCAAGAGACGACTTCATAGCCCGTGCCGAAGCATTCCTCAACGAGGCACAGACCAAGTGCGGCAAGATTAACGACGGACTGAATAAGGTCAAGGACTTCATCGATTCCTTCCAGAATGCCTTAGGATATGCCTATAAGGTCTCAAAAGAGAAGTTCTCAAAAGCATTGTCCACTATCAAGTCACTGGCCAGGAACAGATGGGGAGGAAACGTATTTCCCGGCCAGCGAATCATCGAAAACGGTCTGAAGGATTCCGCCAAGAACAGCGGAAAAATCATGCGCAGCACGCAGGAAATGGGCAATTCCATATCCAAGGCCAAGAATAGCCCCATCGGCGTGGCAGCCCAGAAACTGCTTGCCGCATTCGACATCATCAACCAAATCATGACAGGCATACGCGACATCCGCTCCGTAGTGGCCATCTACAAGGCCGTTCCGCAGCCCTGCCCCGCCAACCAGGAGATTGCCGACTACATACAGGGGTGGGCAGCATCGCTGGGAGGCGCCGCCATAACCTTCTATGCCCTCAACATCGCTGCCGACATCGTTGCCATAAACAGCGCCATAGCGTCAGCTGCATCGCTGGCACCCTCTATGGGCACCTCGGCACTGGTTCTCATCGGAGACCTGGCACTCATCATCGCCAAGTCATGGGCCTGCGAGAGATATGCTAAGGAATTCAAGGGACACGTCGCAACCCTTCGGAGAGAACTCCGTGCCCTGAAGTGCCACCGCGACGATCCCGACGAGCCCAATCACGACATCTCCGACGAAGACGATTGGCGCGAATCCGGAGACCCCGATGCCGACGTCAGCATCGACCCCTCTGGCTTCGTCTACGAAGGTGTCTTCTCCAACCGCGTACAAGGGGCCACGGCCACCGTATTCTACAAGGAGACCGTCGAGGACATGTACGGTGACCTCCACGAGAACATCGTCAAGTGGGACGCCGAGGAATACGCCCAGGAGAACCCCCTCTTCACCGACGAGAACGGCTACTACCGCTGGGACGTGCCCCAGGGCCTCTGGCAGGTGAAGTTCGAGAAGGAAGGCTACGAGACCACTTACAGCGAGTGGTTGCCCGTGCCTCCTCCACAACTTGACGTCAACATCGCCATGAAGCAAAACGTACAGCCCACGGTGCGCCAGGCCCGTGCCTACGAGGACGCCGTCGAGCTGGAATTTGACAAGTACATGATGCCCGACGGACTGACCACCGAGAACATCATCGTCCTGCAAGACGGAGAACCCGTAGAGGGCTCCATCCAGTTGCTCAACGAGGAGGTTAGTTACGAAGGGGCCACCGACACCTATGCCAGCCGCATCCGCTTCAACGCCCTGCAGCCCTTCTCGGCCCGCGAGATTACCCTCGTGGTGAAGAACCGCGTGCAGAGCTACGCCGGCATCCGCATGCAGGACGACTACATGCAGTCATTTGCCGTAGAACTGGAGGTGAAGCAGATAGTCTGCGACTCCGTCTCCGTCGTAGCCTATGGCCAGACCAGTGCCCTGCAGATCAGCATCCTGCCCGCCCTGGCTTCGGCCGGTCGCACACTCAGTGTTACGGCCTCGTCCGACCTGATGCTAAGCCTCGAGAACGAGAGCGTCACCATCGGCGAAGACGGCACGGCCATCATCGTCTTCACAGGCCAGCTACCCGGCACCGCAGCCCTGACCTTCACCGTCAGCGACAGCGAACTGTCGGCCACCAGCATCGTAAGCATCGAGCAGCGACCCTACCTGGCCGTCGACATGCCCACGGCCTCCATAGCCTCCGGCTCCGCCGTGGACAAGGGCACCGAGATATACCTCTCCTGCCAGACCGAGGGAACTGTCATCTACTACACCCTCGACGGCTCCTGCCCCTGTGACGAAAACGCCCAGCGCTACGTCTACGACGGCACACCCATCGTCGTCACCGACAGCGTCACCATCCGCGTGATGGCCGTCTGCGAGGGCATGATAGATAGCGACATCGCCGAGTTCACCTACACCGTGAACCATGAGAATGCCATCGGCGATGTGGCCCTGAACGGACAACTGCGCATCTATCCGCTGCCCGTTCGCGACAAACTGAACGTCACCGCTGGCGGTAGCATCATCCGCAGTGTCAGCCTCCATGCGGTGAGCGGTGCCCTGGTGAAGCGCGCATCCGCCCCAGGCCGCCACGTGGTGCTCGACACCGGCAGCCTCGCCCCCGGAGTCTACACCGTCACCGTCGTGACGGAAAATCAGACCATGAGCCGAAAAGTAGTGAAACAGAATGATTAACCTACTTTGTCAATCCGTCGAACAGTCCCTGGGCCACTGCATACAGTCGCCCAGGGACTTTTACTTACGCGCGCGCACACTGAAAGATTTTTCCCGAAAATATCGTCACATCGTCACGAACCCAGTGTTTATCGGGGCTGAAGGTGTGACGATATGCTTCCCGAACCTTCGGCTCGTCCCACGCATGGGACACGCTTATCCCACGT